>JAQAZP010000193.1:0-23125 GCA_032127265.1 Acidobacteriota bacterium
TAGTAGAGCCAGTCAAGGATCTAAAACCCGCATGGCCTACCGCGACATTTCGGTAATTTCCCTAAATGCCGCCATCGGCCCGGTGTCCTGTGAGAGCCGCCGGGATGTGTTGGGATAAAAATGCCTTGCGTTCAATGCGGCCCCCGAAGCCCTGGTATCTTCAGGCCGGATTGCTGGCGGCAGTGCCTGTTCGAGGTCAGGCTTGGCACTTGGACGGGTGTGAGATACCGTGATAGCCTCTTGATACACGGCGCGAACCGGTGGAGCGATGTTTTCGATTGGTATCAGATATGGCTGTATTCGTAGACTTGGCGATCCCGGCGGTGGTCATCGGCCTAATGGTCGTCGTCGGCCTTGATCTGAATCTCGTTGATTTTCGACTGGTGCTCACTGCGCCAAAACCGCTGGTGGCGGGCACCCTGGCGCCGATGGTCCTGTTCCCCTTGGCCGCGGCCGCGGTGGTGCTCTCCTTCGACCTGCCCACTCACCTGGCCGGAGGGATCATCCTCGTCGCCGCCTGTCCCGGGGGGGCAATCTCCAATTTTTACACTTCGCTGGCCAGGGCGGACACGGTGCTGTCCGTTTCGCTGACCACGGTTTCCTGCCTTGCCGCGTTCATCACTCTGCCGTTGATCGCCCGTATCGGCTTCCGGTTCTGCCTGGGTGAAACCGTGCCGGTAGAGATCCCGGTGCTCACGATGATGGGGCAGCTCTTTCTGCTGGTACTCCTGCCGGTCAGCCTGGGGATGGCTGTTCGTCATCGTTGCCCGGATCACGCCGCACGGTTGGGTACCCCGCTCCGGTTTCTCAGCGTACTAGCAATAATCGCCGTGGTGGTGATCATTCTCCGGGACCAAACCGAACAGTTGACGGGTTGGACCGCAACCACAGTCCTGTTCGCTGCTCTGTTCACGGGTTTGGCCATGATCCTCGGATGGGGGGTGGCCCGGGTTACCGGCATCCACAGGGGGGGCCGCTTCGCTTTTATCATGGAATTTTCATGCCGTAATGTGGCCATCGCCGTGGTAGTGGCTGCCACACTCCTCGGTCATGCCGAACTCCTGGGCTTCGCAACCGTGTTCTTCGCCGTGCAGGTATTGTTCTGTCTCACCGCGGTAATGGTCTTTCGCCTGATGGCGAGGAGCTGAAACTCGGTCATCGGTTGCCCCGCCACAGCCCGGACTTTTGCGCCTGGTCCTCTTTCGGGGTATCCGCACAGCTGACTGCAGGGGGGAGGGGGACGGGTGGGAAATTCACCTTGGCCGCCGGATACCCAGCTTTTTCATCCTGGACTCCAGGGTGGTGGGCTTGAGATCCAGGATCTTCGCTGCCCCGCCTGGCCCGCTGACTTTCCAGCCGGTCGATTCCAGCACCTCAAGAATATGATTGACCTCAAGCTCGGCCAAGGTCATATTCCGGGCAGTGGCCGTATTGGTGATGTGCGGCAGCGCCACATGAAGCTGCGGACCTTCGTTGAGGATCATCGCCCGCTCGATCATATTCCTCAATTCCCGGATGTTCCCGGGCCAGGGATGGCTGACGATCATATCCATGGTCTTGCGCGAGAGGGTCTCCACCGGCTTCCCCATCTTCTCGCCGAACTCTTCGATAAATTTCCAGACCAGCGGGGCGATGTCATCCCGGCGTTCCCGAAGGGGGGGAAGAATGATCGGGAATACGTTGAGACGATAGAACAGATCCTCGCGGAACCGGCCCTCGCCCACGGCCTGCTCAAGATTCCGGTTCGTGGCCGCGATCACCCTGACATCGACACTCACCGTCTCCGAGCTGCCCAGCCGTTCGAACTCCCCTTCCTGGAGGACGCGGAGCAGCTTTCCCTGCAGTTCCAGGGGCAGTTCGCTGATCTCGTCCAGCAGTAAGGTCGACCCGTCGGCCACCTCGAACCGCCCCAACTGCTTCGCCAGGGCGCCGGTGAAAGCCCCTTTCTCCCGACCGAACAGTTCGCTCTCCACCAGGGTGGAGGGCAAGGCGGCGCAGTTGATCTTGACCATTATCCGCTCCCGGCGGCCGCTGAAAGCGTGGATGGCCCGGGCCAGCAGTTCCTTGCCCGTGCCGGTCTCTCCCATCAGCAGGACGGTGCTGTTGGTGGCGGCGACCTTTTCCGCCTGCCGGATCACCGCCTTCATCGCCCGGCTCTGGGCCACCATCTCCTCGTAGCTGTGCTCGAGGCTTATTTCCTCGCGGAGGTAAATGTTCTCGGTTTCCAGCTGGTTTCGAAGCCGCTCGATTTCCTGTTCGCGGATCTGCCGGGCCATGGTATTGGCGATGATCTCACTCACCAGGCGCAGCTGCTCCACCAGCGGGTCCGGCCATTCCCGCTCCGCTGCAGTGCTGAAGGCGATGGTACCCAGCATGGTCTCCCCGATGTTGAGCAGGAAGGAAAGGTTTGACTTTATCCGGAAGTGCTCGACGTACCAGCGTTCCTCGGTCGCCGATTCTGGCAGGGCGGCCGCATTGGGAAGGCGGAACATCCCATCCCTGATCAACGTGGAAGTGAAATAGGGCAAGCCCATGGTCACATCCATATCGGTGGCCGGCCTGAACCCCTCGGCCACGCAGGACTGGACGATCTTCAGTATCGTGCCGTCTTCTGAGAAGACACCGATTTCACATCGCTGCAGTCCCTGAGCCTTCATCACCAGTCGCAGCATATTGTCCATTTCCCCGCCCACCTCCCCGGCCGGGATATTGATGAACCGCGAGGAGAGGTCGGTGATCAATCGCTCAAAGCCGTGGCTGCGGCTCAGCTCCCGCTCCACCCGCTGCCGGGCGATGGCATTGGCGAACGTCTGGCCCACCAGGGCCAGACGTTCGATGAACTCGGCGGAAAATGTCCGCTGAATGTCGAATGAGCCGAAGGTGAGCACACCGAGGAGCACGCCACCAATCTTGAGCGGGATGGTGAGGTTCGACTTGATCCCCGATTGCTCAACATATCTCCGTTCCTCGGCCCAGTCGGCAGGGCATTCGTCTTTGGTGATCAGGAACGGTTCCCCCCTGGCCACGGCCCGCGTGAAATTGGGGAGCGCTTTGCTCATCAGTGTCGGGGGGTTCGGTTCAACCCCTTTCACGGCATAGGCATGCCTCACTCTCAACTGCGCCCTGTCAGCTGAGAAATCCATCAACGCGCCGCGGCTGACACCAAGGAACTCCACCACGGTTTTCAATGCGATCTCGATCTCATGATCCACCCGGTCTGCCGGCAGGTTGACGAAGCGGGCCGAAAGGTCGGCGACCAGCTGCTCGAACCGCACCTGATGCTCCAGCACCCGCTGGGCCGTTTGCCGTTCAAGAGCGTTGCTGAAAATGTCGCCGATCAGGCGCAGGCGCTCCACATCATGGCCGGGCCACGATCGCTCCTTCCGGAGGGTGCTGAAGCCGATGACACCGATCACTCGGCCGCCGATGTGCAGTGGAAACTGGATCGTGGATCTGATCCCCATCTTTTCGCAGAAGGCCTTCTCCGCCGCGGCCTCGCCCGGGAGGTCCTCCACCGAAGCCATGGCGTAGACCTCGCCGCGCCTGATCACCGAGGACCAGAAGGGCAGATCGTTTGCGATGGGGAGTGTGGGAAACGGCGAAAGGCCCTCCGCGGCGAAAGTGTGCGTGCCATGCATCTCCTGCTCATCGCTGGAAAGCAACACCACGCTGCCCCGGTCGACGTTGAAGAACGCCACCACATGCGCGAGCGAATTGTTGATCTCACCGTCCACACGCTCGGCCGGCAGGTTGACGAACCGGGAAGAGAGGTCGGCCAGCAGGTGCTCGAAATCGAGGCGGTCCCTGAGGTGCTGGGCCTGCCGGACCTGGGCGGTGTCATCCCGGACGGCAAGGCAGATGCTGCCGACCTGTCCCCCCTCGCCCTCCACCGGCTTGAGACTGAGCAGCCAGTGGTGGTCCTCCTCCTTCGGTTTGGTGGGCGACGGCCCCCAAAAACCCATGTCGACAAGCGGCTTCCCGGTCTCCAGAACCTTGCGGCAGAGTGGTTCGACTTTTTCCACCAGCAGGGGCGGTAGCACTTGGTGGATGGTCTTGCCCAGGTGCGCCTCAACCGACAGGCCATCGAGACGGGCCAGGCTGTCGTTGATCTGGAGGAAGCGCAGGCCCCGGTCGAGGTAGCAGAGCCCCACCGGCGCGGTCTGGAACAGCGCATCCCCTTCGCCCGGGTGGTTGAGGCCCGGAAGGTGAAGGTTTGTTCCCGGGGGATTTTTACGCTTGCCCATCGTTTCATCCGGCACAGTCGGGCAGGGCCGACGATCATCATGAAATAGCGTATCGTTAGCGCTTTGTTTAATATAGTGTGATGCCTGCAGGGGGTCAATCGACTCCAGCGGCCCATGTCATATGAATTTGATCGCTGATTCACGGTACATTAACATTCCGCCAGTAGGATGTCCTGGTAAATCAGTCGGATCAGCCTGCGGCTCTCAGCCGGCGGGCCCGAGAGGAAGAAGATGCCGCATGAAAAGATCCTCGTGGTGGAGGACGAAGAGGACATCCTCGAACTGCTGACCTTCAATTTGCAGAAGGAGGGCTACCGGATCACCGGTGTGAGTGCCGGGGAGGAAGGGCTGCGCGCCGCCGGCAAGGAGCAGCCGGATCTGATCCTCCTCGACCTGATGCTGCCCGGTGTGGACGGCCTGGAGGTCTGCCGGCGGCTCAAGGGCGACCACAAGACGGCCCACATCCCCATCGTGATGCTCACCGCCAAAAGCGAGGAGAGCGACGTCGTCACCGGCCTCGAGCTGGGGGCCGACGACTACGTCACCAAGCCCTTTAGCCCGCGGGTGCTCATCGCCCGGGTGCGGTCGGTGCTGCGGCGGCGCTCGCGGCAGGCGCCGGACAACGAGGAAGCGGTGAAGGTGCACGACGTGCTGATCCACCCCGGGCGCCATGAGGTGCTGGTGGCCAACGAGCCGGTGGACCTCACCTCCACCGAATTCCGCATCCTCCGTTTTCTCGCCGGACGGCTCGGCTGGGTCTTTACCCGCGACCAGATCATCGACGCCGTCCACGGGGACGACTACCCGGTGACCGACCGCTCCATCGATGTGCAGATCATGTGGCTGCGCAAGAAGCTGGGCGACGCGGGGCAATATATCGAAACCGTGCGGGGCGTGGGCTACCGCTTCAGGGAACGTTCATGAAACCGCGAAATAAACTGATCCGCCAGATCGCGCCGCTGTTTTTCGTCCTGGCCCTGGTCTCACTGGTCAGCTTCAGCGTGTATGCAGCCATCCTGCTGCGAAATTTCCACATCGAGCAGACCCGCTGGGAACTGGAAGCCATTTCGACCGTGGCCGGGGAGCAGGTGGGCAGCCTGGTGGCGGTTGGCCGGGAGGACGAGGTGGACCGCCTGGTCAAGACGCTGGGCGACCGCATCAAGACCCGGATCACGGTGATCATGCCGGACGGCACGGTGCTCGGTGATTCGGGCCGCGACCCGAAAAGCATGGAGAACCATGCCGACCGGCCGGAGATCATCGAGGCGCTGAAGGGGAACAGCGGCTCATCCACCCGCTACAGTTCCACCACCCGCAAGGAGATGATGTATGTGGCGGTGCCGGTTGAGCTGGACGGCCGCATCGCCTTCACCCTGCGTTCTTCGCTGCCGGTGAACTCAATAGCCCAGACACTGAAGTCCCTCTACGTCGACTTCTTCCTTGGCGGCCTGCTGATCGTCCTGCTGGCGGTCCTGCTGGCGGTCTTATTTTCGCGCAAGATCGTCAGGCCCCTGGAGGATCTGAAGCACGGTGCTGAAAAGTTCGCCGGCGGCGACTTCTCACGCCGGCTGCCGGTGCCCGATTCGGCCGAGATCGGGGAGCTGGCCGAGACGATGAACCGCATGGCCGGCGAGCTGGACGCACGGATCCAGACCGTGGAGCGGCAGCGTAACGAGCTGCAGGCGGTGCTGGCCAGCATGGTGGAAGGGGTGATGGCCGTCGACCCCCAGATGAAGATCATCGGCATCAACCAGGCCTGCGGCGAAATCATCGGCCACGGTGTGAGCGAGGCCGAGGGGATGAGCCTGCCGGAGGCGGTGCGCAACCGCGAGCTGCATGACTTCGTCGGCCTGACCCTGGGCAGCGAGGAGGCCGGAGAGACAGAGATCGTCCTGCACCGTGACGGTGAACGGATCCTCCAGGCCCACGGCACCCAGTTGCGGGACTCCGCCGGGCAGCGGATCGGCGCGCTGGTGGTGTTTCACGACGTGACCAGTCTCAGACGGCTGGAAAATGTGCGGCGGGAGTTCGTGGCCAACGTCTCACACGAACTGAAGACGCCGATCACCTCGATCAAGGGGTTTGTGGAGACCCTGATCGACGAGAACCCCGAGGATGCCGACAAGCGGCTGCGCTTCCTCAACATCATCCGCACCCATGCGGAGAGGCTCAACACCCTGATCGAGGACCTGCTGGCCCTGTCCAGGATCGAGCAGAACGGCGACGTGGAGAAGGTGGCCTTCGAACCGATGCCGCTCCACGGGGTGGTGGACGCGGCGGTGGCCGCCTGCCGGGACCGGGCCGCGGAAGGCGGCGTGACCCTCGAAATATCCTGCCCTCCCGAGCTGGAAGCCACGGTGAACCACTCATTGATGGTCCAGGCGCTGGCCAACCTGATCGACAACGCGATAAAGTACAGCGACGCCGGGGCCAGCATAGGTATCATGGCCGGCGAGACGGCTACCGAGCTGGTGCTCAGCGTGCAGGACAGCGGGCCCGGGATCGAGAAAGAACACCTGCCGCGGGTCTTTGAGCGCTTTTACCGCGTGGACAAGGCACGCAGCAGGCAGCTTGGCGGCACGGGCCTCGGGCTGGCCATCGTCAAGCACATCATGCAGGTTCACCAGGGTTCGGTAACCGTGGAAAGCGAGCCGGGGCGCGGCTGCACCTTTACGCTGCACCTGCCGCTGGACTGAACTGACTGCCGGGGGATCCTTAACGCCGCCCGAATAGCGAAGGGACGAGAGAATGATGAGCGTACATCTGGAAGCACAGACCAACAAGCTGAAGAAATCGATTCTCTCGCTCAGCGCCATCGTCGAGGAGGCGGTGTACCGCTCGGTGAAGGCCGTGATCGGCCGCGACCCGCGCCTGGCCCAGGAGGTGATCGACGGCGACCCCGAAGTGGACCGCATCGAAGTGGAGATCGAGGAGGAATGCCTCAAGGTCTTTGCCCTGTACCAGCCGGTGGCCACCGACCTCCGTGAGGTGGTGGCGGTGCTCAAGATCAACAACGACCTTGAGCGGATTGCCGACCTGGCGGTAAACATTGCCCAGCGGGCCATTGATTTGGCCTCCGGCGAACCGGCGGACATCCCCTACGACCTGGCAACCATGGCCGAGAAAGCGATGGAGATGCTGCGCCGATGCCTCGATGCGCTGGTCAAGATGGACCCCGCGCTGGCGCACCGTGTCTGTGACGCCGACGAGGTGGTGGACGAGATGAACCGCGAGGCGGCCCGCAAGACCAGGGCCGTCATCCGCCAGAACCCCGACAAGTTGGAGCCAATGCTCAGCCTGATGCTGGTGGCCCGCCACCTCGAGCGCATCGCCGACCTCTCGACCAACATCGCCGAGGACGTGATCTACTCCTGCCAGGGTGTGATCGTCCGCCACAATATCGAACTCCTGCCCGACAACGGCGAATAGGCAACGCGACGGTAAAGAGAAAAGAAGGGCAGGAACTATTCAGTCCAGTTTAGCTTCTCTTTAACCAAACCTTCCCGTGACATAGTCCAGGGTCTCGCGCAGGTGGGGGTTCTGGAAGATGGTGGCGGTGGGGCCGTATTCGATCAGCCGGCCAAGATACATGAAGGCGGTGTAGTCGCTGGTCCTCGCGGCCTGCTGCATGTTGTGGGTCACGATGAGGATCGAGTAGTCGCCGCGCAGTTCGGCGATCAACGCCTCGATCTTGTTCGTGGCGATGGGGTCGAGGGCCGAACAGGGTTCGTCCATCAGCAGCACCTCCGGCTCGGCGGCGATGGCTCGGGCGATGCAGAGGCGCTGCTGCTGCCCGCCGGACATGCCGAGGGCGCTTTCCTGCAACCGGTCCTTGCACTCGTCCCAGATCGCCGCCCCGCGCAGGCTCTGCTCGCAGACCTCGTCCAGCACCGACTTGTTCCGTTCGCCGTCGATACGCAGGGGGTAGACCACGTTCTCGTAGATGCTCATCGGGAAGGGGTTCGGCTTCTGGAAGACCATCCCCATCCGCTTGCGCAGCTCGATCACATCCACCCCCGGATCGTAGATCGACTCGCCGTTGAGCATCATATCACCCTTGATCCGCACGATGTCCAGCAGGTCGTTGATCCGGTTCACCGACCGCAGCAAGGTCGATTTGCCGCACCCCGATGGCCCCACCAGCGCGGTGACCTTGCCCTTGGGGATCTTCATGTTGATGTCGAACAGCGCCTGCTTCGCCCCGTAGTGCAGGTTGAAGTTGCGAACATCGAGGATGATCTCCTCCTTTTCCAACTCCCCGTGGGTTTCGGTGGGGAAGGTCTGCCCGGCGGCGATGGCGGCGAGACGATTCTCCGTCTGGGCCACCGGCACCTTGGCGAGCACGGCACCCGGTGCGGCCGTCGATTTCTCAGTGGTGGTTGCGATCATCATGTATTTCACGTCCTCTACTCGATTAAAAGGCGGCGGAGACAAACTTCTTGCGCAAGCGCGTCCGCAGACGCACCGCCAGGGTGTTCAGGAGAAATATCAGTGCGATCAGGAGAAGCGTGGTGGTGAAGACCATCGGCTTGGCCGCCTCGCTGTTCTGGCTCTGGAACCCGAGGTCGTAAATGTGGAACCCCAGGTGCATGAAACTCCGTTCCGGGTGGATGTAGGGAAAGATGCCGTCCAGCGGCAGTTCCGGCGCGATCTTCACCGCGCCCACCAGCATCAGCGGCGCCACCTCGCCGGCCCCGCGGGCCATGGCCAGGATCATGCCGGTCATGATGCCGGGCAGGGCCCGGGGCATGACGATGCGGCGGATGGTCTGCCACTTGCTGCCGCCGCAGGCGTAGGAACCTTCACGCATCGAGTTGGGCACCGCGGCCAGCGCCTCTTCGGTGGCCACGATCACCACCGGCAGGGTCAGCAGGGCCAGGGTCAGCGCCGCCCAGAGCACCCCGCCCTTGCCATAAGTCGGGTTGGGCAGTTTGGCGGCGAAGAAGAGCTCGTCGATGCCCGCGCCCGTCAGGTAGCAGAAAAAACCCAGGCCGAAAACACCGAAGACGATGCTCGGCACGCCGGCCAGGTTGTTGATCGAGATACGCACGGCGCTGATCAGCGGCCCGCCCTTGGCGTATTCCCGGATGTAGAGCGCCGCCATCACGCCGAAGGGGACCACGGCCAGCGACATCAAGAGGGTCATCACGATGGTGCCGAAGATGGCGGGGAAGATCCCGCCCTCGCTGTTCGCCTCACGCGGGTCGTCGAGGAGGAACTCGGCCCACCGCGAAAAGTAGACCCCCAGCCTGGCAAAGAAACCGAGGCTGTTGGCCGGGTAGGCCCGGACGATCTCGTCCAGGGTCAGAGCCTTCTCCTTGCCGTCGGCGGTGGTGAGAACCATGCGGTAGCGGGCATTCTCCGCGTCCAGTTGCCGGATATTCTCACGGATCTCCTGGTATCGTCCGCCGATCTCTTCCTCGGACCGGCTGAAGAGGCCCTCCTGCCGCTGCCAGGCCTCCGATTCCAGCCCCGACTTCATTTCCACTTCACGCAGGGCCAGCCGTGCTTCCTCCAGCTCGCGGTTAACCTTCCCGATGGCGTGGGTTTCCAGCTTGCGGCGCGCTTCCCAGCGCTGACGAACCTCGTGGTGATATTGCTGGAATTTCGCCCAGACCTTTTCCGGTGTTTCGGCCAGTCGCTCACCGTCGATTTCGAACGCCGCGGGAAAACCGTAGAAGCGGCCCCAGGAGAGCCGCTCCACAACCAGCCCCCACTGCGGTTCTGTCTGGTCGGCCACCTGGTAGTCGTTGATCCAGTTGAAGTGCTCACCGCTGAGGTCGAAGTTGCCGGTGCGGAAGAGACGGCGCCGCAGCTGTCCCTCATCGCCAGCCATTTCGCTCTGCGCGGCAGCGGCGGCAGCTCCGGTGAGGCCCTCCAGTTCTGTCTCCGCCGGCACGTAAAACTCTTCCCGGGTCACTTCCCCCATGTGCACCGTGCCGTCGTGCATCTCCACCTTGACCAGCGGTACCGGCCAGAGCGTGGTGATCCCCTGGAGGAAGATGTAGGAGAGCAAGCCGACGATCATCACCAGGGCCAGCACCAGTCCGCCTCCGGTGAGCCAGACCATCGGCTCTCCGTGGGCAAAGAGCGACGCCCGGGCCCGGCGGCGCGGTCTGCGGCCGGCAACGGTACTGTCCTTCATCGCTCGGCTGGGTGATCCCTTGTCCGGCACGGTGGACTCCCTCACTACAGTTCGAACGCCTTTTTACGGAACCGCATCCGTATGATCTCGGCGATGGTGTTCAGCACAAAGGTCATGGCAAAAAGCACCAGCGCGGTGAGGAACAGCGTGCGGTAGTGGGTGCTGTCCCGCACCGCCTCCGGCAGCTCCACCGCGATGTTGGCCGACAGGGTGCGGAACCCGTTGAAGACGTTCCACTCCATCAGCGGTGTGTTGCCCGCGGCCATCAGCACGATCATCGTTTCGCCCACGGCCCGCCCCAGCCCGATCATCACCGCGGAGAAGAGCCCGCTCATGGCGGTGGGCACGATCACCCGGGTGGCGGTCTGCCAGGGCGTGGCCCCGGCGCCCAGCGAGGCCGAACGCAGGTGCTCGGGCACGGCAGTGAGCGCGTCCTCGGAGATGGTGTAGATGATGGGGATGATGGCAAAGCCCATCACGAACCCCACCACCAGGGCATTGCGCTGGACATAGGTGTCGATCAACCCGCCGCGGGGGTCGAAGCCCAGTGCAGAAGCCAGCCACGCCGCCGCGGCGGCCAGCAGGAGCGCCCCCAGCCCCACGGCCGCGAACCTGGCCAGGTCGAAGAGCGCGCAGCGTTGCCGGCTCCAGTTCATCGAGACCCGGCGCACCAGGTCGCCGAAGACGCGGCTCGTGCCCCAGGCCGCGCCAAAGCAGGCCAGGGGGAAGAAAAGGGCCAGCCAGCCGCCGCCGGCCTCGCCGATCTGGCCGTCGAGCCAGCGCATCACGTCCCCGGCAAAGCAGATCCACTCCACTGCCGGGGCGAGAAGGAAGGCCAGCAGGGCGCCCAGCGGCAACCCGAGAAACATCGACGGGAAACGCCAGCGGTGGTGCCGCAGGGTGAACTGTTGCGGCAGCAGTTGCCAGACCCGGGCTCCGAAGAGAAATGAGACCGGGATGGTGACGAAGGAAACCAGAAAGACCACCAGGTGGTCGGCCACCACCGGCGCGAAGACCAGTGCGGCCAGAAAGCCCAGCACCACGCTGGGCAGGCTGGCCATCAGCTCCACCGCCGGTTTGACCCTCGACCGCACCGTGGAGTTGAGGAACTCGCTGGTGAAGATGGCGGCGAAAAGGGCGATGGGCACGCCGAGAAACAGCGAGAAGAGCGTCGCTTTCAGCGTGCCGAAGATCAGCGGCATCATGCCGAACTTCGGCTCAAAATCGTCGGTGCCCGAGGAAGACTGCCAGACATGCTGCGGCTCGGCAGCCCCTTCGTACCACACCCTGGTGAAGAGGGCGCGAAAGGTGGACTCCGGGTGGAGGGGGTCGACCTCCCAGTGCAGGATCCCGCCGCGGGTCAGGGCCATCAGCCCGTCATCCTTTGGTGCAAAGGCCACCGCCTGGACCGGCTCGTCGCCGGCCCCCTCCCGCAACCGGCCCAGGAGTTTGTGGCTGGTGACGTGGAACAGGTCGAGGCGGCCGTCCCCGTAGCCCACACCCATGGTGCGGATGCGTTGCGAGGAACCGATGCAGGCCACCGGCGAACCTTCGCCGGGGAAGGTGTGCGCCGGCACCATCCGGTTTTTCAGGCGGCCCGCCCTCCCGCCGGTCTCCACGTTGGCCGGGAACCAGGCCCGCACCCGCCCTGAACTGTCGCCAGCCAGCAGGGTGGTGCGGCCCAGCAGATACTCCAGGGCGGTGAGGCGGAGCGTGCTGTCTTCCAGCAGATCCACCCGCTCCTCGATGGAGGGGGACGAGAAATCGCGGGTGTTGAAACGGACCAGGTGCCCGTTCTCCCAGGCCAGCATCACCGAGTCCCCCAACCCGGAGAGCTTGAGGAATTTCGGCTGCCCCTGGCCGTCCAGCGGCTCGTAGGGCAGCGGAATGCTGGTGGTACGGTAAGTCACTTCACCGGTGAGAAGGTTCTCCCGTGCCCGCTGGCGGTGGATGCCGAGAGTGCCATCAGCGGTGAAGGCGGCAAACACCCGGTCGCTGTCGCTGTCCAGGTGGTCCACCAGCAGCACGGGGTTGGGTGCTTCCGCCGCGGGCTCGAGTCCATCGGCCGTGTCGGCTGGTGCCGCGGACTGATCCGAATCTGCCTGGCCCACGGTGCCCTTCACGCCGGCCGCGCTCTCCAGCGTACCGGTCGCAACACTCAGCGGCTCGTCGAACCTGGCCTCCAGTTGCGTGACCCGGAACTGCGTCGGCGAAATGCGCTCCACCATCGCCGTGTCGAACCTGGCGCTGAGCCCCACTTCCATCCCGTCCAGCTCGGCCGGTGCATCCGCGGCGTTGATGAACCGGGTGCGGTAGACGATCGACCCGAAGGCCGCGCTGCCGTCGCCAAAACCCAGCAGCACCCGCAGGCCGCCCCGGGCGAGGGAAAAGGAACTGGCGGTGATGACTGACTGGTCAAAAAGCCGGCGCCGCTCCAGCACTTCGCCGGTATCGAGACGGAAGGAGACCAACTCGCCGTCACCGTAAAGAGCCCAGCCGGAGAGCTGGTACTCGTCCATGGCGATGCGCAACGGTTTGTCGGTGCGAACCGGAGTGCGGACTTCCTGCTGGTCGCCGATCAGGGCCGGTTTGAGAAGAGGGAAGGCGACCCAGAGCAGGAAGACCGCCACGGTGGAGACGGCGATGATCGTACCGATCCCGCCCACGGTGATGAAGAATCGTGAAAGCACGTCACCCGCCCTCACTGAGAAGCGGGTCTTCTTGGCGCGCTGGTAGCCGGTGAAGCTGGGGCCTGAAGCCATGGCTCAGTTCCGATACAAAAACGGGGATGAGGAGGAGCGGGATGAAACCCCACCCGCCCCCCTCATCCGGAACAAGATCCGAGGAGGTCGGAACGGATCAGAATCCGGGGTTGATCCCGATGTACTCCAGGGTCTCGCGGGCGATCTTGGCGGTCACGGGGAAGTAACCGTCCTTGACCACGTCCTGCTGGCCCTGGGCGCTGAAGACATACTTGATGAACTCGCGGCGCAGCGGATCGAGGTTGCTGCCCGGCTTGTGGTTGACGTAGATGTAGAGGTAGCGGGCCAGCGGATACTCACCGGTGTACGCATAGTCGGGGGTCGCGGGAATCATCGGCGAACTGGCGTCATGGGCCAGGGGCACGGCGATGACATCAGCGGTCTTGTAGCCGATGCCGCTGTAGCCGAGGCCGCCCTTGTCGCTGGCCACGCCCTGCACCACCGCGCTGCTGCCGGGCTGTTCCTTGACCGAGTCACGGTAGTCGCCTTTACCTAGGGCGTGCTCCTTGAAGTAGCCGTAGGTGCCGGAAGCGGCGTTACGGCCATAGAGGCTGATCGGCAGATTGGCCCACTCGCCCTTGAGGCCCAACTGGGCCCAGCTGGTGATGTCTTCGGCCAGGCCCAGTTTGCGGGACTTGGAAAAGATGGCGTCGAGCTGGGGCAGGGTCAGGCCCTTGATCGGATTGTCCTTGTTGGCAAAGACGGCCAGCATGTCGATGCTGGTGGGCAGCGCGATGGGCTTGTAGCCGAACTTGGCCTCGAACTCGTCCAACTCCTTGTCCTTCATCTTCCGGCTCATCGGGCCGAGGTTGGAGGTGCCGGCGATCAGGGCCGGGGGAGCGGTGGAAGAGCCCTTGCCCTCGATCTCGATCTGGATGTTGGGGTAGATCTTCTTGAACCCCTCGGTCCAGAGGGTCATCAGGTTGTTCAGGGTGTCCGAACCCACCGACTTGATGCTGCCGGAAACGCCCGGCACCGGCTTGTACTGGGGCAGGGCCGGGTCAACCTGTACCTGGGCGAGCACGGGATTGGCCGCCATGGTCAGGGCCGCCGCGATCAAGAGCGCAACACCGAGATACTTTCTCATCTCAATCCTCCATTCCGACAGTTTTGATTGAAAAACCTTCTGATAAAAAGCCGTTGCTAAAACACCTCAAATCCGGCGGTTCATCGTTGTTTTTCGGGCTTGCCACTGCCTGCGCCTCACCCACCTCCGATGAACCTGGCTCAATCTACTCTTCAATTGTTAAGATTCTGTTTAGGCCCGGTTAGATGTCTGCGTTATTTACACGGCCATTCCCCGCCTCCCAATGGCAACAATGTTCGATTAATTGGGGACAGGCCCCAATTCTTTCGAATAAATACTGTGAACCATCGTATAATCAATGAGATCACTAAGATGAAATATGGGACCTGTCCCCCTATTGTTTTCAAACGATGAGGCACCCATGATCCAGGTGAAGGATCTGCGCAAGCTCTACGGCGACCTGGTGGCCGTGGACGGCATCTCGTTCGAGGTGGCCCCCGGCGAAATCTACGGGCTGCTGGGCCCCAACGGCGCCGGCAAGACCACCACCATCTCCACCCTCTGCGGCCTGCTGCGGCCCGACTCGGGCCGGGTGATGATCAACGGCCTCGACATCCAGGCCGAACCGGGCCGGGTGAAGCAGCTGCTGGGGGTGGTACCCCAGGAACCGGCGATCTACGAGGAACTGTCGGCCCGGGAGAACCTCCGCTTCTGGGGTGGGCTCTACGGCCTTTCCGGCCGCGACCTGTCGCAGAAGATCGCGAAGGCGCTGGGCCGTGTGGGCCTGGGCGACCGGGCCAAGGAACCTTCCAAGCGCTTCTCCGGGGGGATGAAGCGGCGGCTGAACCTGGCCATCGGCCTGGTTCACGAACCGAAGGTGCTGCTGCTCGACGAGCCGACAGTGGGCATCGACCCCCAGGCACGGATCAACATCCTCGACGTGGTCCGCGAGACCGCCGAGGCCGGCACCACGGTGCTCTACACCACCCACTACCTCGAGGAGGCCGAGCAGCTCTGCCGCCGCATCGGCATCGTCGATCAGGGCAAGCTGCTGGCCGAGGGTACGCTGCAAGAGTTGCAGCAGATCGTGGGCCAGGGGGTACTGGTCAGCCTGCGCGGGGACTTCCCCGGAGCCGAGCTCTCCGCCGTGGCCGCGGCCCTGGAGGGCGTGAGCGTGGTCAGCGCCACCGATGGTGAGGCGGTCCTCTCGGTGGAGGGGGCGGAGCACGCCATTCCCAACCTGCTGGGGAACCTGCTGGGCAAGCAGTGGGACCTGGAGGACATCTCGATGAAAAAGCCCTCGCTCGAGGACGTTTTCATCCGCCTCACCGGCCGCGAACTGCGCGACTGACCATCGGAGGACCCCGTGTTCCGTTCGATCCTGCTCATCCTGACCAAGGACCTCCGTCGCCGCCGGCGGGCGCCGGTGGGCACGGTGACCATGCTGCTGATGCCGCTGGTGCTCACCGCGGTGATTGGCCTGGTCTTCGGCGGCGGTGGTGATGACGGCGGCGCCGGGATCCCGCGGGTCAAGCTGCTCATTGCCGACGAGGAAGGCGGTATGGGCGGCGGACTGCTCTCCGGCGCCTTCAGCCAGGGCGAGCTGGCCGAGCTCTTCGACCCCCTGCCGGTGGCCAGTGCCGAGGAGGGGCGCCGGATGATGGATGAGGGAGAGGCCTCGGCCCTGCTGGTGATCCCGGCCAACTTCACCAACGATCTGCTGGACGGCAACCCGGTGAATCTCCAGGTGGTGAAGAACCCGGCGCAGTCAATCCTCCCCGAGATCGCGGTGCAGACGGTGGACGTGCTGGCCCTGGTGCTCAACTCGGCCTCCCGCCTGCTGGGCGAACCGCTGGCCGAGATCAGAAATATGACCCGACAGGAAGAGGGGCCGGACGAGGCCGCGGTGCTGGCCCTCTCCTCGGTGATCTACGCGAAAATAGACACCATGGGCGGCTACTTCTTCCCCATGCCCGTTAGCGTGGTCTCGGGTGAGGACGAGGCGAAGGAAACCGTGGAAGAGGAGGACGAGAAGGAGGGCGGCTTCAACATCTTCACCTTCATCCTCCCCGGCCTGGCCTTCATGGGCATCCTCTTCATCGGCGAGATGGCGATGCGCGACGTGCTGGCTGAACAGACCGCCGGCACCCTCTCCCGTGCCCTGACCACGCCCTTGACCCCGGTGCACTTCCTGGCCGGCAAGATGGCCCAGGCCTTTATCCTCTGTCTGGCCTGCCAGGCGCTGATGATGATCAGCGGCACACTGGTCTTCGGTGTGGACTGGGGCCCGCTGCACCTGGTGGCCCTGTTCACCGCCGCCGCGGCCCTTTCGGTCACCGGCCTGACGGCCCTGATCTTTGGACTGGCCCGCAGCGAACGGCAGGGCAGCGCCATTGCCGGCCTGCTGATCATGGGGATGTCGCTGCTCGGCGGCAGCATGTTCCCGCTGGAGATGCTGCCGAAGTTCCTCCACACCGCTGCCCGCTTCACCCTCAATTTCTGGGCGATCAAGGGCTTTCGCTCCCTCTCCATCGAGGGGGGCGGCCTGGTCGAGATCGCACAGCCCATACTGCTGCTCACCGGGGTGGGTCTGGCCTGCACCGCCCTGGGGGCCGTGCTGCTCAAACGGCGCATCGCACGGGGGATCAACTGATGGGCGGATCTTTCTTGCGCAAACTCTGGCTGTTCGGCAAACTCGACCTGACGTTGCTGCTGCGGGACAAGTCCTCGCTGGTCTGGCTGCTGGTTGTGCCGCTGCTCTTCACCTTTGTCTTTGGCCAGGCGTTCAAAGGAGGAGGCAACGCCGGTGACGTCAAGGTGGCGCTCACCGTGGTGGACCAGGACGGCGGCGTCCTGGCCCGGCGGCTGGTGCGCGCCCTGGAGTCATCCGGCTTCACGGTTGATGAGCCGGCGCTCGAAACGCCAGCCCCTGCGGTGCAGACTGACGATACCGCGGCAGCCAATCCTCCCCCTGCCGAGAGCAACCCGATCCGCACCCTGACCATCCCCGCCGGGTTCACCAAAACGGTGCTCTCCGGCAACACCGTGGACATCGCCCTGACCACAGAGGAAAACGCCAATCCCGCTGGCAACCAGGCGGCAACGATCAACAGCTACAAGGCGGTGATTCGAATGGTCTCCATCCTCGCCGAGATGGGCGCCATCCCCACCGAAACCGTCGAAGAATCGTTCACCCCGGCCGAACCCTACGCCGCGCTGGCCGACGAGTACGATCGTCTCGACGCCCGGCCGCCGGTGGTGACGGTGGAGGTCTCCCGGGCCGGCACGGCCCGCGAGGTCCCCTCGGGCTACGCCCAGACCGTGCCGGGGAACCTGGTGATGTTCGTGCTGATGACCGTGCTGATCTACGGCGGCGTGACCATGAGCCAGGAGAAGAGCAAAGGCCTGCTTGAACGCACCGCGGTGACCCCGATCAACAAGGCCGGCATCTTTGTCGGCAAGCTGGGGGGACGGTTTGTGGTGGGACTGGCTCAGGTGGCGGTGATGGTAATTGCCGGAACCTTCTTCTTCAAACTCTACTGGGGTGAGAGCATCGCCGCGCTGGCCCTGGTGATTTTCTGCTACACTCTCTGTGTCGCCTCGATGGGCGTTTTCTTCGGCGCGGTGGTGGGCTCGGTAGAGCAAGCCTCGGGGATCGGGGTGCTGGCCACCCTGATCATGGCCTCGCTGGGCGGCTGCTGGTGGCCGATGGAGATCGTGCCCCGGCCGATGCAGCTGGCGGGCCACATTTTCCCCACCGCCTGGGCCATGGACGCCATGCACAAGCTGATCTCGTTCGGCCACGGTCTGGACGCGGTGCTCCCCGAGGTGGGCGTGCTGCTCGGCTTCACCCTGCTCTTTCTCGCCCTGGGATCGCGATACTTCCGCTACTCATAAAAGAGCCGTGGGTAAAAACCCTCGGCTGTGGTTCGAGAGCAAGGCGACGGCTGACGAGAAAGCGCAGCATACTCCGATGGTATGTGAGCAATTCGAGGATGCCGGCAACGCCGCTATCGGGCCGCAGTCGAGGGGTTTTACGAATTCCCGTTCTTGAACGGCAGCTCCCGGTTCACCGGCCCGTCGCGGCCGGGACCGCCCTTTGACTTGGGCATGATCCGCGTCACATTCACCGCCTTCTGGCCCTTGCCCGGCTCACCTTCGGCGATCTCGAACTCGAAGATCAGCGACCGGCTGGGCAGGTCGTAGACCCGCACCTCCTCCGGCAGCTCAGAGTCGTGGCAGAAGATGGTGCGGTAGGGACTGTCCGGCTGGCGGGTGTCGGTCTTCCACAACTCGGCGTTGAAGTCCTGCAGAAAGCGGAGAAAGCCGTACGGCTTGTCCGGGTCGTGGCTGCAGCAGACGCCGCGGACCACAGAGCCCACATCGCCCCAGGCCTGGGCCGACCAGGACCGTCCGTGCTGGACCGGCAGCAGGTTGGGGATCAGGTAGCCGGAGATGAAGCTGTCCGCTTCGCGCCGCAGATCGGCGGAGACGTTGTCGAAAGCCACCACCTCCACCCGGCAACCCTTGTTCTGCAGCGCCCGCACTACCTGGACGAAGTCGCCGTCCCCGGTGGCCATCAGCACGCGGTCCATGTTCTCCGACTGGAGCAGCGCGTCCACCGCCAGGTCGAGGTCGACGTTGGCCTTGCCGAAACGGTTGCCGTGCTCGTCGGTGAACCACTTGACCCGCTTCTCGATCACCTTGAAACCGAGGTCGCGGAGCACCGAGTGGAAGCCGCACTGCGAAGCCTTGTAGGCATGGTCCGCGGCCGCCCGGTCGGAGTCGTAACTGACATAGGCATTGAGCCGCATCGGTTCGGCCCCGCCGCGGCAGACGAACTCCCGCAGCACGTCGTAACGCAGTCCGAAGCCGCCATTTAGTGAGAGGTTGGCCACGTCAATATAGAGGCCAACTTTGAGGCCGGTGTTCTCTTTTGAAATACTCATTGGTGCTGCTCCATCCCTGCCGGTCTGTCCGGCTGAAATACAATGATAAAAAGTGGTATAAAGGGTTCAAATTAACGCTTGACAATATCTGCATATAATTATATAGTAATACAGTCATCGGTCGGTGGAACCCTCTGCAGTGGAAGAGTCACCATACCCGAGAGCACAGATACGCGCAATAGATAATTGGATTTTTTGAAGATTTATCAACTGATTCCCTACATTCTTATGGTTTAACCCCGTCAATGAGGTGCGTAATGAAAAGTATCTTTTTACACGGGACGGCACTCCTCCTGTCGCTGGCGCTGACCTTGCCGGCAGCGAGCCGGGCTGCCGCCGATCCGCTTACCGCCGGCAGTGCCGTGTCCAGGGCGCTGGAGAACAGCTCGGCTCTGGCCGCCAGCGATGCCGAGCGGGCCGCCGCCGAAGCACGGGCCTCCCAGGCCAAGGGTCACTGGTATCCGAAAGTGGACCTGGTGGAGATGTATCACGGGACCAACAACCCGGCCGAAGTCTTCGCCTACCAGCTGAACCAGGAACGGTTCGACATGAATACTTTCTTCGCCGGCGACCCCAACAACCCGGACTGGCTGAACAACTGGATGACCCGGGTGGAACTGGTGCAGCCGATCTGGCTCGGCGGCGAACTCACTTCGCAAGTGGCCCAGGCGGGCTTGATGGCCGAGGCACAGCAGTCGCAACACCAGCGGACCCGGCAGCAGGTGGCCTTCGACACTCTCACCGCCTTCACCAACCTGACCAAGGCCCGCGAATACCGCGAGCTGATGGTCAAGGCCCGGGCCACCACCGCCGAACACCTGCGCTTGGCCGAGGAGTTTGCCGCGGTGGGAATGATCGTCGAAGCCGAGGTGTTGAAGGCGCGGGTCTACCTCTCGGAAATGGAAGAGTTCACCGCCCAGGCCGCGGCCGGGGCCCAGCTGGCCGAAGCGGCGCTCAACTTTCACATGGGCCTCCCCCAGTCCACGCCCCACGAACTGGCCCCGCTGTCCGGGAACCGCTTCTCCGGCGGCACCCTCGAAGAGTGGTTGACCATGGCGCTGGAAAAGCGGGACGACCTCCGCGCCTCGCGCACCCAGCGGGACGCCGGAAAGCTGGAAGAGAAAAAAGCCCGCGCGGGCTTCATGCCCCAGATTGCGCTGATCGGCCGCTACGACCTCTACGACGACACGATCTTCGGCGGCAACGGCAGTTCCGGCTCGGTGATGGTCAACGCCCGGATCAACCTCTTCCGCGGCGGCTCGGACAAGCAGGCACTGGACGCGGCGCGGCACCAGTCGCGGTCCTTCGACGAAAACATCGACCGCTTCGAAGAGGGCGCGAAGCTGGAGGTCCGCCAGGCCTGGCTGGACCTCTCCACCGCCCGGGCTCGCAGCGAAACGGCCCATGCCGCTCTGGCCGCTGCCGGAGAGGCACTGAGGATCACCGACGAGCGCTTCCAGCAGGGGCTGGAAAAGATGATCGACCTGCTGGACGCCGAGACCGCGCTGCGCGAGGCCGAGGTCCGCGAGCTCACCGCCCGCTACGATGAAGCCTTCGCCCTGTTCCGGCTCCACTTTGCCGCCGGGTTTTCCCTGATCAATCCCATCGTCGCCACGGAGGATGAAAAGATATGAGCACGAACAAATATATGCTGAGCAGCCTGACCCTGCTGGCCGCCCTGCTCCTCACCGCCGGCTGCGGCCCCGAGCCCGGGGCGACGCCCACCGCGCTTCCCCCGGTGACCGCAGAGCTGGCCGCCGTGGAGCGGGTCACCGAATCCAGAACCATCGAACTCTTCGGCACCGTGCAGCCGGCCCGGCAGGCCATGGTCTCCAGCCGGGTCTCCGGTCCGGTGACCGCGGTCAAGGTGTCCCCGGGCGACACGGTACGGAAGGGGCAGGCCCTGCTGGAGATCGAACCCGACACCAGCCAGGGCCAGGTTTTCCAGGCCCAGGGCGCGCTCTCCCAGGCCCACGCCGGCCTGGCCATGGCGGAGAAGAACTACAACCGCTACGAGGAACTGCGGAAGAAGAACGCCGCCTCCGAGGTGGAGATGGACATGGCCCGGATGCAGTATGACCAGGCCCGGGGCGCCGTGGCCCAGGCCGAGGGCGCGGTGCAGACCGCCAGCTCGGTGGCCGGCGAAGCACAGGTCACCGCCCCGTTCAACGCCCGGGTGGTGGAGAGGATGGTGGAAGTGGGCGAGATGGCTGCCCCTGGACGGCCGCTGATCCGTCTGGAGTCCCGTTCGGGGAGCCAGATGCGGCTCACCGTCCGCGAGGCGGACATCCGGCGGATCAGCCTCGGACAGACCATCGAGGTCAGCTTCGACTCCCGGCCCGACCTGGGTCGGACTGCCGGCACGGTCGACGAGATCTCCGCCGCCGCCGACCCGGCCACCCACACCTTCACCGTCAAGGTGGGGCTCTCCGCCGACGAGGCGGCCTCCGGCGCCAGCGGCCGCGGCTACCTGGCCGGCGATCCGGTGGAACGGCTGACCGTACCAGCCGCGGTGGTGCATGCCCGCGGCGGCCTGGAGCTGGTGGTGATCCGCGGCGAGGACGGCAAGGCCCGGACCCGGGCGGTGACCACCGGCCGCGCGCTGGGCGACGACCGGGTGGAGATCCTCTCCGGCCTCTCCCAAGGCGAACAGGCGCTGCTCGGCCTGCACGGCCCGGTGCCTGACGGCACCCCGGTGGAGGTGGCGAAATGAACGACCAGCACCCCGGCAACAACAAGCAGCCTGAAACGGCCGCACCGGTTCCCAACGAAGGGAAGAAGAAAGTGACCCCGGAGGAACTGGAGAAGGTCCGTCGACAGGCGCTGCGGCTGAAGATGACCCGCCGCAAGCTCGGCGTCTCGGGAAAGATCGCCAGCGCCTTCCTCGACTCCAAGCTGACCCCGCTTATCGTGGTCTTTGCCCTGCTGCTGGGCGGCTTCGCCATTCTGGTCACCCCCAGTGAAGAGGAGCCGCAGATCAAGGTGCCGATGATCGACGTGATGGTGGGATTCCCCGGCGCCACCGCCGAGGAGGTGGAGAACCGTGTCGTCACCCCGCTGGAGAAACTGCTCTACGAGATCGAGAACGTGGAGTACATCTACTCCACATCGCAGCCCTCGGGCGGGTTGATCATCGTCCGCTTCCTCGTCGGCACCGACCCAGACCAGGCGGCGGTGCGGGTCCACGCCAAGATCGCCTCGGCGGCCGACCGCATGCCCACCGGGGCCATGCCCCCGGTGGTCAAGCCGCGGACCATCGACGACGTGCCGGTGGCCGCCTACACCTTCTGGGGCGAGCAGTCCACGCCGCAGGAGCTGCGCAGGGTGGCTGACGAGCTGCAGGTCGAACTCTCCCGCCACCCGCGGGTTGGCCAGGCCTGGGTCATCGGCGGCCGGCGCTCCACCGTCCGGGTGGACGTGGACCGCGAGCGGCTGGCCGCGTTCAACGTCTCGCTGCTCCAGGCTTACCAGTCGCTGCGCGGCTTCAACTGGCGCCTCCCCGCGGGCAGCGTCTCGCTGCTCAACCAGGAAATCCAGGTGGATGCCGGGCAGTTCCTGCGCGACGCCGGCGAAGTGGCCGACGTGGTGCTGGGAGTCTATGAAGGCCGGCCGGTTTACCTCAAGGACGTGGCCACTGTCTACGACGGCCCCGAAGAACCGTCCGACTATGTCTGGCTCGGCGCCGGACCAGCCGGGGCGGACAAGGGCCTGCCGGCCGGTCTGGACCGTCCGGCGGTGACCCTGGCCGTGGCCAAGAAGCCGGGGACCAATGCCACCGAGATGGTCAACGACCTGGACCGGCGAATCGAAGGGATGCGAGGAACGGTAATCCCCACCGACGTGGAAATACTCAAGACCCGCGACTACGGCTTAACCGCCAAGGATA
Organism: Acidobacteriota bacterium; assembly: GCA_032127265.1. Taxonomy (GTDB): domain Bacteria; phylum Acidobacteriota; class JAQAZP01; order JAQAZP01; family JAQAZP01; genus JAQAZP01. The sequence continues at coordinate 23,014 of JAQAZP010000193.1, forward strand.
AGTCGGACGAGCTGCTCAAGCACCTCTTCGAAGCCACCATCGCGGTAATTTTCCTCATCTGGATCACCATGAGCTGGCGCGAGTCGGTGGTGGTGTCGGTGGTCATCCCGGT
>JAQAZP010000194.1:0-51400 GCA_032127265.1 Acidobacteriota bacterium
GCCGTCACCGAAACATGAGAAATCACGTCACGGGAATAACAAGATCTGGTTGATCCCGAACAACCTCCTGACCCTGGACAGCTTCGCCAACGTATCTGCCCCGGACGAGAGCAATCCGCAATGCAGGGTCTGGTACGACCGGACCTACCGCAAGATCAATCAATTCGGATACTATTCCATCCTTCAGGGGCGCGGTCGCGAGGTCCAGGTCTGGAAGGCAGTGGGCCCAGCGGCAACTGAGCGGGACGGGGGCGTGGACGGTGGCGCGGACGGAGAGGGCACACCCGGAAAACCGTAAATGTACCGGGCCATGACCCGGAGTGAAAATGATCGATTTCAGGAGGGGAAGGAAATTATGACCCTGGAAGAACTGCACGATTTCGCCATGAACAACCCGATCTGCGCCATGGCCACTGTGGACCGGAACCAGCCCCGGGTCCGGATGTTCAAACTGCTCCAGGCAGGGCCGGACGGCTTCTTTTTCGCCACCGGCACCCCGAAGAAGGTGTTCAGCCAGATAAGGGAAAACCCCCTGGTGGAGGTCTGCTTCTACAGCGACACGCAGATGATGCGGATCGATGGGGTAATCGATATCATTGATGAAAAAGAACTTAAGAAAGAATTGTTCGGCAGGCACGAATTCCTCCAGCGCCTGCTCAAGACGGCCGATCACCCCTGGTTCGTCCTGCTCCGCATCGCCCACGGCACCATCGATTACACCTCCGACGCCATAGGATTGAGTAAAATCGATTCTTTTGAATTTTAATCCCCCCGGAACACTAATATTTTCCGGCCAGTGTGTCGAATAAGAAATCAGGTAACACAGTGGAGGCCGGTTAATGAGGATGATGCTTGCAGAGGACGATCCCGTCTTTCAGCGCCTGCTGACCAAGACCCTGACCAAGTGGGGGTTCGAGGTGCTGCTGGCCCGTGACGGAAACCAGGCCTGGCAGATCATGCAGAGTGATGATGCTCCCCGCCTGGCGGTGATGGACTGGATGATGCCCGAGATGGACGGCGTGGAAGTCGCCCGTCGCATCCGCCGCCTCGACCGCGGCCAGGCCAGGCCGTACCTGATCATTCTCACCTCCATGGACGATCTCGAAAAACTGGTCACCGCCCTGGAGGCCGGCGCCGACGACTACATCACCAAACCGTTCAATCCGCCGGAACTGAAGGCCCGTGTCCAGGTGGGACAGCGCATTCTCGAGCTACAGGACAACCTGGCCCAGCGGGTGGACGAGCTGGAAGTGGCCCTCTCCCGGGTCAAGACCCTTCAGGGGCTGCTGCCCATCTGCTCCTACTGCAAGAAAGTGCGTAACGACGGCAACTACTGGCAGCAGGTGGAGAGCTATGTCAGCGAGCACAGCGAGGCCATCTTCAGCCATTCGATCTGCCCCGACTGCTACAAGGAATACGCCGAACCGCAGTTGAAGGAGCTGCGGGAGAGGCAGGCCAGTCAAAAGTAATCACTCCGTCGCGCCCAGTCCCCACACACCATACACCACACAATGTGGACAATTACCGTCGGGCAACCTATATTTACTTTCATGAATAGTACGGACCGCTTTCGGTATTCCCGAACCGACCATTGATCCAGCTTGCAGGGGTTTCATCATGCGGCAGAAACTCGTGATTATCTCAATCTTCATTTTTGTATTTCCAGGCACGGCGTTCCCCGCGACCATCATCATCCCTGACGATCAGCCCACGATCCAGGCCGGGATCAACGCCGCGGTGAGCGGCGACGCCGTGCTGGTGCGAAACGGAACCTGGACCGGCCCCGGCAACCGGGATCTCGACTTTGGCGGCAGGGCCATTACAGTGGCCTCAATGTACGGCCCAAACAACTGCATCATCGACTGCTGGACGGTCGCCATGGAGAATCACCGGGGGTTCATCTTTCAAAGCGGCGAGGGGACCGACTCGGTGGTGGAAGGCTTCACCATTCAAAACGCCTTGTACCTCGACGGCGCCGGCGAGGAATCGGGGGGCGGCATCCTCTGCCGCAACGGATCGTCGCCGTTGATCATCAACAACATCATCACCGATTGCGAGAGCTGGAACGGTGCCGGCATCTCCTGCGTCAATTCATCACCCTCGATCATCGACAACCTGATTCGCAACAATTTTTCCGATGATACCGGGGCAGGAATACTCTGCAACAACAGCTCCCCCCTCATCGCGGGCAACATTTTGAAACAGAACATCGCCATGGCCGGGGCCGGGATCAGCTGCTGGCCTTCAGCTGCTCCGTATATCGTCAACAATCTGATCCTGAACAACCACCAGATCTAAGCCCCCGCGGATCTCTACCTTGCCAGCGGACTCCATTGTTTTGGACCATCCTCGCCTATCGTCGAAAACTGCACCTTTGTCGGAAACACCGGTGAAACCTACGGCTGCAGCATATACAGCGATGGCGAAGCCGTCATCACCATCCGCAACTCGATCCTCTGGGACAACGATTGTGACATCAACTACGATTATTATTACGGTACGCCACCCACGGTAACTTACTCCGACGTACAGGACGGCTGGCCGGGCACTGGCAATATCACCAACAATCCGCGCTTTATCACCGGGCCAGCGGGTGACCACTATCTGAGCCAGGTCACCGCGGGACAACCACTGAACAGCCGCTGCCTCGATGCCGGCGACCAGCCGGCGGCGATGGTTTGCTACTCGGTGGGAACCGATCTGGTCTGTCTCGATGACAAAAGCTCGCGAACCGATGAAATGCCCGAAGCCGGAACCGTGGACATGGGTTATCACGGGCCGGACCTCAACCAGGCCTCCGCCGGCCTGGACTGCAACCCCGCATCGGGGACGGTGCCCTTCACCGCCACCATGACGGCCACCATGACCAACAACAATCCCGGCAACCCCCGCCGTCTTTCCGGTCGGATGGATGTTACCCTCGCCGCCGGCAGCAGTTACACCAACTGGCGGTCCGGCTTGACCAACCTGGCCGGCGGCGAAGTATTCTCCACCTCCTGGGCTCAACTCATTCCGGCTCTGGGTCTGCTCATCGGTGACAACAGCTTCGAGTTTCTGGTGGTGGATGTCACGCCGGCTCCCTGGAACCAGCCGCCCTATCCCCCGGCCGGTGACACCGGCCAGGACAGCTGCACTGTGACCGCTTCGGCGCCGTAACGCCGCCATCGGACCTCAGGCGAAGTGTTGAGCTTCAGGTAAGCTTCCCGCCAAACTTCACTTCCGCGCCCTTGTCGCTCTTGCGGCCGCGGACCAGCGACTTCATCATGGCCGGGACCAGGGCGAGGAAAATCGTGCTGCCGGCACGGGCGAGGATCTTCACCTCTTCCCAGGATCGGAGCTTGAGCACCCGCTTGATCAGGAAGGAGGGGATGAGGGTGGTGGTCAGGAAAGCGCGGCGCCGCAGCGATTCGATCTGGTCGAAGGTCAGGGTATGCGGGGCAAAACAGAGGGTGTGCATCCCGAGCACCGAGTAGTCACCGGGCACCACCTTTCCGAACTCGTCCAGCTTTTCGTAGAGCTCGGTGCCGGGGAAGGGTGAGAGGGTGAAGAAGTGCGAGGCATCCCCCTTGAGGCTCTTGACGAACTTGATGGTCTCCAGACCGTCCTCGTAGGTCTCGCCGGGCACGCCGAACATGGAAGTGAGGAAGGTGCGGATCCCGGCCTCGTGGACCATGGCCACGCCCTCGCGGATCGTCTCCCGGGATTCACCCTTCTTCAGCGTCTTGAGGTTCTTCGGCACCCCCGACTCCACACCGATCATGATGTTGTAGCAGCCCATCTGCTTCAGGGCGGCCAGTACCTCGCGGTCCAGGCAGTCGGCCCGGGTGGCGATGCTGAAGTCGACCTTGATCTTGCGCCGGGCTACCTCTTCGGCCAGCTGAAGCACCCGGTCTTTGCGTGCGGTGAAGGTGTCGTCCCAGAAGCGGATTTCCTTGATCCCGTACCGCTTCACCACCAGTTCCATTTCCTCGGCCACCGGCACCGGGTCGCGGAAACGGATGTTGTCCCCGCCCCACTTGTAGCAGTAGATGCACTTGTGGTGACAGCCGCGGGAAGTGAGCATGGTGGTCAGCGGCCGCTTGGTGTAGAGGCCGATGGGCGGGATGTAATCCGCGTGGTTGATCAGGTCGCGGGCCGGGAAGGGCAGGCTGTCCAGATCCTCGATGTAGGGCCGTTCGGGATTGCGCACCAGCTCCCCGCCATTACGGTAGACCGAGCCGGCCACGCCGTCCAGGGTCTCGCCGCCGGCCAGCCGGCCGGCCATCTCCGCCAGGGTTTCCTCGCCCTCGTTGACCACCAGCGAGTCACCGGCGGGGCACTTTTCCAGGAACTCCTCCTTGATCACCGAAGGCAGCGGGCCGCCGAAGGTGATGTGCGCACCGGGCAGCAACCGGCGCAGATCCCGAGCGGTCTGGCGCGAACCGTTCCAGAGAACGGTATTGGCGTAGATGCCGATCAGATCGGGATCGTGGGAAGCGATCTCCCGGATCAAGGCGTCGTGAGTGTAAAAGCCGCCGTCGAGCATCACCACCCGGTGGCCGTCAGCCTGCAGCCGTGACGCGAGATACATCAGGTTCAGCGGGGGCCAGAACCCGGCGCCCAGCTTGCGCAGGGCGGTGGGGTGAGACTCCTGATGGGTCCAGGCCGGGATGGCGATGGCCACGGTGAGTGTGCGCTTGCTCATGCGGAAAAACCTCGCTGCCGGCATGAAAACAGCGGTATTCGCCGGCCAAGCGAGAACCTTAAACCCACCTCCCCGCTTTGTCAATAATCTTGACGGCTTTTCCGCGGCACTTCAGACAATCAGTTCCTTTTCGTCTCCGCAGTGCTCGCAGAAGGGAAGCAGGCTGCTGCGAACCTTCGCGCAGGCGCTGCAGTCCTCATAAAGACCGGTACCGCACACCGGACAGATATAGGCCGACTCGTCCTCGTCGGTTACCGCGGCCACCGTCAGTTTGCGGACAGAGCCGCGGTCCCAGAACAGATGCTTCCTCGGCCCCCGGCGGATGGGGTACTCACACACCGGACAGAGGAATCGCTGATAGGCCTCGCGGTATTGCTTGATCACCCAGCGAGCCCCCGGGGCAGCCACCGACCTGATGAAGTGCGCCAGGACCTTGAGCACCACAAGAAGCAGGGCGACAATCAGAATGTACTTGAAGTAGCGGCTGGGGAAGTATTCATGGAGCACGAGGCCGATCTTGAACAGGGATGCCGCCGCGAACGCCAGAAAGACTGGGCTGTACATATGGCCGCGCAGCCGGACAAAAAGCAAAACCGCCGTGATCAGAAACGGAAGCAGGAAGAGCAACTGAAAGGAAGCCAGCTTCAGGTCATGCCGACGCTTGAGGGCTTTGAACTCCTTTTGCGCCGGTTCCCGCTGTTCCTCCACAACAGCCCTGGCCCGCTGAAGTTCCTCCTTCAGTGCCGCCTGGTTCTCCAGTTGGAGGGCGATGCCGCTGTTGATCTCCTGGTAGTGCCGCTGGTTCTCCAGAAAGAGGTTCAGGCTGCCGGTAAATGTTGCCTGTTCCTCCTCGGAAAGCGGGATATTCCTGGCCAGATTCTTGTTCTGCAGTTCCAGCAGCTGGTCGATTGTATTCTGCAGGCTGCTGGTGCTGTCACCGAGTATTTCCTGCTTGCTCCGCTGCCCTTCGATCCGCCGTTCCACACCGGCCAGTTCCTTTTCCAGCGCCGCGATCCGGTCCACGACAATCTGGTCCAGGTGATTCTTCTCGATCTCCGCCAGATCAGGACCTTTCACCGACCGGATATCGTCGACCACGAAGCCGAGCAGCCAGAACACCAGTAGAGCCAGCACCACGGTTAAGAAACGTATGGCGAAACGGTGCATCCAGGGGCCCTTGGTCTTCGGTTTTTCCTTGTTCATCCTCGTCCTCCTCCCGGCTCGCCGGCTGCACCTGATCACCATCCGGCGGTTCATTGATGTCCGATCAATCTGCCTTCCCGATCGAATCGGAGCGCGGTGCCCTTCGGGTAATTCACGCCCTCGATGGTCATGGCCTTTTCCAGAACGCACTCATGCAGCCGGCCGTTCTCGTGAAGGGAAATGCCGGAAAAGATGCTGCCCTTGCACGGCACACCGTCCGCTTCGACCTGTTTCCTGGGGTAGAAATGCTTCAGCTTCCCGTTGGCATGGAAGGAGGTCATCATCCCCTCCTTGCCCATCCAGCTGCCCCGGCAGATATAGCCCTGGGTCTCCATGTCACGAGGGAACATGCAGATCCCCGGGTTCCCGTCTTCATTGGGAAAGACCCAGGTGCCCGCGGGCATGGAGACCCCGTTCCGTTCGTAATCCCGGAAGAGCAGCAGTTCATCCAGACGCCAGTCAGGGTAAAACACGATGAACCCCTTGCGGCAGGGCCAGCCGTCAATCACCGTGTCTTCGGTAAGAATTCCCAGCTTCGAACCTTTCTCATAATCACGAAACGTCTCAAACGAGATCCCGTTTTTCACCACGTTCTTCTCGGCCCCAAACTGCCACGGGGCACAGGCGGAGGAGAAGATGAGGATGGAGAACAGAAGGGCGGCGCACGCCGTCAGCGTCCGGGATCTCCCAGGCTGTTCATGGTTTCTCATAGTCGACCCTCCAACCGACGGACGCGGCGGCCCACCCGAAAGGTGGGGACACTCCGCTGCGTTCCCGCAATTCTTCACGCTTGACCCACCCCAGCGGCAGCGATGGAGAGCGAGATCACGATCATGATGACGATTCTGACATGTCCTTTCATAATCCCCCCCCTTCTTACGATGACGTGTTTCGTGGCCATGCTATCCACCCTGCTCTTCGCTGCCGAACCAGCTGTTAACCACCGCGAAGATCGCCGACCCGAGGGTGATCACACCGAAGGTGGAGATGGTCCGCCAAAGCGTGTCCTGGGCGGTGAACTCCCAGATGGCCAGGATCGCCGTGATGGTGCTCAGGCCGACACAGGCGCTGATGGTGTAAAAAGTGCAGGCCTTGACCAACTTCGGATTGAGATATCCCTTCCCGGCCTGTTCCAGGCTCTTGAGTTTTTCGATGGTGTCCATTGTCGGTCCTCCTTTATATTAGTTAAGTGATTAACTATATATATCTAAAACGTATACATGGCAACGATAGTTCCATGAATTTTTCCCCGCCAGGGGCACAGCTTTTTCCCGCCCACTGTCATCGCTCTCCTATCATTCTCAGGATAGAACTTACCCCCTGAAGTCCGGTTCTGTTCCGTGAGAAGGAAGTGTTGATCGGGGATTAATAAAATCGAAACATCAGGAAAGGTCCAGGGACTTGGGCAGGGGCCGGGGGAAATGTTCAAGGGGGCCGGCCTGGCCAAAGGGTTGGCGGCCGGCAGCCGAGGTCAGCGTGGCGTGCACGTAATCCTTGGCCCCCCGGACCGCCGTGCGGATGTCGCGGCCATGGGCCAGCAGAGCGGCCAGGGCAGCCGCGAAAGTGCAGCCGGTGCCCCGGTTATTGGGCGTGGCGATGCGCGGCGCGGAAAACTCCACCACCTCGATGCCGTCACAAAGCAGGTCGATACAGGTCTCCGGGTCATCGCGGTGGCCGCCCGTGAGCACCACCGCCCGCGGGCCCAGGGCCCGGAGTTGACGCACCGCCGTGTCAAGATCCCCGGCCCGGCGCAGGGGCCGGCCAAGAAGCGCTTCTGCCTCGGGAATGTTGGGAGTGACCAGGGCGGCCAGGGGAAAGAGCCGCCTGACCAGTGTCTCCAGCGCCTCGCGGTCCAGCAGCCGTCCCCCGCTGGAGGCCAGCAGCACCGGGTCCACCACCAGCTGGTCGATATTGTGACGTGTCACGGCCTCGGCCACCGCCTCGATGATCCCGGTATTGACCAGCATGCCGGTTTTCAGCGTCCGGACCGGCAGCTCGGCCAGCACCGCATCGAACTGCTGCCGTACCAGTTCCGGCGGTAGCGGTTCGACAGCCCGCACCCCGGCGCTGTTCTGGGCGGTCACCGCGGTGATCACCGTGGCCCCATGGACACCCAGGGCGGCGAAGGTCTTCAGGTCAGCCTGGGTCCCGGCACAGCCGCAAGGGTCCGAACCGGCTGCCGTCAACACACAGGGAGGATTGGTAGTGCTGGTGTCCATGGCCGTCACTCCACGGATGGCCCGGCGAGAAACGGGCCCTTACCGCGCATGCTCCACGGCACGGAATTCGCGGATGACGGTGACCTTGATCTTGCCGGGGTATTCCGCCTCGGCTTCGATCTTCTTGGCGATTTCGCTTGCCAGAACCATGGCGTGGGCGTCGTCCACCTTGTCGTTCTCCACCATCACCCGGATCTCGCGGCCGGCCTTGATGGCAAACGCCTTGTCCACGCCGTCAAAGGACTCCGACAAGCCCTCCAGTTTCTCCAGCCGTTTGATGTATCCCTCGAGACTTTCCCGCCGAGCCCCGGGCCGTGCTCCGGAGATGGCATCCGCCGCCGAGACCAGCACCGAAAGAAGGCTGGTGGCCGGCACGTCCTCGTGATGCGCGGCAATGGAGTTGAGCACAATCGGGTGCTCGTTGAACCCCTGGGCGATCTTGACCCCGATCTCGGTGTGCGTCCCTTCCACCCCGCGGTCCACCGCCTTGCCGATATCGTGCAGCAGGCCGGCCCGCTTGGCCAGCCGGGCGTCTATCCGCAGCTGCTTGGCCATGGCGTAAGTGAGATAGGCCACCTCGATGGAGTGGTTGAGCACGTTCTGGCCGTAACTGGAGCGGTATTTCAGCCGGCCCAGAAGCTGCACCAGCTTGGGGTTCATGTTCTTGATCCCCAGCTCCTTCAAGGCCCCCTCGCCGGCCTTCTTGATCTCCTCCTCCATATGCAGGTTGGCCTTGATCACCACCGCCTCGATCCGATCGGGGACGATGCGTGACGAGGTGATCAGTTCCTGGAGAGCGATCCGGGCCACCTCACGGCGGATCGGGTCAAAGGCGGAGATCAGCACCGCCTCAGGCGTATCATCCACCACCAACTGCACGCCGGTGGCTTCCTCAAAGGCCCTGATGTTCTTGCCCTCGCGGCCGATGATCTTGCCCTTCAGTTTCTCGTCGGGCAGCTGGACCACTGAAACGGTGGTCTCGGCGCTGTGGCTGCCGGCACAACGCTCGATGGCGTTGGTCACGATCCGCTTCGCGTCCCTGGTAGCGGTGGCCATGGCTTCGTCCTTGATTTCCTTGACCAGCACCGCCGAGTCATAACGGGCCTCTTTCTCGAGCGAGCGGAAGAGTTCCTTCTTCGCCTCCTCCCGCGAGTACCCGCTGATCACCTGCAGCTTGTGAACCTGCTCCTCCTTAGCCGACGCCACATCCTCTGCCTGCCGCTCAAGTTCTTCCGCCCGGCGGTTCTGCGCCTTTTCCTGCTCCGCCGCTTTCCGCTCGCGGGCCAGCATCATGTCGCTCTTCTTGTTCACGTTGGCTTCGAGCTGGTTCAGCCGGTTCTCGCTCTTGGCCAGCTCCTGGCGCTGTTCACGGGATTCGCGTTCGATTTTTTCCTTATCGGAGTAAATCTGCTCCTTGCCGGCGAGGACGATCTTCTGCTTTTCCCGCTCACCCTTGCGCCGGGCACATTCGATGATCCGTTCGGCGCCCTTCGCCGCCTCGTCCAGTTTTCGTTTGTCCGAGTGCAGGCGGAAGTAGTGGGAGATGAGATACCCGATGAGACCGCCGGCCACCGGCCCCACCAGAATCATCAATTTCATCAATTCGAGTCTATTCATGGGTTCGCTCTTTCATTTTCAAGCCCCGTCGGCGGAAGTCTTCACCAGAGAGGCACTTATCGCGGAAACTATTACGAATCAATTATATGCCAAGGTTCCAGGCCAGTCAATCTCCGCGTCGCATCTTGACCCCCGGGGGGAGCGTGGTCTACTGTGACCCGGGGACGGAGATAGCATCGAACAGCCTGGTATTCCCGAAACCCGGGTACCCGGGCTCAACGGAAAGGACCGACCGTGGGCAAGGACCTCTACTTCGAATGTGTGGGCGGCGTCAGCGGCGACATGTGTCTCGGCGCCCTGGTGGACCTCGGCGTCCCCGTGGAACTGCTCCAGGAGGCGATGGACGGCCTGTTGGGCCCCGGTGCAGTGGCGTTCGGCCATAACCATCGTGAGGAGCACGGCATCAGGGCCACTCAACTGGAGGTGAAGGTTCTCGAGGAATCGACCCACCACCGGCACCTGGGGAAAATTCTCGGCATGATCGAAGATTCGACACTTCCCGATGAAGTGAAAGCGGCCTCATCGGCGGTGTTCCGCCGGCTGGCCGATGCCGAGGGACAGGTCCACGGCGTGCCGCCGGAGAAGGTCCACTTCCACGAGGTGGGCGCGGTGGACGCCATCGCGGACATCACCGGCACCTGCCTGGGAATCCACCACCTGGGTGTAAACCGGTCTTTGCCGGCCCGCTGAAGACCGGGCGCGGGACTATCCGTGCCGCCCACGGGGTGATCCCGGTGCCGGCGCCGGCCACCCTGGCCCTGGTCCGGGGCCGCACCCTGGAGTATCTCGACCTGGAGGGAGAACTGACCACCCCCACCGGTGCCGCCCTGCTCTGCACCCTCAGCGAAGAACGGCTGGCCCTCTCCATCCGTCCCGAGCGCACCGGGTACGGCTGCGGCCAGCGCACCTTCCCCGGACTGCCCAACCTGCTGCGCGCCACCCTGGGGACGGCGGCGGATCAGGGATGCGGGCAGCAACACCACCACTGCGGCGACTCGCACGAGCACCAGGGCTGTCACGGCAACCACCACGATCACCATCACGGCCATGACCACGATCACGACAACGGAGGAGAATGACGATGTCCAGGGGAACTCCTGCGAACATCCGGGGGTCGCTGAACCCGGCCCAGATCACCGCCCTGCTGGGGATTGTCCTGCTTTTGTCCGTGGCCGGCTGCGCCACCGACCACACGGCCCACTACGAGAAGGCCTACCAGGACTGGATCAATTTCGCCGCAACCCGACCGGATGGGGAGACGGCAGAAGAGCGTGAAGCGCGGGCCGAGATTTTGAAAGCCGATGCGCTCGGTCGGCTGGCCGGAACGGATCCGGAAAGCCTGGGGGGCGAGGCAGCGTTCTACGCCGGCTCCCTTTTTCAAGCCGCGGGCACCTACCGAATGGCGCTGACCACCCTGGAAGCCGCCCTGCCGGAGTTGGAAGGCGAAAAGGCCGATTTGGCCCGTATGGCCGCAGCCTCAGCAACGCTTGGCGCAAAACTCGATACCCACAAGGCGCGGGAGTACCTGATGGCGGTGACCGACCGAAAGATCACGCCCACGGTCACCGGAAGCTTCAACCATATTGTCTTCGACCTGGTGGAAACATACGAGGAAGAGGGCCGGTGGTCCGATACCCTGCCCCTGCTGGAGCTTGTGCGGGACAGCGGTGATGAGCGGCTGAGCCCGGTGGCCGCACGCTGGATCGCCTACATTCACCGTGACACGGACAACGAGGAACTGGCCGCGGCGGCCGCCCGCGATGCCATGGCCCGCTTCCCCGACGACGAGAACCTGAACACCAGGATGATCAACTTCATCCACCAGCACGGCCTGGTTGACCAGCCCCTGCCCGGGCTTCCCCAATTGACCTGGCTCGGCGAGGCGGCGCAAGGACAGGACCTGAACAGTCTGCTGGAAGGAGAGGTCGGTCTCATCGACCTCTGGGCACCCTGGTGCCCTCCCTGCCGCAAGTCCTTTCCCTTCCTCCGCGACCTGATGGAGCGCTACGGTGAAGAGGGCCTCCAGGTGGTGGGCCTGACCCGGCTCTACGGCTACTACGAGGACGAAAGCACCAGGATTGACGACACCGCTCCGGAGAACGAGTTCGAGCTGATCGAGGCATTCGCCGCTTCCCACGAGCTGACCTGGCCGGTGGGCGTGGCCGTCGAGGGTGAAACGCTCTTCGCCACCCTCGGCGTGGCCGGCATCCCCAACTTCATCCTCGTCGGCCGCCAGGGTGTTGTCCGCGGCACTTTCCTCGGCGAAACCGCGCCGGTGAGACAGCAGATCGAAGATCTGGTGATCGAGCTGCTCCAGGAGTGACCCTTCTGTCATCGCGAGGAGCAGGCGCAGCCTGCGACGTGGCGATCTCTCCGGGTACCGATCAGGTCAAGAGGAGACTGGCACGTCGCCCGCTCCGCGGGCTCCTCGCAGTGACAGTGAGGGCACTGCTGTTCCTTTGCCTGACTTCCCGTGCCCACACGGGTCGGTGGCTCGCAATGACGGGGTTCCCTCTCACCTTTTCTTCGGTGTCCGCGCCAGCACCAGCCCGGTGACCGGCCCCGCGCCGGCGGCGCGCAACGCATCGGCACAGGCCTCCAGGGTCGCTCCGGTGGTGATCACGTCGTCCACCAGCAGCACCCGCTTCCCCTTCAGCCCCTTTCGCCAGCCGGCGCGGAACGCACCGCGCATGTTTTCCCGCCGCCGCTCCACCCCGCGTCCGATCTGCGGTGAAGTGCGCCCGCACCGACGAAGCGCCCGCCGGGGCGCCAGCGGGATACCAAGACAGCGGGAGAGCCGGACGGCGAGAAGTTGCGCCTGGTTGTACCCTCGCCGCCGTTCCCGGGCCGGGTGTAGCGGTACCGGCACCAGCAGCCGGGGCCGCTTCCAGGCGCCGTCCCGCTCTCGCTCCAACCGGGCCAGCAGGTCACCCATCAGGGCGGCCAGGGGACGGGCCAGGTCGTCACGGCGGGCGTATTTCAGCAGGTGAACGGCGTCCCGCAACGGCCCGCCGTACTCCCCCGCGGCCGCCACCGGAAAACCGGCCTCCACCGTGGTCAGCGCCGCGGACTCCGGATCGCTCTCCCGGATCAGCGGCATGGCATCAAGACAGCGGCGGCAGAACCCCGGCCTGGGAAGGCGCCACTCGGTCAGAGGCGAGTCACAGACGGCACACATCGGTGGGTAGAGCAGGGCCAGCAGGCCCTCGACGGAGCCCCTTCCCACACAACCCAGGAGATGGCCGGCCTGGCGGATCCCGGCGGGGAGATCAGCAAACAACGATTGGCGGAATGGACCGCTCATGTGAAGAGGGAAGCACATACCGGGCGGACAGACCGATCCACCCGGTGGGCAGGCAGGAAAAGCAGGGTATGGCACGGGCCATATTCGAAGTGCGGGGGCAAATCAGACCGAACGTTTTCCGCCCAGCAGCAGCCGGTCATCCCGCCGGGGGAGATAAATCGGCCGGCTGCTCAACCCCAGGGCCTCGGCAGCGATGTTCTCCTTCATCGACACCTCGATGGTGCCCCAGGAGCTGCAGGAGGTACAGCGGTCAACCCATTCCTCATGTTCGGTGTGACAGCTGGTGCATTCGTAGTTCAACTCCACACTCTGAAGCTCCCGAATCACCTGGCGGTAGGAATTCACAGCCCCTTCGAAATCGCCACGTCGCTGCCGGATGCGCGCCAGCAGGTAATGGAGGGTGGGCGAGTGGGCCATATCCTCCCTGAGGGAATCGAAGATGTCGTTGGCGTCGTCCACCATTTCCAAACGGTAGTAGAGCTTGCCAAGCATAAATCTGGCGATGATATCCTTGCTCGCCCGTGCGGCCACCCGGCGATGGATCTCGATAGCCTGCTGCGGGTCGTCGCGCTCGAGAAGGAATTCCGCAATACGCTTGAGGAAAATGGGCGAGTTGGTGGCCATGAAGCCCTTCTCCCAGGTTTCCAGGGCCAGACGGTGGTGCTCGCTCTCCAGGTGCGTCTCGCCCATGGCAAGGTAGGCCGGGATGAAATCGGGCCGCGTCTTGAGCAGTTTACGAAACTCCGAGATCGCCTCCTTGCGCTGCAGGGCCGCCCGCTTCTGCTGGCCGATCTGGTAGCGGATGCCCAGCAGTTCGTTCGCCTCGTCCCTGACCCCGCCGTCCTGTCCATGCCAGGACTGGATGCGGCTCTGCACCGTCTCGGCTTCTTCCCAGCGATCGGTCCGGATGTAGAGATCCCGCAGGCGGCGGTAGGAGGTGAAGCTGGTCTTCGGTTTGAGAGCGATGATTTTCTTCAGGCAGTTCTCCAGACGGCTCCAGTCCTTCATGGCCTCGTAGTCGTCGACCAAGGCATAGAGCGGCGCCAACTCGTCTTCAGCAATATGGTGGGCCTTCTGGTGCAATTCCACCGCTTCATCGAGACGGCCCGCTTTCCGTTCCGTCTCGCCGGCCCGCAGCAGCGACTTGAGGTGCCTGGGATCCCGCTCCAGGGCCTTCTGGAAGTGCTTTAATGCTATCTCGTCCCGGCCGCTGAGAATCTCCTCCACCCCACGGCCGTACTCCAGTTCCACCGCCTCCCCGGCCCGCTGCAGGCGGTTGCGCCGCCAGTTGATAAAGGAGGCCCGGAAGCCGCTGAGCAGGATCCAGACAAAGGAGATCAGCAGGCCGCAGCCAAAGGCCAGGGCGAGCATGATGTACATCGGGATCACGAGGTCCTTGTAAACGGTGAAGTTCTGCTTGAGGACCTCGTGGTTGCCGATGATCAGAAACGAGGTGCCGAAAACCAGCACCAGCGCGGCGAGAAGCACGAGAAAGGCTTTGAGATTCATCATACCCCCGGGTCCGTCGCCCGCAACTGCACAAGCAGAGAATAGCTGCCCGGCCAACTGCGGGTGTTGGCTCTCGACATTCCGGTCACCGTTGCGCGGTTTTCATTTCCCGGCCGACGCCGGGAAGCCGGCAAATTATATCACAACGAATCAGTCGTGCAGCTTGCCCTCGTCCCACAGTTCCTGACACTGGATACAGTGCCGGGCCCAGGGAATGGCGTCGAGGCGCTTGGGCTGCACCGCCTTGCTGCAATTGGCGCAAAATCCGTATTCGCCGTTCGCGATCCGGGCCCGGGCTGCGTCCACCAGCTGCAGCAGGCGGCGCTCCGCGGCGCTGAGCGAGTAGAGGAACTCCTTGGTATAGGCCCGTTGCGCCACATCGGCATAATCGCGAATACCGTCGTTGGCGCTGTGGGCCTGCACCTCGGCCTTGCTCTTGCTCAGGCCTTCGGTGAGGATCTTCCGCTTGGCGGTCAACGCCGAATAGTACCCGGCGTACTTTTTCATCTGCGACTTCTTCTTCGGCGCGGGTTTCTTCACCACAACCTTCTTCGACACAGCCTTCGCTTTCGGTGCGGCCTTCTTTTTTACAACTTTCTTCGGCGCCACTTTCTTGACGGCTTTCTTTTTCACCGTCTTCTTTGCCGCAGTCTTTTTGACCGCCTTCTTCTTCGTCGCTGCTTTCTTCTTTACCGCCATGCCAGTTCCTCCACCGCCTCCCCGGCCGCCGTCGGCCGCGGTTCAGCCCCGGTCAATGCCCGGCACTGTATCAGGAAACTTCTTCCCGGGTGTTCTCTTTCAAGGACCGGGAGATTACGGGTGCGTCACTCCACAGCCGCTCAAGCCCATAAAATTCGCGCCGGCTCTCGGAAAATACGTGGACCACAAAATCAGCGTAATCGATAAGGATCCACTCCGCCAACCGGAACCCTTCCACACTCAGGGGGCGTAACTTCTCATCCCTCAACCGGTCCATCACGTTGTCGGCAATGGCCTGCACCTGCCGCTCCGACCGGCCGTGACAGATGAGAAAATAATCGGTGAACGATGCCAGCCCCTGCAGATCGAGCACCGCCACATTATCCGCCAGTTTCTCCTCGGCAGCCAGGCAGGCGGACTGGAGATGTTTTTGCGTCTTCCCATCGGGGATCATCTTCTTTTCGAGCACGTTACCTCGCTTGGCCGCACCGGGATTCAAAGGCCGGCGCCGGTAGTCCTGTACAACTCATGTTTCTCCACGTATCGTTCCACGCTTTGCGGAATGAGCCCGCTGAGCGGTTCTCCGCGAGCGGCCTTCTCCCTGATCGAGGTGGAGGAAACGGCCACCTCTCCGGTGAGCAGGCTGAACACCCCCGGTTCGTTCGGCACCACCAATGGTTCATCGCCGCCGGTGTCACGGACGTCGATGACCAGCGGCCCGCTATCCGTCTCCTCCGCCCCACCGTTCCGGGGCAGGAGGATAAAGCTGCAACTGTCCAGCAGCAGGCGGTAATCCTTCCAGGTCTCGATCTCGCGCCAGGAATCCATGCCCATCAGAAAGTATATCTCAGCCGAACCGCCGAGAAGTTCCCGTACCCGGTTCACCGTGCGGATGGTATACGACGTTCCCGCGGCACGAAGCTCCAGGGCCGAGGATACGAACCCCCGGTTGCCCTGGGTGGCCAGCGCCACCATGGCGTAGCGGTGATACGGATCACTGACCCCCGACGCATCCTTGTGCGGCGGAATCCGGCAGGGAATGAACCAGATCCGGTCCAGGCCGAACACACGCAGGGCCCGTTCGGCCATCTCCAGGTGGCCGTTGTGAATCGGATCAAATGTCCCACCGAACAACCCGACCTTGAGCATCGTCTCTTCACCGCGCCCTATTCCTGCGAACCATTAAACAGCATGGAGGAGAGCCGGTTGAGCAATTCGTCCAGGCCCTCGCCGCTGACGCTGGAGATGGCCGTCATCTCCTGCCCGGCGGCCCGGCAGTGCGCCTCCAGTTCATCCAGACGGCGGCTGTCCCCCAGGGCGTCTATTTTTGTCGCCGCCACGATCTGCGGCTTGGCTGCCAACTCGGTATCGTATCGCTCGAGCTCGCGGTTGATCGTTTTGAGGTCGGCCGCTGCCGATCTCTCCTCGCCGGACTGCGACACATCCACCAGGTGAACCAGGATCCGCGTTCGCTCCACGTGCTTGAGGAACTGGCCGCCGAGGCCCGTTCCCAGGTGCGCCCCCTCGATCAGCCCCGGAATGTCCGCGGCCACGAAACTGCGAAACCCGCTCAGCTCCACCACCCCCAGGTTGGGGACCAGCGTGGTGAAGGGATAGTCGGCAATTTTGGGCCGGGCCTGAGAAATACGGGAAATCAGCGTCGACTTCCCCGCGTTGGGCAGACCGATGATCCCCACGTCGGCCAGCAGTTTGAGGTCCAGGTAGAGGACCTTTTCCTCGCCTTCCTCTCCATCATCCGCGCGGCGGGGCGCCTGGTTGGTGGAAGTGGCGAAACGGGCGTTGCCCCGTCCGCCCCGCCCGCCCTTGACCACCGGGATCTCCACCCCGGGCTGGTCCAGATCGCAGAGCAGTTCGGTGCGCTCGGGATCAAGGTAAACCAGGGTGCCCACCGGAACCTTCACCACCTCGTGCTCGCCGCTCCGGCCGGTCTTGTCGCTGCCCTGGCCGTGCTGGCCCCGTTCGGCCCGGAAGTGCTTCTTGTGACGGAAGAAGCTCAGCGTATTCAGCGCCCGGTCGCTGAGCAGGCTCACGTCTCCACCGCGGCCGCCGTCGCCGCCGTTGGGGCCGCCCAGCGGCACAAATTTCTCACGGCGGAAACTCATACAGCCATCCCCGCCTTTGCCGGCTCTGACCACTATTCGTGCTTGATCGATGAACATTATTCTGCTACGGGGGGGAGGCAGACGGACGCTGCGGGCCTGGAAGGATACCGGCGGGCGGCCGGGCCGCCCGGAACCGGTTCAGGCTGACTGGGAATAGACGCTGATGAAACGGCCCTGCCGGCCCTTGTCCTCGAACTTGACCACGCCGCCGATTTTGGCAAACAACGTGTCGTCCTTGCCCCGACCCACGTTCTTTCCGGGTTTGAACTTGGTGCCGCGCTGGCGGACCAGGATCGAACCGCCGCTCACGGTCTGACCCGCGAAACGTTTGACGCCCAAGCGCTGGGCATTGCTATCCCTGCCGTTTCGGGAACTTCCTCCCGCCTTTTTGTGAGCCATGAGATTCTCCTCCCCGGGATCCTTGGCGCTCCCAGGTCAGCGAGACGTTCCAGCGGAATCGTCTCGCGGCCGCTAAACGATCAGACGTTGATCGAATCCACGAGCACCTCGGTATACGACTGACGGTGCCCGGCCTTGCGGCGATACTGCTTTCTCTTCTTCTTCTTGAAGACGATGATCTTGCGACCACGGCCCTCGGAGAGAATGGTGGCGGTGACCATGGCGCTCGCCACGAGGGGATTGCCCACCTTCACTCCATCCTCGGTCTTGACGAAGAGGACCTGGTCCAGTTCGATCTTGTCTCCGGGTTGGGCATCCAGTTTCTCCAGACGAAGGGTTTCCCCTTCCTCAACCCGAAACTGCTTGCCGCCGGAATTGATAATGGCGTACATCGTTTTCTCCAGTTCACCTTCTTGCACGGCCAACGTGTTGCCGAAAGGGGATTCTTTTACCACACGGCCCTTGATCTGTCAAACCCAAATTGCATTGTTTGGATCCCGGTGGTAGCCTTTTCCCGTCAGGGGGAAAAGATCCCCGCGAAATGGGCCTGTTGACGCCGGAAGGTCCGGAATATCCGTCCGCGTCGGAAAGAACCTCCAAAAGACCATGAATAGCGCAAAAGAGCCCCTGCCCCCGCCGGAAACCAGTGACCGTGAAGCTGTCGTCCGCTGGTATCACCAGCGGACCAAGCACCATTTTCACGCCTTTGCACCGGGACCGGGGCGGATGGACTGGGCCAGCCGGCCGGAGGAGTTCCGCCGCTATACCGGAGCCCGGGTGTTCACCCTGGCTCCTCCTGAAAAAGACCAGGGGCCGGCTTACAGCACACTCTACGGCCCGCACCGCCCCTCCCTGCCGCTGGATTCGGCCACAGTTTCGTCCTTTTTCTACCACTCGTTGGCCGTTTCAGCCTGGAAACAGCGGTCCGGCGCCTGCTGGGCCCTGCGGGTCAACCCCTCCAGCGGCAACCTGCACCCCCTGGAGGCCTACCTGGCGATCCCCGGCATGGCTGGACTGGACGAGGCACCGGCAGTCTACCACTACTCACCCCGGTCACACGCCCTGGAGCGGCTGCAGCAACTGGATACCGGCCTCTGGCAGGAACTGACCACCCACCTGCCCCGGGGGGCGTTCCTGGTGGGCCTCACCGCCATCCACTGGCGCTGCAGTTGGAAATACGGTGAGCGGGCCTGGCGCTACTGCCGCCTGGATGCCGGACACGCCCTGGCCGCCCTGCGCTTCGCCGCCGCGGTCCTGGGCTGGCGCCTTTGTCAGCTGGACACGCCCCAGCGCCATATGACAGCCCTTTTCGGCCTCCAGCGCCAGGAGATACTTCCGGCCTCCGAATGGGAGACCCCGGAACTGCTGGTGGCGGTGATTCCCGAAACCGGTGAAAAGAACTGGCCGCCCAGGCCCCTGCCCCAGGCCGCGTTGGAACGGGTCGCCGGCGGGAGCTGGGAGGGCGAGCTGGAATTTTCCGAGGGCCGAAAACACAGGGACTGGCCGGCCATCGATACCGTGGAGCAGGCCTGCCGGACCGAAGAGCCCCTGACACCCGACGAGGCCGCGGTCTTCCCCGATCCGACCGATGTTCAGGATGTCGGCAGCGAGGAACCCGTTCCCGCACAGCAGATCATCCGCCACCGAAGAAGCGCCACCGGATTGGACCGGCGGGGAACCATGGGCACCGACACCTTCTACCACATGCTGGGCCGCCTGCTGCCCTCACGGTTCGCCAGCCCCTGGGACGCCCTCGGTTCGGGACCGCTGGTGGACCTGCAGCTGATGGTGCACCGGGTGGAAGGGCTGGCCCCCGGTCTCTACACCCTGGTCCGCCGCCAGAACGGCCGCAAGGAATTGGCCCGGGCGATGAACCCGGAGTTCGCCTGGCAGCAGCCCGAGGGCTGTCCTCCGTGGCTGCCGCTCTATCTCAACGTGCCGATGGACCTCATCGATCTGGCTGAGGGCCTCAGCTGCGGCCAGGAGATGGCCGGCGACGCTCTGTTCAGCCTCGGTATGACCGCCGACATCGAGGGGGTCATGACGCGTCTCGGCGCCCCGGTCTACCGCCGGCTCTACCAGGAGGCGGGGATGATCGGCCAGGTGCTCTATCTCGAGGCGGAGGCCGCCGGCCTCCGGGGCTGCGGCATCGGCTGCTACTTTGACGACGGGGTACATAAACTGCTGGGGGGTGACAAGGACACCGGCCCCCAGAGCCTCTACCACTTCGTGGTGGGCCAGGACGTGCCGGAGCGGGGATCACAACTGCTGCCCGCCTACCCGGCGCCGGAGACGGGGTGACCATGGATACTACGGGCTACATCAGCCTCGGATCGAACCTGGGCAACAAGTCACGCCACGTGATGGAAGCAGCCCGGCTGCTGGAAAGGCCAGGCCTTCGAGTCATCCGCTCGTCCAGCCTCTGGCTCACCGAGCCGGTTGACGGCGCCGGCCCGGAGTGGTTCGTCAATTCTGCGGTGGAGATCCTCACCAGCCTCGGCCCCTTCGAGTTGCTCGACCGCTGTCTCGACGTGGAGGTGGCCATGGGCCGCAAGCGGCTCACCACCACCCGGGCCCGCACGGCCGACGTGGACATCCTGCTGCTGGGCGACCTGGTGATCGAAGACTCCCGGCTCATCGTCCCCCACCCCACCATGCACCACCGGCGCTTCGTCCTCAGCCCGCTCCACGAACTGGCCCCGGACCTCGTGCACCCCCTGCTGGGACGCACCATCGCCGAACTGCTCGAGGACTGCGACGACCCGGCGCTGATCATGCGGATATCTGACACGGGACAACCATATCCTTGAAATCAGTCCCCGAAAACGGTATACTTCATTTTTTATTGATCGTTCAATTAGTTGATAATGAATGGTTAAGCACAATATCCAGCATCGCTACATCACCGTCGAGGGGTGTATCGGATCGGGGAAGACCACCCTGGTGAACCTGCTCGCCGCAGAGCTGGACGCCCGGGTAATGCTCGACGAATCGGACAACCCGTTTCTGAAGGACTATTACGAGGACAAGCGGGGCGCGGCCTTCCAGGCCCAGCTCTTCTTTCTGCTCAGCCGCCACCGGCAGCAGGCCGAGTTGAACCAGGCCGACCTGTTCCAGCAGCTGGTGGTCTGCGACTACCTGTTCGAGAAAGACAAGATCTTCGCCTACCTCAGCCTCGAGGACAGCGAACTGGCGCTTTATGAAAAGCTGTACAATATGCTGGCCAAGAGCGTGCCGGTGCCCGAACTGGTGATTTACCTCCAGGCCTCGGACGAAACGCTCCGCCGGCGGATCGAGAAAAGAAACCGGATCTACGAGAGCGATATCAGCGACGAGTACATCCTCGAGCTGAACCGCGCATACAGTTACTTTTTCAGTCACTACTCCGAAGCGCCGCTGCTGGTGGTCAAGACCGACGGCGTAAACTTCATGGAGAATCGCAGCCATCTTCTGGACCTGATCCTTCAGATCGAGACGATGGCCAAAGGCACCCGGCACTACCTGCCGCTTGGATCGACCGTCTGACCGGGACGGCAGCAGAACCGGGCGCCCCGACCGCACAGTAGAAGACAGGATCGTTTGGATCCCCGATTCCCTCTACCCGATACAGGGGCCGTCGAGCCCGGGAGGGGAGAAAAAGGAGCGACGACCGATGACCGACTCCAAGTTGACCCAACGGGTCACCATCCCCCAACTGCGAAAATCGAAGGCTGAGGGCGAGAAGATCGTGATGCTCACCGCCTATGACTATCCATCGGCCCGGGTGCTCGATGCCGTGGGTGTGGACATCCTGCTGGTGGGCGACTCGCTGGCCATGGTGGTGCTGGGTCACGAGAACACGCTCTCGGTGACCATGGACGAAATGCTGCATCACACCAGGGCGGTCTGCCGGGGCCGTAAACGGGCCCTGGTGGTGGGTGACATGCCCTACCTCTCCTACCACATCGACCGCCGGGAGAGCCTGACCAACGCCGGCCGCTTCATCAAGGAGGCCGGCGCCGACGCGGTGAAGCTGGAGGGCGGCCGCAAGCGCTGTGACCTGATCAAGGCCATGATCGACTGCGAGATCCCGGTGATGGGGCATATCGGCCTCACCCCGCAGTCGGTGAATGTCCTGGGCGGGTTCAAGGTCCAGGGCAAGAGTGCGGAGGCCGCCGACGAGCTGATCAAAGATGCCGTGGCCGTGCAGGAGGCCGGCGCGTTCTCCATGGTGCTGGAAGGGATTCCCGACGAGCTGGCGGCGGTGATCACCGCCGAGGTGAGTATCCCCACCATCGGCATCGGTGCCGGCCCGGCCTGCGACGGCCAGGTGCTGGTGTTTCACGACATGCTGGGCCTCTACGAGTCGTACGTGCCGAAGTTCGTGCGCCGCTACGAGGACCTTCATGGTAAAATCACCGCCGCGGTGGGCCGTTACATCGAGGACGTGCGCGAGGGCTCCTTCCCCTCCAACGCCGAGTCTTATCACGCCAGTTCGCGGACCCGGGAGGAGCTGGAGCGCAAGTACAGCATGCGGCAGGAAGACGAATGATTACAGCATCCACCATCGAAGAGGCCCGGGCCGCTCTGCGGCAGCTCAACCCGGATGGAAATAAATCGGTGGGCTTCACCCCCACCATGGGCTCACTGCACCAGGGGCACCTCAGCCTGGTGCGGGCCTCCCGCGATGAGAACGACATCTCCGTGGCCAGTGTCTTCGTCAATCCCACACAGTTCGGTCCGGAAGAGGATTTCGACAACTACCCCCGTGACCCGGAGCAGGACAGCACGCTGCTGCAGCGCGAGGGGGTGGACCTGCTTTTTCACCCCCGGCCCGAAGAAATCTACCCGCCGCGGTTCCACACCAACGTGCGGGTGAAAAAAGTCACTGAGAACCTCTGCGGCTCCAGCCGGCCCGGTCACTTTGACGGCGTGGCCACGGTGGTGGCCAAGCTGCTGAACATCATCCGCCCCCACCGGGCCTATTTCGGACTCAAGGATGCCCAGCAGGTGCGGGTGGTGGAGACCGTGGTCCGGGACCTCAACATGGATGTGGAGATCCGGCCGATGCCCATCGTCCGCGAGGCCGACGGCCTGGCGCTCAGTTCGAGAAACCGCTACCTTTCGGCCGAACAGCGGCGGAGGGCACTCTGTCTGTCAAAGAGCCTGTTTGCCGCGGCGGAGCTGATCGAAAGCGGCGAGCGGGACGCTGACCAGGTGGTGGCCCGGATGAAGGAGATCATCAACCCCGACGAGGAGTTGGAGATCGACTACATCTCCACGGTGGGTTGGGAATCGCTGGACGAACAACGTGACCTCTGCGGCACGGTGCTGGTGGCCGCGGCGATCACTTTCGGCACGACCCGTCTGATCGACAACGTGATCGTGGACGCCGGCCAACTGCCGGAGACCGACGAGGAATAGATATGCTTCGGCTGATGCTCAAATCAAAGGTGCACCGGGCCACGGTGACCCAGGCCGACCTGCACTACGAGGGAAGCCTGACCCTGGACCACAATCTGATGGAGGCCGCCGACCTGCGGGAGTTCGAGGGGATTTCGGTCTACAACATCACCAGCGGTTCGCGATTCGAGACTTACGTCATCGCCGGCCCGAGAGGTTCGGGCACGGTCTGTATCAACGGCGCCGCGGCCCACCTGGCCGGCCCCGGCGACATGGTGATCATCGCCTCCTATGTCTGGCTGGACGAACAGGAAGTGCTGACCCGCCAGCCCCGCATCGTCCTGGTGGACGGCAAGAACCGCATCAAGCGGATTCGTGACCACCACACGCCCCCCGAGACCCGGGGTTTGGATCTGTAAGCTTCCCCTGTTATTGCGAGGAGACGACGCAGGCACTCCTCTGTCATTGCGAGGAGCCCGCAGGGGGACGAAGCAATCTCGTAACCCTGTATTGCAGCATCATCACGAGATCGCCACGTCGCGGGCTACGCCCGCTCCTCGCGATGACAGGGCTATGGCAGCCCCACGAACTTCCGCTTACGCCCGACAAACACTGCCAGTTCGCGGAACCCGGCGGCCCGGGCCACGACGGCGGCCTCGTCAAGCCCCCAGCAACCGTGCCGACGCACGTGGCCGTCCGATCCGAGGGTCACTCCCGCTCCGCCCAACTGGCGAAAGCGGTCCAGGATGTCGGCGGTGGGATAGGTCTCGCCGGGATACTGGCGCAGGCCCGAGGCATTGATTTCCAGCACCAGGCCGGCGGCCACCGCCTGCTCCAGCGCCGGGTCGGCCAGGTGGGCCCACTCGCCATATACAAAGGACCCGTACTCGGTGACACCAAACTTCTTGACCACATCGAAGTGACCGATGATGTCGAAGAGCCCGGAGGCGGCGGCCTGGCCCAGCAGTTCGAAGTACCGGCCGTAGACCTCGGCGGCCGTCCGGCGCTGGAAGAAATCGCCCACCTCGCGGGGGTCGGTCATGTTGCCCCCGTCCACCATGTGCACCGAGCCGATCACGTGGTCGAGGTCCGACATGGACGCCAGGGTCGTCCGGATCTCGTTCTCCAGTTCGGGAAGCCAGGTCACCTCCACCCCGGCCGTGATCTCCAACCGCCCGCTGAACAGCTCCCGGCAGCGCCTGATCTCGGCCAGGTAGGCCGGGTAATTGAAATACCCGTGGCCCTTGTCCGAGGGATCGAATTCCAGGTGCTCGCTGAAGCCGATGCGGCGGATACCCAATGACAGGGCCGTACGGCAGTGCTGCTCCACGGTGACCCTCGCATCGGGGGAAAAGGTGGAGTGGAGGTGCAGGTCCACCAGGCCCCGGGTGCGGCCATTGCTCATCGTCTCCCCTCCTTGCAGGCCAGTAGCGCCAGCCCCCGGGAACGGTGGCCGCCCATGGTGTCAAAACGCCCCAGGTCGGCCTCCAGCCAGCGGAAGCGGCGGAAGAGCCGCCGCAGATGCCCCAGGGCATGATGGCGCAGCAGCCCGTCCGGTTCCAGGCGAAACAGCCCCCAGTCCGGGCGCCCTGGTGATGACTGGAGGCGGTAGCGTGCCCGGTTGCGGGCATCGCGGTTGAGCAGGAAGAGGCTGGCGCACAGGATTCCGCCCGGACGGAGCACCCGGTGGATCTCGGCAGCCACCCGGCGCTGTTCGACCTGGTCCGGGATGCAGGTCAGGAGAGCAATGGCCAGCACCGCGTCGAAGACGCCGTCGCCAAAGGGAAGCGCCCCGGCCGAAGCCGCGGCCATGCCGCCGGCCGCGCCCTCCGCAACGGCCCGGCGCAGCATGGCCGGGGAAGAGTCCACACCGCTGAGCCGTCGATACCCGCGGCGGGACAATTCGGCGAGAGTTCGGCCGTAGCCGCAACCGAGATCCAGCAGGCGGCAGCCGGGAGGGACGAGATCAAAAAACGACTCCCCCGGCCCCGGAGCGGTGAAGCGGGTCCCTTGCGCGGCCCGCCCTTCCCAGAATGATCGCTGATCACGTGTCATGCCTCATGATAGAACAAAAATAATACCGGCGGTAACCTGGAAACCCGCTCGTTGATTTAGCGCACACCGATCCGTTATGATTCCCCCTGCTGCCGCAACGCCGGTGGCGTCTATTTCAGATAACCCAACCTGATTCGGCCTGTGCCAGGCCCCAACCACCAGAAGTGGTTATAATCATGGCCTCCAAACCCGGCAAAACCCTCACCAGACTGCGCAACGTGGGGATCATTGCGCACATTGACGCCGGCAAGACCACGGTCACCGAACGGGTGCTCTACTATGCCGGGGTGACCCACAAGATGGGCGAGGTCCACGACGGGGCGGCGGTGATGGACTACATGCCCCAGGAGCAGGCCAAGGGGATCACCATCACCTCCGCCGCCACCACCGTCTCCTGGAACGACCAGCAGGTGAACATCATCGACACCCCGGGCCACGTGGACTTCACCATCGAGGTGGAGCGGTCCCTGCGGGTGCTGGACGGGGCGGTGGTGGTCTTCTGCGGCGTGGCCGGGGTGCAGCCGCAATCGGAAACGGTCTGGCGCCAGGCCACCCGCTACCGTGTCCCGCGCATCGCCTTCATCAATAAGCTCGACCGCATCGGGGCCAGCTTCGAGAGGGCGGTCACGTCGATCCGCCGGGTGCTGGGAGCCAACGCCGTGCCGGTGCAGCTGCCGGTGGGCGAGGAAGGGGATTTTATCGGTGCGGTGGACCTGGTGCGGGGAAAGGCGCTGATCTACGACACCGATGAACTGGGCGCCAGCCACAGTGAAGTGGAGATCCCCGAAGGGCTTCGGGAAAGCTGCCGGGAGGCGCGGGAACGTCTGCTGGAAGCGTTGTGCGACGTGGACGACGCACTGATGGAGAAGTATCTTGCCGGCGAAGACCTGGAGGAGAAGGAAATCGTCGCCGCCCTGCGCAGCGGGACCATTTCCGGGAAGCTGGTGCCGGTGCTCTGCGGCTCGGCCCTTCGCAACCGCTGTATCCAGCCGCTGCTCGACGCGGTGGTGGACTACCTGCCCTCGCCCCTCGACCTGCCGCCGGTGAGAGGAATCAACCCGCTCACCGGCGAGACCGAGACCCGCTCCTCCGAGTTCTCCGAGCCGTTCAGTGCCCTGGCGTTCAAGGTGGTGAGCACCCCCGAAACCAGGCTGACCTACCTGCGGGTCTACTCCGGCAAGATGGAGAAGGGAGCGATTTCGCTCAACGCCACCAACGATGCCAGGGAGCGGGTGGCGCGGATCTTCCGCATGCACGCCGACCGCCGCGAACGGCAGGACGTGATGCGGGCCGGCGACATCGTCACCGTGGCCGGGCTCAAGTTCTGCAGCACCGGCGACACCCTCTGTCACCCCGACCACCCGATCCAGCTGGAGAACATCGACCGCCCCGAGCCGGTGATCTCCATGGCCATCGAGCCGAAGACCGTGGGCGACCTGGACCGGCTGCAGGAAGCGTTGAAAAAGCTCACCGCCGACGACCCGACGTTTCTCTACAAGCTGGAGGAGGAGACGGGCCAGAACGTGATCTCGGGGGTGGGCGAACTGCACCTGGAAATCATCGTCGACCGCCTGAAGCAGCTGTTCAACGTGGCGGTGAAAACCGGCAAGCCGCAGGTGGTCTACCGCGAGACCGTTTCCGGCACGGCCGAGGCCTGGGGCGAGTTCGACAAGGAGATCGCCGGCAGGCAGCACTATGCCCGCCTGCGGGTGAGCCTTGCTCCGCTGGAACGCAACAGCGGCTTCCGGGCGCTGAACGAGGCGCCGGCCGAAGAGGTTCCGCAGGCCTTCGCCGAGGCGGCCCTGCAGGGACTGCGGGACTCCTCGCGTTCCGGGCTGATCATGGGCTACCCGATGACCGACATCGCGGCCACACTGGTGGGCGGAATACTGCGGGAGAACGACGCCTCCGAGCTGGCCTGCAAGGTGGCCGCCGGCCAGGCCCTGGACGCCGCCTTCCGCGAGGCCACGCCTCTGCTCCTCGCACCGATGATGCGGGTCAGCCTGGCGGTGCCCGAGGACGCCACCGGCGAGGTGATCCGCGACCTGATGGCCCGCGGGGGCAAGATCGAGGGGATGTCCCAGGGGGACGACGACGCCCTGGCCGGCGACCGGCGGCTCAAGCTGGTGGAGGCCTTCGCCCCGCTCTCCAACCTTTTCAACTACTCCACATCTTTCCGTTCACTGACCCAGGGCCGCGGCTCCTACACCATGGAGTTCCACCGCTTCGACGACTCCGGCCGCAAAGCCACCACGTAGCTCCCGGGTAGCTCCCGGGACGCCCGGACTCCCGGGATGTCCAGGTATCCATTTCGAACACTGGTTCATTCCGGTACACGCACTACTGATCATTTCCTCGCATATAACCGGTCCGGCCACGGAATGGCCCTTTATGTGTTCTCCATGGACACCTGAGACATCCCGGGTCGCCTCGGGTCTCCACGAAGAACGCATAAAGATTCGTTCCGTGGAACGACAGGGGCACACGCGAATGGTTGGCACCAGGCGCACGTACTGGAACGAATCAGCGTTCGGAGTGGATACGCGGGCGACTCGGGAGTGGATGCAGGCGGATTACTTCTTGAGCTCAGTTTCGATGATCTTCTCGGCGATCCAGTCGGCAGGGACCTTGTACAGGCCTTCGTTGATCTCGTTGCGCAAACGTCGCAGGTAGGCTTCGCGGGCTTCCTCGTCCGTGGGGTCGGGCGGATGGTCCATGCTCTTCATTTGCTGCTCCTCGCCCATGGCACTTCCTCCGGGAAATCAGCAATCCGACCCGCTGAGTACGGCCGGCTCCTGGCGACTCACTGTCCTACCCCCCTTTACGGCACAACGGCCGGATTGGTTGAGCACAGTGGACCGAACCGCGCGGGAAACTACTGATTCACGACCCGCTGGTAGCGAGCCCAGGCCAGGTTGAGGTCGATGATGGCGTTGAGGTGCTCCAGCCGGGTCTCGTTCAGACGCACCTCCTCCTGGAACAGCTCCTGGCTGGTCAGGGTGCCAACCTCGAAGCGCTGGAGGTTAATCTCGTAGGTCCGCTCGGCCACGCGCATGGTGGAGGCAAGAATGTCCAGCCTCGTATTCGCCTCCTCCACCGTCCGCACCGCATCCCGCACCTCCAGTTCCACCCGCCGCCGCAGGTCGGTCAGCCCCAGTTCGAGGCTCTCCAGGGAGAGCCGCTGCTGGGTGACCCGGGACTTGTTGCGCCCGGAATCGAAGATCGGCAGGCTGAAACTCAAGGTCAGCCCCTCGTTGGGATTCCATTTGTCCAACGTGTCGGAGTAACTCTCCTCTTTCCCGTCATAGCCGTAATACATGCTGAGGTTGCCCTGCAGGTTGTTCTCCCGGCGCACGCTGCGCAGGTCCAGCCGGGCCAGCTCCAGCCGGAGCTCCTGCTCCCGGATGTCGCTGCGGGTGGCGAGCGCCTGGTGCACCGCGACCTGAAGGTCGATCTCCTCCCCGGCCAGCGGCACCTCGGTGACCACGCTCACATCCTCGTCCAGCCCCAGGCCGAGGATATCCCGGAACTGGTCCAGGTTTGCCCGGCGGGCGGCCTTGGAACTCCCCTGGTCGGCCTCGGCCCGGGCCACCTCCACTTCCAGCTGCATCGCCTCCACCTCGGGAATCAGGCCGGCGGCGTACTTGTTGGAAGCGATCTCGTAGCTCGCCCGGGCCTGCTCCAGCCGGTCGCGGCCGATCTCCTCGCGCTTGATCGCCTGCACCAGCCCGTAGTACGCGGCGGCCACGTTGTAGGTCAGCCCGGCTACCTGCCGGCGCAGGGCCTCCTCGGCGATCTGCATACCGGTTTCGGCCCGGGTCTCGGCCAGCTTGCTGTCGTTGTCACCGAGAAAAGGCTGGATGAAGGAGAGCCGGCTGGTGCTGGACCAGGTGTGGACCTCGTTCCCGCCGCTGGACTGGTCGAGACGAAAGGTGTCGTAGCTGACCTGGAAATAGCCGCCGGTGAACACCGGCAAGGCCACGTTGACCGAGCCGTTGTACGTGGTGGAGTCGCTGGGGACGAACACCTCGATTCCGGTTTCCAGGTCGAACTGGCGGGTGGTGTCCTTGTTGTATGAAGGGAGCAGGAACTCGGACCAGGCCCGGGGGTAGAACCGCTCGGCCCGGGCGTAGTTCAGGTCCTCCTCCGCGGAGAGGTGACTGCGCCGCTGCTGGCGGATACCGAAGTTCTGCTCCAGGGCCAGGGCCACGCTCTCCTCCAGGGTCAACAGGCGCCCGGCGGGGAGGGTTGCCTCCGCCGGCGGGTCCGCAGCATCTTCGGCAGCGGCCGGCCCGGCAGCGGGCAACAGCAGTCCGGTGAGCAGCGCAAGCATCAGGAGCGGCCGCAGCGGAGCGATTTCGCGCACATCCAGTCTCTTCATCACCGCCTCCAGTTCACGGTTGGTCGGCTCTTTTACTCGTATCTCAAGGCCTCTATGGGGTCCAGCTGGGCTGCCTTCCGCGCCGGGTAGATGCCGAAAACCAGGCCCACCAGGGTGGAGACGCCAAAGGCGACGATGATCGAGGACGGGGTCACCACGGCACGGAAGTTAGCCACCTGGTCGATGGTGAAGGCCATGGCCAAGCCCACCACGATACCGATGACACCGCCGATGAAGCTGATCAGCGACGCCTCCACCACGAACTGGCCGAGGATGTCGGCCCGGGTGGCGCCGATGGCCCGGCGCACCCCGATCTCACGGGTCCGCTCCAGCACCGTGGCCAGCATGATGTTCATGATACCGATGCCGCCCACCAGCAACGAGATGCCGGCGATGCAGGCCATCACGATGTCAAAAATCCTTTTTTCCTTGCGCTCCTGGGCCAGCAGCGCCTCGGGCACGATAACGTCGAAATCGCTGTTGTTGTGGTGACGGCGCAGCAGGATCCGCTTGATCAGGTTGGCGGCCTCGGGCAGGTCCTCGCTCCGCTTCACCCGGATGGTGATCTGGTCGATCTCGCTGCTCAGCCTGGTGCGCTCGTACCCCGGTCCGCGGCGGGACCCTCGCGCCGTGGATGTGGCCGCCATCTCCAGCCGTTCGGTGGAGGTGCTCAGCGGGATGTAGATGTCCTCGTCCAGGTCACGGATCGCCGCCACCCCGCTGGCCTCCAGGTATTGGCCCTTGCGTTCCATCACCCCGATGACCCTGAACCACTGGTCTCCGATTTTGATCATCTTGTCCAGCGCATCCTCCAGCGGGAAGAGCTTGCGCTTGACCCCCGCCCCGAGCACGCAGACCTTTTCGCACTGTTCGTACTGGGCCCGGTTGAAGAAGGATCCTTTTTCCACGAAGTAGTTGATCAGCTGCTGGTAGGAAATCACCGTGCCCACCACCATCCGGCTGGTGCTGACGTCAAGATACTTGACGTCCAGCTCCACCTCGCGCTGGGGTGCGGCCACCTCCACCAGGGGCACGATCTCGGCGATCGACTCGGCGTCACGGACGGAGAGCCCCCGGGAGAAGGCGGCCCGAACCTTTTGCAGCTCGTCCTGGTTCATCGGCTTTTCGCGGACGATGATGTTGTTCACGCCGAGCATCTCGTACTTCTTAAGCGCCTCGCGGCGGGCGCCCTCGCCGATGGAGAGCATGGCCACCACCGCGGCCACGCCAAAGATGATGCCCAGCATGGTGAGCAGCGTGCGCAGCTTGTGATCGATGAGGCCGCCCAGGCCCACGGAGAGATTTTCGGTCAGATTCATGATTCAGCCAACCACCACCACGCGGCCCTCGGTGGACGGAGGCGGCGGGGCGCCGCCGGAGTCGCCGGGGTCGTCATTGTCGGGAAGCCCGATGGCCTCCAGGGGCAGGTTCGGGTCACGCAGGGCCACCCGCTCACCCTCCACAAGACCCTCCTGCACCACGACATAGTTGTCGTTGCGCTGGCCGAGAGTCACTTCGCGCTCTTCAAAGGACCCGTTGGTGCTGACGTAGCAGATCATCCCGTCGCCCCTCTCGAACACCGACTCCAGCGGCACGTGGATAACGTCGGGGATCCGCGCCACCACCACCTCCACCTTGACCGTCATCCCCGGCTTCATGATCGGATCCGACAGGTCGAGCACGGCTTCCACGGGAAAAACCTTCACCGAGGAGCGCCGCTCCTTCTCCGTGGCCAGGGTGGCGATGTCGGTGACATGACCGGTGAAGGACTGTTCGGGGAAGGCATCAAGCGTGACGATCACGTCCAGGTCCTCAGCCACCTTGCTCACGTCCACCTCGTTGATCTGGGTCGCGGCAACGATCCGTGAGAGGTCGGGCAATTCGATCAACGGCATGCCGGGCCAGGGGTTGTCGCCCACCTGGACCTTGGCATCGGTGGACCAGTTTTCGCGGTAGACCACCAGCCCGGGGGCCGGGGCGGTCAGCGTCAGCTTGTCCATATCCTTTATCGCGGCATTGAGATCGTTGCGCACCTGCTGGAGCTTCAGTTCCAGCTTGAGCCGCTCCTCGTGGTCGATGATTTTCTGGGTTTCGATCTTCTCCCGTGCCTGCTCCACGGCCAGCCGGGCCCGGGTCACCTCCAGCTCCACCTCCCGCCGGGAGGCCTCGGCCTCGAAACGCATCCGTTCCTGGCGCAGTTCCTGGAGCTCCAGCGAGGCCTCCTGGTTGACCAGCGCGTGACCCAGGTCCTTCATCCGCGACTCCTGGTCGGTCTTCATCTTGCGCTGGTCGGCCAGCGAGATCTCCAGTTCGGCGGTTTTGTCGTCGACCAGTTTCTGCGGTTCGGTGGTGTCGAACTGGATCACGAAATCACCCTCGGCTACCTGGCTGCCCTCCTCCACAAGGCTGACGATCTGCACCGTGCCAAAGCGGGTCCGCGGCGCGGAGAGGACGATGGAGTTCTGGGCCTTCAATTCCCCGCTCTCCACCACGCTGATCCGGAACTCGCCCCGGACCACGGGGTAGGTGGGGACCACCCCGCCGCCGTCCGAGCCGCAGGCGGTCCAAAACAGGGAGAGGGTCAGGAGGAGGACCAGCAGCACGGCTGCCGCGGATCGTCCGCTATGGTGACTGAATTTGATGATCACTGGTATGCCAGCTCCCTGGGTGTTGTGCGATGTGTGGCCTGAACGGACTGCATGGCTTCGTTCTCTCAATTCATACGTCGATAGCCGAATGAAGTTTATGCCGAATCACGGAAAAACTGGTTGGAGGGTAACAAATGGGGCGTCACCGTTCAAGAATCCGCTCGCGGAGGGTGATGACCGCGGGCAGGAAGCAGATGGTGGCCAGCAGGCAGAGCGAGACACCGATGGTGGCCAGCAGGCCCATGGTGGAGAGGCCGGGGTGCCGGGCCATGACCAGCGAACCGAAACCGACGGTGGTGGTGATGGTGCTCAGCACCAGGGCCTTGCCGCCGGTGCGGAACACCTGGGGCATGCTGGTGCCCTTGCGCTGGAAGTAGAGGTGCATGGTGTAGACGGCGTAGTCGATGCCGATGCCGAGGATCATCGGGGTCACCGCCACGTTCATGATGTTCAGCCGCACGTCGAAGAGGGCCATGATCCCGGTGAGCCAGACCACCGCCAGCACCAGCGGCGCCAGCACCAGGGCCACCCGGCCCGGCCGGCGGAAGTGGATGCTCAGCACCAGGACCACCAGCCCCAGAGCGAGCAGCGAAACCACCCGGTAGCCGCTACGGGTCAACCGTTTCAGCTCGTTGGTCAGGATGGGGATTCCCGAGGCGTGAGCCCGGCAGCCGGTGCGGGTCAAGCCGGCGGTCATCCTGTCCAGCTCGCCCAGCAGTTCCTCCCCGGCCGGCCGGCGGGCGGGGTACAGATAGTAGGCCATGCGGATCGAGCCGTCCCCCTTGAAGGCCAGGTAGCGGAAGAAGTAGCGGTAGAGCGACTCGGCGCGCAGGATCTGGCTCACCGTCAGCACCCGCGGGTCCTCGAGGGCCGAACGGACCGTGGCCGCATAGTGGCTGAACATCGCCGTGTCGAAATCGGCGGCCTCCAGTTCCTCGAGGAACACCCGTTCAACCCGCTCCGGATCCAGTTGCGTGCACAGCTCCAGCGTCCCGGCCACGTTGACCTCCTGCTGGTCGCGGCGGGGCAGATAGCTGAAGATCGAGTCGAACGAGCGCAGCAGCCCCCGGTCAGCCAGCGGTGCCAGTTGCCGGTCAACCTCGGCGGCCATCTCCTCCAGCCGGTTGAGGTCCTCCCCTTCCAGGGTGAGGATGATCGGCTGGAAATTGATCCCGAAGGCCTGCTGCACTTCGCCCATTAGCCGGTAGGCCGGGTTGATCTCGGCCCGGGTGGAGACAAATCCTTCCTCCACCTCCAGATGCAGCGCCTGCCAGCCGAGAAAGATGGTCAGCAGGGCGAAGAAGGCCAGCACCGGACGGTAGTGCCGCTGCACGGTGCGGGCCAGTTGCTCGGTACCAAAGGTAAAGAGCTTCTTGTGGTGGTAGCGCTTGACGATCTTGGCCCGGAAGGTGAGCAAGGCCGGCAGCACGGTGAACATGGAGATCATGCAGAGCAGCACTCCGGTGCCGGTGATCACCCCGAACTCGCGAATACCCTTGAAGTCGTAGAGCGACATGGCGTAGAAGGCCAGGGCCGTGGTCACCGCTCCGGTGAAGACGCTGCGCCCGGTTTCGCCCATGGCGCTGGAGAGCGATTCCAGCGGGTCCTTGCCGTCGCCCCGGTAGTCGAGGAAACGGCTGAAGATGTGGATCGCGAAGTCCACACCCAGCCCGATCATGATCGCCAGCACCGCCCCGCCCAGCAGGGTTATGGCGCCGGTGTAGAGATAGCAGAAACCCATGGTCCAGAAGCCGGCGGCTACCAGCGGCAGGCCGATATAGATGAAGGAGCCGACCCGCTTGAAGGCCACGGCAAAGAGGACCAGGACGCCGATCAGGGAAAAGAGCACCGCCTGGAGCATCTCCCGGCGGATCAGGTTCGATTCGATGGCGGCAATGATGTGCGGGCCGGTGAACTGGATCTCCAGCCGGCCGGGATCGATCTCGCCCTCTTCGATATACTCGGCCAGCAGCTCGTCGCGGGCGGTGTTGAGCATCGCCATCAACGCCTCGTCGTAGTCCACGTCGTCGCTGCTCTGGGTGGGACGCACCAGGGCCAGCAGGCAGTTGCCGTCAGCGTTGATGAAGTATCCGTCGGTGGTGGCCAGCTTCTCGCTGCCGCCCCAGCTGGAGAACCGGCCGCGGATCAGGCTGAAGAGATCAAGGGGGTCGCGCCGGATCAGTTCCTGGACCATCGGCGCCGGGATGGAGATCAGGGCCATCTTGTCCCGGGCCACCTGGTCGGCGATGGCGTGGTCGTCGAGTTTCCGGGCCAACCGGTCCAGGTCTCCCGGCTCCATCAGCACCGGCAGGTGGCGCAGAATGGCGTCATAGGGCAGTTCGGCCAGAAGGTTGTAGTCCACCATGGCCACCAGCTCGCTCTCGGCGATCCGCTCGGCCAGGTCTTCCACCACGTCGGTGTAGTCGATCACCGCACCGCCGTCGGTGCGGGTGACCACCATCAGGGCCAGATCGGCGCCGAAGTCGTCCCGCGCCTCCAGCAGGTGCCGCACCGCCGGGAGATCGGGCGGCAACAGGGCCATCACGTCGGTACGGAACTCGATCCGGCTGAGGAAAACGCCGCAGGCCAGGGTCAGGACCAGGGCAATAGCCAGGACCACCAGATAATAGCGGTAGACCACCCTGGCCCAGAACTGGAGAAACTTGGAGATCATCGGCCTCGGGGATGCGCCTGCCGCACCCGGTGAACGGCGTGCCGTTGCCATCGGCAGGACCGATGGGGAATCGCCCGGAATGCCCCGCCGCCGGGGCCCCGGGCCCGCGAATCATAGCATAGGGGCCGGAGGGAGCGAAACAGGCTGGCGAGGTGGGGGCAGCAGCTTAGTCGGCGTCCTGCCCGGCCAGCTGGAACCGGACGATCGCACTGAAGCGCCGCGCCGGGAGGAGATCTCCCCGGCGATGTCGATCACCAGTTGGCAGACGGTGAGCAGGGAGTAGAGTACGTCGTTGTGCAGGGAGAGGTCCCGATCCAGGTCCGCTGCGCGCAGCTGGACATCACGCACGAATCAGTGGTCCCGTTCGGCATCGGCACAGTAGACCCGGATGCCCTCGGTGACGATGCGCCGGGCCCCGCCGAATGCATCGGCGATACCCGGCGCCCTGATTATCGTCATTCCGCTACTCAGTCCCCCAGCCGCACCGCGCCCACTTTGGCACCGTAGGTCACCGAGGGATCGAAGGCGCGGAAGCTCTCGCCGGACATGGCCTCCACCGCTCCGCTGCCGTCCCAGTCGTAGGCCCGTATGTCGGTGGCGAAATCGGGCCCCGGTCCGGCGCCGGCCACGATCTCGTCGATGCCGTCACCGTCGAAGTCGCCGCAGGCCACATTCACACCCCACTGGGTGGTATCGAAGGCGAAGAAACTGACCTGGTTGATCGCGACGGCCTGGCCGCCGTCCACGTTCCAGCCCCGCACATGGGGGCCGAACACCGTGCCCGGACCCGGCCCGGTGAGGATCTCGTCGATCCCGTCACCGTCAATGTCGCCGCAGGCCACGTTCACACCCCACTGGTTGGTGCCGTAGGCCAGGATGCTCACCGTGGACATGGCGGCAATGGATGAACCGTCGTAGTTCCAGCCGCGCACGTGGGGGCCGTATACCTCTCCCGGCCCGGCGCCGGTGATGAGCTCATCGTAGTCGTCGCCGTCGATGTCGCCGCAGGCGACGTTGACCCCCCACTTGGGCGTGCCGTAGGCAAAGAAGCTGATGGCGCCGACGGCGTTCACCGCCGAACCGTCATAGTTCCAGCCGCGCACGTGGGGGCCGAACACCGCGCCGGGGCCGGCGCCGGTGACAATCTCGTCGATGCCGTCGGCATCGATGTCACCACAGGCCACGTTGACCCCGAACTTGTTCGTGCCGTAGGCCAGGAAGCTGACCTGGGGCATGGCCGCCGCGGTGTCGTGGGTAATTTTCCAGCCGCGCACGTGGGGGCCGAACACCGTGCCCGGGCCGGGCCCGGTGACCACCTCCTCCATCCCGTCGCCGTCGATGTCACCGTTGGCCAGATTGAGGCCCCAGGCGCTCACCCCGTAAGCGGTGAACTGCAGCCAGTCCACCGGCGTCCCGTCGGTGTAGAATCCGCGGGCCTCGGGCGGGTTGGGCTCCCCGGCGCCCGGAGCGGCGAGGATCAGCGCAGGGCTCGTGGGGTCCAAGCCTCCCTCGTATTCCTCCTGATTGCTCTGGCCGTCACTGTCAGCGTCGCCGTCGGCGCCATCATCGCCGCTGCCGCGGCCCGGATCGAGGCCGTTCAAGATCTCCCACTCGTCGGGCAAGCCGTCGCCGTCCGAATCCTGGGAGGATGTGACCTGGTAGCTGTAAACTTCGTCCATCACATGCGGGTCGGCTGCCTGGTCCCAGGCAATGACCCACACGGTGACATTCTGGCCGAAGGCGAGCGTGCCCGAGGGGTCGTATTCCAGCACGAGGTCGCGCCCGCCGCCGGTGACGGTCGGGGTGACAATGCCGCCGTCCACCCGCATGATCAGCGTGTCGGGGTCGGGCCCGGAGAAATCGTCGCGCACGTGGGTCAGGATCCGGGTGTAGGGGGACGCGCCCACCGAACCGGGAGGTGGATACTGGTCTGCCAGATAGGGTGGATCGGTGTCAGGCACCTCGGTGTAGTGGATGTAGACCGGTCGCGTTGCGTAGACATTGGTGGTGGCCGAGGTATCGGTAATCCGGGCGTGTATCCAGTACAGCCCCTCGGGAATCCCGCCGGTCAGCCAAGTATAGCTCCCTCCGCTGCCGTCAACGTTTTCGTAGATCGAGCTCTCGTTGATCTGTGTGCCGTCATAGCCGCTGTCATTGTCGTCGTAATAAAAGGTGATGCGGGCATTGTCATCCGGGTCGCGGTCGGCCCAGCGGATGACATATTCCCCGAACGACTCGTCGTCAGCGGTGAGCGTGACGTTGCGGATGCGGTACTTCCGCCCGCCGCCGGCGCCCTGTCCGTATTCCGAGGCGTCGAAGCGGAACCAGCCCTCGCTTCCGCCCCAGGGGATCTCGTCGAATACCGCGCTGTCCGGCTCCAGCTGGGCGTCGGGCAAGTAGATGTGGTAGCGGACCCAGCCGCTGCGGTCCTGGCTGCGCAGGCCGGCGATGGTCGGGTGGTCCTGGTAGCCAAAATAGAGCACCACGTCGTCGGTGCACGTTTCCTGCACTTCGTGGGCCGTGCGGAAGAGCACCCGGCCCACGTCGTAGCGCAGCGTGTCCGGAGCGGTATCCGCCGGGTCGGCGATGGGGTCCTCCAGCAGCAGATCGAAACTCAGCGTGTTGTAGTAATCGGCGTTCACCGCCGTTCCGGTGAGGTCGCGAAAGATCATCTGCGAATCAGAGGTGGTGGTGGTGGCGGTGAGGCCGTTGGCCGCGGTGAAGGAGACATTGGTCAGACCGCTGTAGATTCTGAGGTCCGAGGATTGTGCCATGTCCCAGGAATCGCCCAGCACGGTTTCGGCGAAATCGGCGCCGGTGTCCCAGGACGGGGCCGTAAACTCGATGGTCGGCGTGTGATTCACCTGCAGCGGGCCGGGACTGAGGCTCAGGTCGGCGGTGTCCTCTCCGGCGCTGCTGGAGTTGGGCGTGTTCAGGGTCACCCAGTCGAGGCGGATGTCCACCGGGGCGGAGAGGGTGGTGGGATCGATACGCAGACTGGTGATGGTGCCGGTCCACCCCGAGCTCTGGCGCATGTCCACGGTGTAGGTCCGCCAGCCGGTCTGGGCGCTCTGGAAATCGATGCTGTCCCAGCTGCTCGCCCCCTCCCGGCGGAACAGCACCTTGTAGCTGTTGGCCGCGCTGAGATACATGCGGAAGGAGAGGATGGGGAATGTCGAGGCCTGGACCGGATAGCGGTCCTCGATGGCCGGAAAGATCTGCGGATCGTTGCTGGTGCTGGTGCATTGGAAGATGCCGCTACCGAACGAGACGTTGCCGACGTTGGCGTAGTCCTCCACGTCGGTGGTCTGGCTCATGTCCCAGGGATCGTTGCGCACCACCTGGGCATACTCCTCGCCGATCAGGGCGAAGAGGTTCAGCGTCTCACCGGGCAGGTGCCCCACGTTCCAGTCGTATTGGCCGGGGGTGGCGTCTGTCGCCATGGCCACCACGTCGTAAACGTTGCCGTATCCGCGGCCCAGCGAACTCTCGCGGCTGGCAAAGAGACTGACCACCGCTCGCCCGTTGGGGTCGGTATGGTTCCAGCGGACGGTCTTGACATTGCTGCTGGTCACCGCGCTGTGCAGACGGACCCAGTCGAGGGTCACCCGCACATCCTTCTCGTTGGCCGGGTCGATGCGCAGTCCGTAAATGGTCCCGCCCCAGGCCGGGCCGGTGAGCACGGGCAACGTGGCCAGGTCGACGGTGTAGACCCGCCACCCTTCGTACACGGTGAAGAAGTCCGAGGCCGTGACATCACCCGCCTCGGGCGGTGTGTGCAACAGGTTGTTATACCAGAGCAGCTGGGTCTGGGTCTTTTCCGAGACATACATCCGGAACGAGAGGTAGCGGTACGACGAGGCATTGATCGGGTAGTTGACACCCTTGCGTCCCACGTTGAGCGCACTGACCGACCCCGGGTGCAGGATCACGATCGAACAGTCTGAGGTCACGTCCGGGTCGCCGGTCTGGGGCGTGGGCAGGGAGACGCCGGTCCAGACATCGTCCCCGTTGCTGGTGGTGAACCCGCTGTCGCGGAACTCGTCGATGAAGTAGTGGACATCGGTCTCCTGGGACATGTCCCATGGGTCCTGTAGTATTTTTTCGGCGTAGTCGTTGGCCGCCTGGACCTTGTCCGCAACCCCGTCGGGCTCGGTGACCGTGATGGTTGGCGCCGTGTATTGGGCGGCGCAGGGCAGTGCCCCGGCCAGCATCAGGAAAACGGGAACCAGAACCACCCACAAAACCCGCCGCCCGCAAAGGGCCCCGAGCGGACCACTGTTCTTTTTCATATGTTGATATTGATACAACGGTGTCACCTCCAAGTACTTCATCACTGCCGCAATTACCCCCACCCTGCATATCGGCATTTTTCCCCGAAAACCTGACCGGCGGGGCGTGGAGATGACGGTTCCGGCCCGGGTCAGACGGGTGAACCACACACCAGACTGCAGTGAGGGTTGAAAGGCAACATACCACAGGGTCCGGCCGGAGGGACAAAAAAGTAGCCCGGCAGCGCCGGGAACAAGCCTAAATTATTGTATTTACTGGATATATCCCAGAGCCCGCAATCGCTCCAGATCGGCCTCGTCCCGGGGGGCCGCAGCGATCCCCTCGCCGGCATGCGGAAAATGCGTGTCCAGCCCCCGGGACAGCCGGGAAACCACATCGGGAAGTTGTTCAGCCACATTCACCTGTTCCAGCGGGTCGGCCTGGAGGTCGTAGAGCGCCTCGGCCGGCGGGTCGGCGTGGGCCAGCCAACTGGCGCCCCGGGTCCCGGCCGGGAGAGCTTCAGCCGCTGCCCGGTCGAAACAGATGTAGGTATAGCGTCCGTCGAAAACCGAGTATCTTGTGGGCAGGCCGCAGGCGGCGGTGGCGGCATAAAAGGTCCGGGCGGCAGGCGGCTCGAGCAGGTGGTGACCGTCGGACTGCGTGGATTCGGCGGGCAGGCCGGCCAGATCGGCCAGGGTGGGAGCGGCGTCGATCAGTGACACTGGAGTGCTCACCACCGTACCGGCACGTCCCGCCGGCCCCGGCGCCGAGAGCACCAGCGGCACGTGGAGCACTTCACGGTACAGGGTGTAGCCGTGAGACCAGTGGTGGTGGTCTCCCAGTTCCTCGCCGTGGTCGGCCGTGACCAGCACCAGCGAATGCTCCAGCAGTCCACCGGCCCGCAGCTGGGACAGCAGCCGGCCCAGTGCACGGTCCACGAAAGCCACTTCCTCGTGGTAGTAGCCCTCCAGACGTGCCTGCTCCTCCACACCGGACAGCCGCTCCCAGCCCATGATCAGTGGAACGATGGTACCGTCCTGCCAGCGGTGGCCCCGCTGGATATCGAACGGGCCGGCGACCCGGCCCAGGGGAAGCTCCGCGGTGGGTGCGTCATAGGGTTCGTGGGGATCCATATACTGCAGATACAGAAAAAACGGCTCATCACGCTGGGCATGGACCCACTCCAGGGCCCGGAGGTTCAGTTCCCGGGCGGTGATGTGGGCATCCTGGTACGGGGCCAGGTACCAGGTCTCGAACCCGCGGGCGAAACCCCGGAACCCGTCGAGAACGAAATTGGCCGAAAAGCCGCCGGTGGCGTATCCCTGGCGGGAGAAAAGCTCGGCCAGTGTGGTGGCCGAGGGATCCACCGCCGGCACGGATCCTTTCTCCACCCCCGGCACCAGGGGATAGCGGCCGGTGAGCAGCGCGGCGGTGGAGGGGATGGTCCAGGAGGAGGGTGCCCGGGCCTGGCTGAACAGCCATCCCTGGCGGGCCAGCCGGTCCAGGTGCGGCGTAATTCGATCGGGATGGCCGTAACAGGAAAGCCGGTCAGCCCGCAGGGTATCAACCACCACCAGCACTACATTGGGCCGCACGCTGGTATCCCTGGCCCGGACCACCGGAGACCCGATCAGACGGATGGCCCCGCTGCCCCTGGTGGATTCCACCTGGAAACGGAGTGTCAGCGTCTCACCGGCCCAGGAGGAGAGGTCAACCCGGTGGTCGATCCAGCCACTGTCTCTGGGGCCGAAGGGGATGGCGAGCAGGTCTTCGCTGTCCCGGCCCCATGCCGAGGCCACCAGTCTGAGTTTCGACTCGCCGCCGCCCAGCAGGGTGCCGGTGCCGAAACGGAGCACCGCGCCTTCAGCGGGTACGCGGAAGGCGACCCGGCGCTCGCCTTCGCCGCCAAACCGCCAGCAGCGCCGGAACTCCTGATTGAGGTCGATCCGGTCACGGGAAAGAATCGTCTCCTCGATGAACCGGCCCCGGCGGGGCACCAGGGAGATCTCCCGAATGGTCGCCGTGCCGCCATCCCTGCCGCAGGGATAGATCCGAAAGGCCTGCAGCCGCTCTTCGGCGCCGTCGGGGTGCGGCAGCAGGAACAGGCGTTCG
The DNA here is from genome assembly GCA_032127265.1 of Acidobacteriota bacterium. GTDB lineage: Bacteria > Acidobacteriota > JAQAZP01 > JAQAZP01 > JAQAZP01 > JAQAZP01. The sequence goes on from JAQAZP010000194.1 coordinate 41,282, forward strand.
TGGACCACCGCGGACGATGACGGTTTTGACCTGACCCGCCCGGCCAGGCGGTAGACCGGCGGTTTACTGTACGAGTAGTAGAGCTCCGCTCCTTCCCCCTGGCCTTCGGCAAAGACGACTTTCAGCTTTTCGTAGCGCAGGGGGTCGATACCGATGCGGATCTCCAGCCAGGGTGGTTCCGGAGAAGAGAGCCGGATCCCATCCGTCCCCCGTTCCACCGCCACACCATCAGGCCCGGGGTGCCACTCCCTGGGCAGCCCGTCGGCCAGGGACCAGAACTTCTTCTTCACCGGCGCCGGATGATGATCCTCCATCCGGGATTCGGGGGGCAGGATACTCAACAGGTCGAGGCCCTGGGGACCGGCCTCGGGCACCGGACCGCAGGCAATGGCCGCCAGGAAGAACCCGAGCAGAATGAACCCCGGGGATGGCAGGCCCCGAGGCCCTCTGCCCGGACTGGCTGCACCGGTTCCGGTCATTGCATGTATCCCAGTGCCTTCAAGGCTTCGGTCTCCCGCTCGGCCACGGCCCGGCCGGTGGAAGCGGCCTCTTCCTCCGCCGGTTCCAGCGGCTGCTGCCCGGCCAGCCAGGCCTGGAGCAACCGACTCATCCCGCTGTTCTTTTCCGCATGCATGGCGGAAAGGTCCTCGGTTTCTCCCGGATCAACATCGAGATGGAAGAGGCGTTCCACACCGTCCCGGCGGTCGTGCACCAGTTTCCAGCCATCCGACTCCACACCGGCCAGGAAATCGTCGAGCGGCGGCTTGACCCAATGGCGGTCGCGGGTCTCGAAGTATCTTGCCCGGTCCGGACCCGTCCCGGTATTTCCCTGCAGGAGTGGCAGAAGACTGCGCCCCGCACGATCCTCCGCCGGCCCCGCACCCATCACGTCCAGCAGGGTGGCGGCCACGTCCAGCAGCTCCACCCGCCGGGTCACCACCACCGGCCGGGGATACCCGGGCCGCCCCGGGAAGCGGATCAGGGCCGGCACCCGGAGCAGCTCGTCATAGACCGTGTGGCCATGACCCACCAGACCGTGCTCGAAGAGCTCCTCGCCGTGGTCGGCCACCACCGCCACCACCGTGCGCGAGAGCAGGCCGCGGCGGCGCAGCTCGGCCAGCAGCAGACCAAGCTGTCGATCGAGGTGACGCACCCCGTTGTCGTAAGCCCGGGCCACCATCCGGCGATCCCGGGGCCCGATGGAACTGTGACCATTGGTGGTGATGTCATCCACGGCCGGGCCGAGCCAGCCCTCCCAGGGTTGACCGTCAAGTCGTCCGGTGCTGAAACGCAACTCCCCGCACTCATCTCCTTCCACCGGATACGGGTCGTGGGGATCCATGTAGTGCAGAAAGGCGAAGAAACGGCCCCGGGCCAGGGAGGGCAGGCGCTGGAGAAAGCGTGCGTTCACCGCCTCGGCCGGCTGGTGCACCGGCAGTTCCTCCCGCCCTTGAAACCGGCGGGCCGAACCACGCAGGTGGTGGTATTCATCAAAGCCCCTGGCAAAACCGGTCTCCGGCAGCATCACTGGATTGCTCACCACGGCCAGGGTTCGGCAGCCCCCGCCGGCCAGTTCCTCGGCGAAGAGGGGCAGCGCCGGCGGCAGACTGTGCCGCTCCACCCAACTGGCGATCCGGCCGAAATAGCGGCCGGTGAAAAACGAAGAGACCGAGGGGACAGTGCTCGGCGCCTGGGCCATGGTGTCGCGGAACTGGGCGCTCTCGGCGGCCAGGGCATCCAGCGCGGGGGTCAGGCGCTCGGCTGACCCGCCGGCCCCCAGGCGGTCGGCACGGAGCGTGTCGGCCAGGATCACAACCAGGTTCAGCCCGGCTTCCGGGACAGAGTCCTCCGCGGGTTCCGTACCCGGCCAACTGAGCAGCAGCGGTCCCCAGACCTGGAGCGTATCGGCGCATAACCTGAGCCGCAGCGGGCTGCCGGCAGGCAGGTCCAGCAGTACCATACGATCTACCCACCAGCCCTGGTCAGCAGCGCCGGGCTCAGTCATCTCTTCCGGACGCACCAGCTCCTCCAGGAGCACCTGCCACTCCCCTTCCGGCAGCATGTTGCCCGCGTGGTCCGCCTGAAGGCGGCACCACTCGATGCGGTAACTCACCGGCCGGCAGGAAAATGGAAGAACATGCGGAACCAGGGCCAGTGAGACGTCCAGCCGGGCGCCGGCCGGGAGCGGGTGGGGGAGGTCCACCTCCAGCGGCACTGATGAAACCAGTGCCCGGCGGGTGGTGTCCCCGGCGGTGGCATGGGACAGGGGTCCGGGGAGCAGAAGGTCGAGCCGCCGGATGGCCGTCCGGCCAGGCTGGCCATTGAGCACCAGTTCGTTGACACCCTGGTGGAACCAGCCAACGGGGATATCCACCCGGTGTTCGGCCCAGACCGCCCCGGGATCGAGGCGCTCCAGCTTGTGGCCATTGAAGGTAACGATCACGCCGGCCCTGCCGCCGGATTCTGTTGCCGGGTCGTGGAGCTGCAGCACAAGGCCCACAACGCCGCTTCCCTTTTCCGGGCAGAGCGGGAGGTGGAGCGATGCGTGCCGCTGATTGCTCACCGCCGGTGTCTCACCGCCACTGCCGCTTCCGGTGTCCCACCCCTCACCGAGCAGCGGCGACCCCGCACCGGCCCAGAGGCGTATCCATGCCGACCTCTCACCGGCGGACGCCCCTTCACACCGGGCCAGCGGCATCAGGTCCAGAGAGCCGCCGGGGTCTGGCGGCTCGGGGCCGCGGCAGCCGGCGGCAAGGACCGCCAATGCCGCGCAAAGCAGCAGGGCTGTTCCCGGGAGCGGTCCGGGTTTTCTACTCGATGTAGCCAAGCTCACGGAGCCGCTCCTCGGTGTCCCGGTCGACCTTCTCCTGCTTGCCGCTGCCCGCGACAACGGTTGCCGCCGTCCCGAACAGGCGCGACACCTCCTGCCGCATCCGTCGGGCCACATCGGGCAGTTCCGCGACCAGGTTGTGCCGCTCACCAGGATCGTCATCCAGATTGTACAGCTCCTCATCCGCCGGGCCGTGCTCCAGCAGCCAGCGGCCCGCATACTGCAGCTTGGCCGCACTCTCAGCCTCGCGGTTGAACTGGACGTATTTGTACGGACCCTGGCGGAGACAGAACCGGGGCGGTGCACCGCCGGCCCAGGTTTCACTGAGCAGGTTCCGCTCGGCCGGCACGGCAAAGAGATCCCTTCCCGCATCGGGCATCCTGGCCGGTTCCACGCCGGCCAGCCGGAAGAGCGTGGGCAGGAGATCCACAAGCGACACCGGTGTGTGCACCCGCTGACCGGTAACGGCTTCTTCATTCCGCCCGGCCAGGGCCCTGGGGAGGCGGACGATCATCGGCACGTGCAGCTGATCCTGGTACAGGGTGTAGCCGTGGGACCAGAACCCGTGCTCGTAGAACTCCTCACCGTGGTCCGCCACCACCGCCACCACCGTGTTCTCCAGCAGGCCCAGCCTGGTCAGACCGGCCAGCAGCCGGCCGATCTGGAGGTCCACGTAGCGCACCTCCTCTTCGTAAAACCGGGCCACCATTGCCGCGTGGTCCACCGACTCCAGCTCCTCGTGCCCGATGGTCAGGGGATGAATGCTGCCGTTGCGGTAGCCGTCGGGCTTTCCCGGCTGGAAGGTGCCGGCATTGGAGGGTTGGCTGCGGTCCGATCCGGGAGGGGAGTAAGGGCTGTGGGGGTCCATGTATTGCAGGTAGCAGAAAAACGGCCGCTCCGACCGGCAGGCCATCCAGGCCAGCACCCGCTGGTTCAGCACGGCGGCCGGCATGGTGTACTGCTTGACCGGGGCGAGGTAGAAGGCGTCGAACCCCCGGGCGTAGCCCTGGAAGGGGTCGACGATGAAGTTGGCGCTGAACGCCGCCGTGTCGTACCCGGCCCGGGCAAAGCCCCCGGCCATGGTGGGGATGCCCCGGGTCAGTCCGGCGCCTTGGCGAGCTCCCACCTTCAATTCGTTGGGATAGCGGCCGGTGAGCAGGGCGGCCACCGAGGGGAGGGTCCAGGAAGAAGGGGCCACGGCGTTGGTGAACACCACCCCCCGGCGGGCCAGGCGGTCGAGGTTGGGAGAGTTGAGCCGCCCGGCACCGTAAACGGACAGCCGGTCGGCGCGCCGGGTGTCCACCAGGACCACCAGCACGTTGGGCGGCCGGGCGGCGGGGTCGCGGTCCACCGCAGGCAGCACCGCTGGCGACCCGATCAGGGTCACCGTCCCGGGGCCGCCGCCGTCCACCCGAAAGCGCAGGGTGACCTGCTCCCCGGCCCACCGGGAGAGATCGGCCTGTTGTTCCTGCCAACCGCCGCCCGGTGGCGGCGCCTCGCCTCCGGCAAGCCGGTGCCGGATCCCGCGGGCGGTTTCCAGTTCCACGGCCAACTCGGCCGGCACCGTCCCCACCAGGCTGCCCACGGCCCAGCGCAGTTCCGCCGGCCCGGCCGGGAGCCGCAACTCCGCTTCACGTGTCCCGGGCCCCACCAGCCGCCAGCAGCGGCGATACTGCTGGCCGAGGCTGATCCAGCCCCGGGACAGCACACTTCCGGCGATGTAATCACTCCCGCGGGGCACCAGCACTGCCCGGCGCACAACCGCGCTCGCGCGCACCAGCGCCGGATAGAAGCGAAGCAGGCGAATGCCGGTCTCGAAGCCGTCGACCCCGGGGAAAGCGAAGCCGAACACCCGGCGGTCCTTGTTCTTGTATCTGACATGCGAGCGGAGGTTGAGCTCGTATCGCCCGGGATCAGTGAAGGAATAATAGAGCGCCGCCTCGGCCGCCCCCAGGGGACGGATGCCGATGTTGATCCGGTCGTATCTCAGCGGGTCGATGCCGGCGGCGGGCAGCCGCAGGTCGTCAGCGCACCGCAGCTCGAGCCAGGGGCGCTGGTCTGGATGCTCCAGCCGCACCCCGTCCTCCTCCTGGACCACCTTCACCCCCGGCGGTCCGGCGCGCCAGCCGGCAGGGATCCCGTCGTGGAAATTCCAGTCCAGCCGGCCATCCTGTTCCAGGCCGTCGGGCGGAGGTGCCTGGTAGGGTCGGAGGGTCAGCAGATCCACCGGGGCAGCCGCAGGCGGCGGCCCGCCGGTGGTGCAACCAGCCAGGGGCAACAGGAGCAGAGCCAGCACCAAGGCCAGCAGACCCTGCTGGCTTCCGTCACGTTTTCGATGATCCCCCATTACTCCTCCTTATGTCTTGACCACCGACTGCCGTGGCGATCGAGCGGCGCTTCTCCCGTTATCCTTCATTCGTCCCCGGTCCATCACCGGTCGAGATACCCCAGGGCGTCCAGTTGCTGCAACTGGCGGTCCTCCATCAGGCCGGCGTCGCTGCCCTGCTCCTCGAACCGGGCGGCATCCTCGAGGTAGCGGGCAAGACGGGCCGCCATCTCCACCGACCGGCTGTCCCTTTCGTCGTACAGCGAGTGGTGTTCACCGGGGTCAGCATCCAGATCGTAGAGGCTGTATTGCCCGGTGCGCACCTCGTAGAGCAACTTGAAGTTGCCCACCCGCAGTCCCCGGGTCGCCTCGACCCATCCTGCCGCCATCGGGTTCCGCGAGTAAGGATTGATTTCGAAATACGCCTCCACCGGCCCGTCCGCCGGCCGTCCCGGGTCGAGCCGGCCGGCGAAGGAACCGGCCGGCACCTCGTCGCCCGCCCCCATGGCGCCGGCCAGCTCGAGCAGGCTGGGCCCCAGGTCGGCGGTGCGAACCACCGCGTCCACCCGGTGACGTGTCTGTCCCCTGCCGGGGAGCCGGATGATCAGCGGCACCTGCACCAGTTCGTCGAACAGCGAGTTGGCGTGGGTGTACTTCCCGTGGTCGAGAAACTCCTCGCCGTGGTCGGCGATGAAGACCACCACGGTGTCCTCGGCCAGGCCGGCCTGCTCCAGCCGGGCCAGCAGGCGTCCCAGTTCGAAATCGGTGGCCGCGATCTCGCCCTCGTAAAGGTCGAGCAGCCGCTGCTCCTCGGCCGGCGAGAGCCGGAAGTCCTCCTCCCGCTGCATCCGGGTGACCACTCCGCCGGCCTGGCCCTGCTCCACCATGGTCCGGATGACGGCACCGCCCGGCACCGGGCCGGGGTGAAAGGGCTGTCGCGGCTGGTAATCGGCATGGGGGTCCATGTAGTGCAGGTAGAGGAAGAATGGCCGGTCACCATGACGGTCCAGCCAGGCCAGGGCCAGGTCGGTCACCCCCTCCGCCTTGCGCGAGTGGACGTCAGGGGGCTTGGAGACAAAGGTCCTGAACCCCTGGTCGAAGCCGTTGGCCGGGGTGATCAGCAGGTTGTCCGACACCGCCCCGGTAAACCAGCCGGCCTCGAGAAACCGTTCGGCCACCGTTTCGAACCGACCGGCCAGTCTCAGCGTGTCCACGTAGCGCACGCCGTGCCGGTAGGGGTGCAGTCCGGTGAACAGCGAGGCCACCGCCGGTGCGGTCCACGACGAACTGGACTGGGCGTGGCGGAACAGCGCACCCTGACGGCGGAAACGGTCGATGTGCGGAGTGAGACCGCCCGGGTGGCCGTAACAGCCGAGGCGGTCGGCGCGCAGGGCGTCCACCAGGATCACCAGCATGCTGGTCTGCCCCGGTCGGCGGCCCTGGTGGACCAGCGGGTTGGCGAACAGGGCGCAGACCTCCTGGTCACCGTTATCCCCCAGGACTTCGACGGCAAGGGTGAGGCCCGCCGGGCGGCCGCCCACCGTGTCCAGCTTAACCCGCTCCTCCACCCAGCCGCGGTGGGCCGGGGTGCGGGCCGGGTCGAGCACCCGGTCGCAGATCACCGCACCGCCGCGGCTGCGCACCGTGAAACGGTGTGCCGCGCGGGATACGGCCTCCCGGCCGTCCGGTCCGGCCGCGGCCAGGCCGATGGCGAAACGCAGTTCCGGTATGGCCCCGTCCCGCGGCTCCAGCATGAACCGGAAATCGAGCTGTTCGCCGGGGGCCACGGCCAGGACCCGGCGCCGGTCCTGCTGCAGCTCGACAGCCGCGTCGGGCAGGCCGCAGCGGGCGGCCAGCAGATCGCGGCGCCGGCTGTTGAGGCCGGCCATGAAGATGATGGAGTCGATCTCCACCCGCCCCTTGCGGTCGGTGGGATCGAGCCGGATGCCGGTGATGCGGCTGTCCCAGCCGGGGTCTTCGCCAACCTCGATGGTGTAGGTGTGGAACTGGTCCCCGGGGTGCAGCCAAAACGGGATCGACCGTTCACCGTCGTAGACCGGCTCCTCTTCAGTCATCCAGAAGAAGTGCCCGCGGTTGCCGTTGCCGGAGACCCGGGCACGGACCAGCACCCGCTGAACCAGGCCGCAGTCGAAATCGGGCGGCACCGCCATCTGGAAATCGGGGCCGATGGCCTCGATCTCCAGGATCCCGTCCCGCGGCAGGAACCGGCCGCAGTCCTTCCAGGGTTCCCATCCCTCCAGCGGCCAGCGCCCGTCGAAGCCGTATTCACGAACCACCTGCTCCGACTGTTCGACAGCCTGCCTGAACGCTTCACACCGCTGGTCGGTGCTGTGGTCCGTCCCGCCGGCAAGACGCAGCAGGTCGACCGCGCCGCTATCCAGGGTGGCCGCGGCCTGGAGGCTCCCCTGAACCACGGGGCCCGGGGAGGAACAGCCGCAGATAAAGAGGAGCGCGGCGGCGACGAAAAGGAAGAATGACGGATCAACTGCGGCCGGGAGGTATCTCATTCGGTCTCCCGCTGGTTCCGGCCCACCTGGAGTATGTGTTCGCAGCGCGAGGGCCGGACCATGGTGAACATCCGGTCCACCCCGTTGACCAGCGCCGCGGTGAGGTTGAAGACCAGCCGGCTGTGCCCGGCCAGCAGGTAGGCGAACCCCGGCAGGTCCTGGAGAAAGAGAAAGTAGCGTTTTCGGCGCAGGGCCCGGAACCCGCCCATCATCTCGTCCACCAGGTGCAGTGAGCAGTCCTCGTTCTCCGATTCGCTGGCCGGGTATGTCGGGTGGATCTTGTGCCGTCCGGCCACCTTGAGAAAAAGCCATCTGTTCAGTGTCTCCGCGAACCGCTGCAGCCGCGGGGGACGCTCGGCGCGGTGCTCGAAGATCACCGTCAGGGCTTCGGGCTCGAGGATCTCGCGCAGCTCCCGGGCCGTCTCCAGCAGGCGGGGAATGTGGTGCAGGGCCTGAAAGCCCACCAGACCGCTGAAACTCCGGGCGGCAAAGGGCAGCCGGCCGCCGTCGGCGTGGACGTAGTCGATGTCCAGCCCCTGCTGCCGGGCATAGAGCCGGGCCAGCACCAGCGCCGGGAAACCGGTGTCCAGACCCACTGGACGGAGCCCCCGGCGGGCCAGTTCGAGACAGAGCCATCCCGACCCGCACCCGATCTCCAGAATGGAACTCCCCGCCGGCAACGACCGGGAGCCCTCGGTCAGGCTGCCGATCACCTCCTTGAGAAATGGCTGGTGCTGAAAGTTGAACCGGCCGCCAGGCCCGGAGAAGTGCAGGGTCTCCACCACGCCGTGCAGGTAGAGCGGCGCCAACGGCTGGCGGATGTCGAGGAAATGGAGATAGCCGCGTTCCATGGCCTGACGGTAGAAGCGGGCCCAGAAATCGCCGTCGGCCAAAGCCTGATCGAGGGAATCGTCGCGAGGCAGGGAGCGGTCCAGACGTCCCTCCAACTCGCCGCCCCAGCGTTTGAGACAGGCGTCGAGCCAGCCGCCGTCACCGGCAAAGATCAGCGAGGGCACCCCGGCCTCCACGCGGAAGAACCGTTGGCAGCCGCCGCAGGTGATCAGGCCGGCAACCACCTCGCCCTCCCGGTCCTCCGGGCCCGCTCCGCCGCCGGTCCGGGCCCGCGGCTCGCACTCCATCACGTGGAGGCCCAGATCATCCCCGTGGCAGTAGGGGCAGATCAGGCGATGGATCAGCGACGGGTTCACCGGTTCTCCTCCTCCGCGGGCCGCCAACGGAAAGCGGTTCGCCCCGCGTTTATGCGTAGTAAGCCTTGAAACTGAGCCGGCCGGGATGTCGACGCCCGTTGACCCGCAACATTTCCCCGGTGCCCGAAGGTGACGAGTAGTCGATCCAGGCGGTGACCGCATCCCCCGGCGCCGACTCGGGCGATTCGAGGGTGAAGCGGAACAGCTGCCCCCGAGAATCCAGGATCGGGTCGAAGTGGAAGGGGTGGAAACGGTTGTCCAGAATGCGCGAGGCATTGATGATGATAGTGGTGATCTCCTGGTTGTCCGGCCCGGCGAAGAGACGGAACAGGACGTCCTGGGTATTGATGCGGGCAAAGGTGGCCATGTTGACATTGATCCCCTTGAGGTTGTCCCGCTCGGCAACGAACCCCTGGGTCACCTTGCGCCGGCCCCTGATCTCACCGGCCACCGGCGAACGACGCCGGCTGGCCAGTTTGCCGCTCAGCGCCAGCCCCCGCCGGACCAGTGAACCCAGCGCACCCTTCTTCAGCCGCTCCAGCCGCTCCGGCGCGATGCGCAGATTCAGCTCCATGCCGCTGCCGAAACTCCGGCGCAGGGTGGTCTGCACTTCGGCCGGTTGTTCGGACTTGTCCCGGGCGAAGACCGGCCGGCGGCAGAACTGGGCCAGGGGTTCCACCACCCGGTCCCAGGAGAGATCCGGGGCAAAGGCGGCGAGATTGTCCTTCCAGCGGAGCCGGGCCGACTGGTTGTCCAGTGCCTCGAGCAGCGCATCGGCCAGGGCCCGCGGATCACACTGGGGCACGGTGAGGCCCAGCCCACGGGAACTGACCAGGTCGGCAAAGGTATCACCCCGGGTCACCACCATGGGCAGACCGGACCAGACACAGTCCAGCAGGCGGGTGCGGAAGGAGAACCGGGTCTCCAGGTGCCCGCGGTGCGTGCAGACGCCGAGATCCGACTCCAGCAGGTAGTCGGCCCGCTCCTTGTAAGGCACCCAGTCGTTGAAGAACACCGTCCGGCCGGTGAGCCCCAGGCTGTCGGCCAGTTTTTGCGATTCCTTGACGATGGTCATTGGCGGCACTTCGGGATTGGGGTGCCGTATCCCCATGAAGAACAGCTTGAGGTCTTCCCGCTGCTCCGCAATGCGGCCCATGGCCTTGATCAGGGTCAGTGGGTCCTGCCAGTTGAGCAGGCTGCCGCCCCAGAGTAAAACCTTGTCCTCGG
>JAQAZP010000195.1:0-52713 GCA_032127265.1 Acidobacteriota bacterium
TCTTCCTCCACCTGGCCCTGCGAACCGGCACCGGCGGTTGCCGGTCCTGGGCCGAGGAGGTCGGCGAGGAGAATGCCGAGTCTTCCTTCAGTGATCTGGCGGCCTCGCTGGCCCGATGGCCGGAGGACGAGGTTCTTGACGATGAGAAGTGGTGCTTCCACCAGCGAAGGCTATTGCCGCCGGCCTTCAGGGAGATGCTCGAAAACCGGCTGCGGCAGCGGCAGGATAAAGAGACCGCCCAGCGAATGCTGGAGCTGTTCGGCACCGGCCGCGAGTTGTTTGTGCGGGCAGCCGAAGAGCGGGATGCCGGGCCGGCCCTGGCCCAGCTCTTCGAGGCACGGGTGAATGAGGCGCTGGAACTCGGCGGGCAGAGGGCGCACCGGCCGGCACTGGGGATGCTGCGGATGGCCCGGGCCCTGGACCTGCCCCTGGAGATGAAGGCCGGCACCGCCGCGGCGCAACGGGCGTTGGCCGGCCAGTTGGATCGCCCCAACCTGTTCGGCTCGCCGGAACCGGTGAAACAGGCCCGGCGACTGGCCCGGCTGGCTGGCCGGATGGGTCTGGACCCGGCCGGGAACCGGACGCTGCAGATCAGGTTCTGGGATGCGCTGGAGCGCTTCATCGAAACGGGTGTCCCGGCCCCGAAAGCACCTGCCGGCACGCTGCGTCTGGCCGAACTTCTGGGGTTCAGCCGAAGGTCGCTGGAGAAACTGTTCCGGGAGAAAGCGGAGGACTGACATCCGCCACGTTCCGGCTATAGCGGCTTGAACACCACGGCAGCCAGGGGGGGCAAGGTGATGCTGATGGAGTGGCTCATCCCGTCCCAGGGAAGCGCCTCGGCTTCGATCTGGCCGAGATTCCCCATGTTCGATCCGCCGTAGATTTCCGCATCACTGTTCAGGACTTCGGCATAGCCGCCGCCGCGGGGCACACCGATGCGGTAGGCCGAGCGGGGTACCGGCGTGAAGTTGTAGATGAAAACCAGGAAATCCTCCGGATTCACGCCCCGGCGGAGGAAGGCCACCACGCTCTCCTCCCAATTGTGCAGATCGATCCACTGGAACCCGTCGGAATAGAAGTCCTTCTCCCACATCGCCGGCTCCCCCCGGTAGAGGTGGTTGAGGTCACGCAGGTAGTGCCTGATCCCGGCGTGCCCCGGCTGCTCCAACAGGTGCCAGTCGAGACTCTTCTGGTGGTCCCACTCGTTTCGCTGGCCGAACTCGCCCCCCATGAAAAGCAGTTTCTTTCCCGGTTGGCCGAACATGTAGCCATACAGCAGCCGCAGATTGGCTTTCTTCTGCCACGGGTCTCCCGGCATCTTCTCCAGCAGCGAGCGTTTGCCGTAGACCACCTCGTCATGGGAGAGGGGCAGAATGAAGTTCTCGTGGAAGGCGTAGAGCAGGGCGAAGGTCAGGCTGCTGTGGTGATACTTGCGGTACACCGGGTCCTCGGCCATGTATTTCAGCATGTCGTGCATCCAGCCCATGTTCCACTTCATGCCGAAGCCGAGGCCGCCCAGGTGGACCGGCCGGGATACCCCGGGCCAGGCCGTGGACTCCTCGGCAATGGTCACCGTGCCGGGATGGTGCTCAAAGACACTGATGTTCATCTGCTTGAGGAATTCGATGGCGTCGAGATTCTCCCGCCCGCCGTAGCGGTTGGCGATCCACTCACCATCCCGCCGGCTGTAGTCGAGGTAGAGCATGGAGGCCACGGCGTCCACGCGCAGGCCGTCCACGTGGTAGCGGTCGAGCCAGAAGAGGGCGTTGGCGGTGAGGAAGTTGCGCACCTCGTGGCGCCCGTAATTGAAGATCAGCGTTCCCCAGTCGGGGTGCTCGCCCTGGCGGGGATCGTCGTGTTCGTAAAGAGCGGACCCGTCGAAGCGGGCCAGACTGTGCCCGTCGGTGGGAAAATGGGCCGGCACCCAGTCGAGATAGACGCCGATGCCCCGCTGGTGGAAACGGTCCACCAGGTGCATCAGGTCTTCGGGACCGCCGAACCGGCTGTTGGGTGCGTAGTACTGGGTCACCTGGTAGCCCCAGGAACCACCGAAGGGGTGCTCGGCCACCGGGAGCAGCTGCACATGGGTGAAACCCATTTCGGCCACGTAGTCCACCAGAAGTTCGGCATGTTCACGGTAGGAGAGACTGCGGTTGCCCTCTTCCGTCATCCGCCGCCAGGAACCGAGGTGCACCTCGTAGATCGAGATCGGCTGGTCGAACTGGCGCCCGGCCCTGCCGGCCATCCACTCCCCGTCCCCCCACTGGTAGCGGTCGAGATCCCAGACCAGCGAAGGGCGTCCCTCCCCGTGTTCGCGGCAGTGATTGGCATAGGGATCCGACTTTTCCAGCAGGCGGCCGTCGGCGGTCTTGACCTCGAATTTGTAATCCTGGCCGTGCTGCAGACCGGGGATGAACAGTTCCCAGATTCCGGAGACCCCGAGGGAACGCATGGGGTGGCGCCGGCCGTCCCACTGGTTGAACCCGCCAATCACCGACACCCGGCGGGCGCTGGGGGCCCAGACGGCAAAATGCACTCCCGGCTCGCCGCCGATCTCCATCAGGTGCGCACCCAGTTTGTCGTAGATCTTCAGGTGGTTCCCCTGGTTGAAGAGATAGCGGTCCAGGGTGCCGAGAACGGGCAGGAAACAGTAGGGATCGCGGATGGTGCGCGTGGACCCGTCGTCAAAGCTCAGCCGCAACCGGTAGTCGAAGACCTGCCCCCGGCCCGGTGTAAACAGCTGGAAGAACCCATCGGCGTGGATCCGCTCCATGGCCGATTCCGCCTCCACCCGACCGCCGGGGTCGAGGATCAACAGCGTCACCTCCAGCGCCTCGGGGTGGAAGGCCCGGACCACCACGCCGCCGGTTCCATCCTCCGGGATCTGGTGGGCGCCAAGCACGGCAAAGGGGTCGGGGCACCGGGAGTGGACGATTTCCTCCACCAGGTCCGACGGGGTCACATCCTGCCACCGGGGGCCGGTGGGTGCCTTCTGTTCGGGTTTCGATTTTTTCGAGCCGGGCTTCATTCCCTCATCTCCGGTGTTGCCTGACCATGCCCCGGGGGGCGGAAAACGGAGTTTACGTTAGGACGCTTCGTCGTGGATGTCAACCCGTCAGCGGTCTTGACAGGGCCACCCGAGCGGGCGTATACCCTAGCCTGTTTTTTTTCAGAAACGGCGGGCGCCCCTATCGGCGGGAAGAGGATCGGGAGATGGGCAGAAAAAAGCAGGGCCTGCCGGACCGCAACGGGATCTATCGGGCCGCCGACATCCACCCCGGCCGCTACCGCCGCGAACCGTGGCTGGGGGGCTCGAAACCGCCGTTGATCGACAGGCTGACCCACATGGAGCAGTATGAAGCCACCACATCGGTGATCCCGGCCATTCTGCAGTTGATGGGCCTGCGGGAGAAGGGTCGGAGGAATGCCGAAAACGTGGTGCTCAACCGGTTCGAACTGCGGTTTGCCGGCCTGCCCGCAGCATTCGAAGGTTTCAGCCTGCTTTTTCTCTCCGACATGCACTTCGACGGCAACAGCGGGCTGACCAAAGCCATCGCTCGGGCCGTGGCCGGTGTGGAGGTCGATCTCTGTCTTTTCGGCGGCGATTTCCGCTTCGGAATGTACTCGCCGGCGGGCAAGGCACTGGACCAGACCGAAGCGGTGTTGCGCTCGATCAGGGCCCGGGAGGGCTGCTACGGAGTGCTGGGAAACCATGACTCCTGGTCGATGATGGAACGGCTGGAGGGCACCGGCCTGCGGATGCTGATCAACGAAACCGTCTCCTTCACCCGGGACGGGGAGCAACTGTGGCTGGCCGGCGTGGACGATCCCCACTTCTACCGCGCAGCCGATTTCGGCCGGGCCTTGGCTCCGGTGCCGCCCGGAGAGTTCAGCGTGGTTCTCTGCCACACCCCCGAAGCGCGGGAGCGGGCCCAGCGTCGAGGCGCCAACCTGTTTCTCTGCGGCCACACCCATGCCGGCCAGATCAGGCTCCCCCTGGTGGGGGCGCTGAGCACGCACAGTTCGGCCCCGCGACGGTTCAACGCCGGGCTCTGGCAGCAAGGGGAGATGACCGGGTACACCTCCCCGGGAGTGGGCAGTTCCGGGATCTTCGTCCGCTTCAATTGCCCGCCTGAAGTGGCGCTGATCACCCTCCGGCGCGGTGGTCCGGAAAACCGATCAAACTCTTGACAAAAGAAGGCACTTTCTCTATCCTTTGGCTTCGTTGTACCGCCTGAGCGGGAATAACTCAGTGGTAGAGTGCGACCTTGCCAAGGTCGAAGTCGCGGGTTCAAATCCCGTTTCCCGCTCCATAAGAAGCCCCCAAAACCAGCGTTTCGGGGGCTTCTCCATTGTACAGCGGGAAAACAGCTTGCGCTCCACACCTTTTCACCCTATATTGAGTGGTGAACTCGAGGGTGACGGATCCGAGCAACCTCCACTTTTACACCTGGATGTATTAAGACGAACCGTTGCCCTCGTCTGTACGGACGACTGAAATACTCATTCTCCTCTCCCTCCCACACGGTACCCGATTTCTGCAAAAAACAGGGATTCCACTTGACCGAAACCCGTTTCAGAACCTATATTTACCGATGAGAAACCCGCGGGGAGGCCGGTGGCCCCACCTCTTAGACCCAATCGGCCGTTTCGGCCGAAAACACCGCCTCCCCGCCTCCCTTTGTACGGGCCCTGATCCGGTTGACAGGGTCGCCGGATTTCTCTTATAGTCTCACTTCGCGGCCTGCCTCGCGGGCCGAAAAAATCAAGGGCGACGTAGCCAAGTGGCTAAGGCAGAGGTCTGCAAAACCTCCATTCATCGGTTCGACTCCGATCGTCGCCTCCATTCCTCTCTCTGAAGACGACCACTGCGGGAGTGGCGAAACCAAGGCTCTCCCCGAACCACCCCCGGCACCTGGGAACCACCAGTGGAGGGCCATTGCGGCGTCCTCTTCCCGGAGAGCTGCCGCACAAGCATGCCGGAGTGGCGGAATTGGTAGACGCAAGGGACTTAAAATCCCTCGAGGCTATGCCTTGTGCCGGTTCGATCCCGGCCTCCGGCACCACCCCCACCTAGCGACGTATTGAGGCGATCATGACCAGCAAGGCCTCCAGAACGTCAATGGCCGCCAGGAACCTGCTCCTGACGCTGGCCTCCCTGCTGTTCCTCTTTCTCGCCGCCGAACTGTTGACCCGGCTCCTCGACCCCCGCATCCCCTTCCAGGGCGATGATGATGCCGTCTGGTCCATACACCGCCGGTCCCCTGACCCGGTCCTGGTCTACCAGCCGAAACCGGGCGCCCGGTCCAGCCGCCCCCGGGTCTGGGACGCGGGGCAAACAGTGACCTACACTATCAACGAACTTGGACTGCGGGACCGGGAGGACATGGCCGCTGAAAAGCCGGCCGGGACCCGCCGAGTGGTTTTCCTCGGCGACTCGGTGACCCTCGGTCTCGAAGTGGACCTGGAGGAGACCCTGGTCAAGCAGGTGGAACAGCGTCTGGGGCCTGACGTGGAGTGCCTCAACCTGGGGGTCAGCGGATACAGTCCGCTGCAGGAGGTGGCGCTGCTGGAAACGAAGGGGCTGAGGTTCGCCCCCGACCTGGTGGTGGTCTGCTACAACCTCAACGACCCGGTGGACTTTTCCGGCGAGCTGGGCTATTTCTTCAGGCAGGAGGCCCAGGGCCGTCTGCTCCGCTTCGGCGGCTACCGCACCGGCTACTGGCTGGGATGCTCGAAGTTCCTCGGCTGGCTTTCTTACCGGGTGGAGAAGCTGCTGGCACTGAAGGAGACCCGCAACCACCTGGCCGAGGTGGTGGAGGGCGCCCGCCGGGAACGGGTGGAAGAGGTTCTGGGGCAGGCCGGCACGGGCTCCGGATTGCGCAACGCTCCCCCGCCGGCCGAGCCCACCGCCGGCCTGGCCGCCGGCACGACCTGGGGCTGGGTCACCGCCGCCCACCGCAACCGGGAAAGCTGGGCCGGGGTGCGGGCTGCCTTCATCAGGCTGGGCGCCATCTCCCAGGCTGAGGATATCCCGGTGCTGCTGGCCATCCTGCCGGTCTTTGTCGACGAACAGCCCTACCCCTTTGCCGACGTGCACCGCTTTGTGGCCGCCGAAGCGCGAAACTCCGGCCTGACGGTGATCGATCTCCAGCCCGGGCTGGATGGCCCGCTGAGCGAACTCTCCTTCGACTCCCTGCACCCCAACACGGAGGGTCACCGGGCACTGGCCGCAATCCTCGCCCCGGAAGCGGCCCGGCGGCTGAGACGCTGAGTCGATAAGAATTCAGAACTGGCAGGGTGGATGGCCGTCGACGTCAGGGCTGCCCGGTGTGGGCGTGTTGCATGGTGTCGCGGATGGAGTGCTCGGCCAAGGCAAACTCTTCCACTTCGGTGTAGTAGTAAGCTGCCGCGTCGATGTCGTTGGCCCGGATGAAGTCGGTCAGCGTGCGCACCGCCTGGAAGTGGTGGGCCAGCGGGGCCAGCAGAAAGATAAAACACCAGATGCCGGCGACCCAGGCCAGCAGCAGCCCCCAGCGGCGAAGCGGCCCGGCACCGTGGAGTGGTGGCCCGGGTGCTGCGTTGTTCTTGCTGTGCGGCAATTCCGTCATATCCTCGCCGCGATCTCCGTGAATATCAGGTTGAACATGATCCAGGCGATGAGCAGGGTGAAGACGAGGTTGAACCCCTGGGTGAAGACATAGTGGATGAACGGTTTCCCACCCTTGAAGTGGCTGGCCAGCTCGCGAAAATTGGTGGCCAGGCCGATGCTGACAAAGGCCAGGCAGAAGAACCAGCCGCGGATGGTCTTGGTGAAGCCGTTGATCACCCCCTGGTCCAGCAGGGTGTAGCCCACGTCGTCCCCCAGCCCGGCGTGCACCAGGGAGCAGATCACCGACACGCCAATGAAGCCGATGACGAACTTGGGGAAGCGGACCCAGACCTCCATCAGGCCCACCCGGCTTTTGCCCGCCCGTTCCACCCGGGTCACCCAGTAGACGGCGACGAAGAAAGCGATGGCGCCAATCATCACGTTCTGGATCATCTTGATCGTGGCCGAGACGTAGAGCGCCTTGTCGCCGAGGAAGGCCCCGGCCGCGGCCACTGCCCCGGTGGCATCGATGGTGCCGCCCATCCAGGCGCCGCCGAGGATCTGATCCATCCCCACAGCGCTGATAAACAAGGGCATGAAGATCATCATCAGCACGGTAAAGATCAGCGAGAGCCCCACGGCCAGGGTCAGTTCCTCCTTCTTGGCCTTGCAGGCCGCGGCGGTGGCAATGGCCGCGGAGACACCGCAGACCGAGGCGGCGGCGGCGATGGTGATGTTAAGGGTCTTCGAGGGGATCTTGATGATCTTGTCACCGACAATGAAACCGGTCACCAGCACCACCGGGGTGACCAGCCAGGCCACGAATATGCCGGGAATGCCGATGATGAGGATCTTGCCCAAGAGGATCTCGGCACCGAGGATCACCAGCCCGGCCTTGATGAAGTACTCGGTCTGCACCGCCGGCATGACCCACTTCGGCGTGCCCACGGTGTTGGAAATGATCATGCCGAAGAGGATGGCCCAGGCGGCATACCCGACACCGTATTCCTTCATCGTGGCCTGGCCGGCCAGGATGTAGGCCAGCACCGCAAAAGCAAAGACAAAGATGAACCCGGCGAAAAACTTTACCGGGGAAATCCCCATGAAGTGCAGCGGCAGACCGAAAAAGAGGGCAAAAATGACACAGAGGCCCGCAAGGCCCGGCAACAGGCTGAATGACGAGACCCTGGTCTTTTTCTTTGCGGTGGATTCGAAGTATTTCTCGTTGCGCCAGGTGTTGATCGCCGCCTTGGCCTCCTCATTCAGAATCTCATCGCTAAAGCCGGTGGCCCGGGCCAGGTCTTCCGCCGCCCAGGCTCCGGCCAGCGCGGCCGCGGCTTTCTCCTTGGCCGCATCAAATCTGGTCTGGGCAGCGGCTTTCTTCTCCGCGGCATGGGCTTCGCTCATCACCAGGGACTCCAGCGGGTTGTTCTTCCAGTCGTGGGGCTTGGCGAGGAAGCTGGCGATGGCTTTGCCAAAGTCCTGGCTGGCCGCCTTGACCCCGCCCTTGGCATCGCTGGCCTCGAACCAGGCGATGGTGCGGAACGGTGCCGCCGCATCCTCCCGGGCCAGCACCGCATTCGACTCCTCGATGGTGGACTGCATGCCCTCCGGCGGCCGCGGCAGAAAGATGAGCAGCCCCACCACAACCACGAGGGCACCGAGCCAGATGGCCCAGTAGTCCTCGGTGGTCCAGAGTTCCTTCCAGCCGGACGTCTGTGCGGTCTGGCCGCCTTCCGCCATCTCATCAGCCATGGGACTCTCCCCCTTGTCTATAGATAATCTCTTATGTTATGAACAAGATAGACCACAATAATATCCGTCGATCCCCGGGCTGTCAACGAATAGCCGAAATCGCCCCAGCGAATAGTCTCCGAAAAAAAACGCCGGGAAGGGAATGATCCCCCTCCCGGCGTTTTGGATTTCATCATCATCCCGTCAAAGGGTCAGATCGCTTCCGACCGCTCGATGAAATCGATGTTCACCGTCTTCAGCTCTTCGAGCACCGGCTCGTAGATCCCCTTGTCCACCGGGATTCTGACACCGGTGTCGGTGATCTTGCCCTCGAGGATCAGCTTCGTGGCCATGGCCGCGGGCAGGCTCACCGTGCGGGACATGGAGGAGTCGCCGCCGGGGATGCCGTAGTCCACCAGGGTGGAGTAGATGTTCTCCTTCTTCCCGTCCGGGTACTCGGCCACGAACTCGTGGTGCAGGACGATCATGTCCCGTTCGCCCTCGGCGTAGCTCATCAGGCCGAGCATCCGCTTCTCCAGCACTTCGAGCACCGAGGAGGCCTCGGGCACCGTCTCGTCGGAGAGCAGACCCAGCCATTCCAGCCGCTTCAGGGTATCCGGCTCGCCGGCCAGGCCGAGTTTGTCGACGAAGGCGGCCTTGACGTCGCCGGCGGGGTCCACGACCAGCAGTTTGGCGGTCATCTCCTTCCAGCTGATGCCGGCCAGGTCGTCCCGGGCGGTCTCGTCCAGCAGGCCGAGGTCCACCACCCGCTTCAGCGTCCGGCACCAGCCGGGGTAGCGCAGGGTGCCGCGGAACACGGTCTTCGAATCCTTGAGGCCGTAGATCTCCACGTAGCCGAGACAGTCGCGGTTGGGGTAGAACTCGAGGTCCATGCCGTCGACTTTGGTCGGGCCGTTGGCCGTGAACAGTTCGGGCCCGGGCACCGCCTTGACCTCACCGTCCTCCAGCCACTTGGCCGAGTTGCGGCCGGCCAGCAGCACACCGTGGGGGCTCCAGGAAAACTTGTAGCCCAGCGGGTTGTCGTTGGCTTCGGGGGCAGGCAGGCCGCCGCAGCAGGAGCGGAAGCTTGTCACTTTGCCGCCCTTGGCTTCCACCTCGTGGATGATCTTCATCGCCGACATGTGGTCGATGCCCGGGTCGAGGCCGCACTCGTTGAGCAGCAGCAGGCCCTTTTCCCTGGCTTCGCCGTCCAGGGCGTTCATCGCGTCGCTGACGTAGGAGGTGGTGACCAGCGGCAGGCCGTGCTTGAGACAGAGTTTGGCCACCGACACGTGGTAGGCATAGGGCACGAGGCTGATCGCCAGGTCCGACGCGGCCACCAGTTTCTCCAGTTCTGCGGTGTTGTCCACCAGCAGGGGCAGCGCCTTGCCGCGGGGGTGGTTGTCGATCAGGTCCACGGCCTTGCTCACCGTGCGTGAAGCCACGGTCACTTCGGTGTCCTCCATGTCGAGCAGGTAGCGGACGAGCGGCTTGGCCACCAGGCCGGCACCGAGAACGAGAATCTTCTTCACTTGCTGGTCCTCCGAAATGGTGTTCATGAAACAGGTCGCTGGTCTATTTGAGAAAATCCTTCATGTACTCGTAATCCGGGGTCAGTTCCCCCTGGTACAGAATCAGGGCCCGCTTCACCGGCGCCGGCAGGTTGCAGGCCTCCAGGGAACCGCTGAAGTCGGCGGCGGCGATCCCGGGGATGAACGGGTTGAGCGCCGCGCTGAACTCCTCCGAGGAGTTGAGCGGCAGCTCGCAGGGCAGGTTGTCCACCGGCATCACCACCGGGCCGCTGCCTTCCACCCCGTCGGTATCCTTGCCGCTGACCGGGTCATAGACGTAAACCGGGTTCCCCGGCTCGGTGGCCCGCACCGTGCATTCGACGGCGCCGTCGATATCGCACGAGATGTCGCCGATCACCCGCAGCTTTGGTGTGCTGCCGCTGCCGTAAAGGTCCAGAAACTGCTGCCGGGTAGCCAGCCGCGGATAGGCCTCGGTCCAGTAGATGCAGTTGACCATCAGGGTCATCAGCGGCAGGTACTGACCGAATGCCGAGACGTAGCGCTCGGGGTGGTCGTAGTATTCCTGAAGCTCGAACCCGGCCGTCTGGTCAGCCGGCCGGGCCATGTCCTTCTCGTGGAACTCCACTTTCCACAGGGTGCGGAGATCATCCCGCCCTTCCCACTCCCCGGCCAGCAACTGGGCCGGGGTGATGGAGAGCACCGGCAGCAGGTCGTAGATCTCCTGGGCGCCTTTCGAGACATTGCCGTAGCCCGTGAAACCGCAGACCAGCGGGCAGAGCCGGGACGGCAGGCCGTCACGCCGGATCGTTTCACCCACCCGGGAGACGGCCTCCATGGCCTCGTCCAGAGAGCCGTAGCGGTAGGGCTGCTCCATTTTTTCAAAGACGTTGGGCGTTCCCTCCCAGCGAAGACGGCGGCCAAAGGCGGCCAGGGTCTCGATCATCCCGGCCACCCCGGCAAAACGGCCGAAGAAGATCAGCCGGCGGCCCTGGTCGTCAAGAATCCGCTCGTAGTCGATGAGATTGCACTTCAGCTCCATCAGCCGGCGCAGCATGGCCATGTTGTAGTCCTGGCCCTTGATGGTGTGGGAAAAGTAGATATAGGTCCGCTTTTCCAGGAGCAGCCGGGTGGGTATCTCTTTCACCGCGATCACCACCGGGCAGGAGGAGAGATCCTCTTCAACCTCGGCGCCTGCGTCGGCAAATTCCGCGTCACCGAACGCCCTGATGGGCGAGGGCTGGACCCGGAAGCGGATACCGCTCTTCGCCACCAGCGATTTCAGATCAGCGGGAACCAGCGGCACCCGCCGCTCCCATTTGTTCTTGTCCTCGCGACGAATCCCGATGCACTGCTCCATTGCCACTCCCTCTGCTCTTGTATTGCCGGCCAGCGTTCAGAGCCGCCCGGGACGGCCCGGAATGCTTGTATTTCCGAGTTGCTCGCCCATACTGTCGAAGGGCGAAATATAGACGGAGGGCAGTGAGAAGTCAATCACTGCTTGCCGTGGCGGGGGGAGTGCAGGGACGTACTTGCGTTCTTGCGTTTCCAACAGGACAGCAGGTTGCCAGGAAAGAAACGCAAGAACGCAAGAACGTCCCTACACTTGTTTTCCTTGCCGTGGCGGGGCGCTGCCTGTAGCATGATTCATCGACGTGTCAGCAGATTTTCGAAGATTCAAAAACAGGGGATACCAGACAGGAGGAGGCCATGGTCTTCACCGCAACCAGGACAAGGGAACTGATCGTCATTACGGGAAACAGAACGGGCGTGGGGCACAAGGTGTTCCAGACACTGTTCGAGAAGCAGGTCAATGTGGTTGCCTTCCACGGCTACACCCTGGGGCGCAAGGTCATCCTGACCTTCATCACCGACGAAAACACCAAAGCCAAACAGGTTTTGAAGAAGGCAGGGTTCGATGTGGACAGCCGGGACGTGATCCTGGTGGACTGCCCCAACAAGCCCGGCATCTTCGATAAGGTGGCCGGGAAACTGGACTTCGCCGATGTGAGCATCGACTACGCCTACGCCACATCAACCTCCAAAACCCGCGGGATGATCGTGCTCAACACCAATGACAACAAGAAGGCGCTCAAGGCGCTGGCCTGATCCCGGAAGCCGCGCTCAATCAAACCTGCCGCCGGCCACCGAGGTGCCGCGAATGGCATCGGGGAAAGCGTCAAAGCCGCCCACCTCAACCAGCACCTCTCCGGCCGTCCAGGAGAAGACCTTCACCAGACCCATGGCGTCGGGATCCGGGCCGGGGCCGGTGATGATGTCGGCGAGGCCATCGCCGTCCACATCGGCCAGGCCCACCCGAACGCCGTAGCTGAACCATTCGGTGGCATAGGGAAAGAAACTGATCCCGGAGATGGGGGTCACCCCCGCTCCCCCGTCGTGATCGAAGGCCCGCACGTGGCAACCGAACATCTCCCCCGGACCGGGCCCGGTGACCAGTTCGTCGATGCCGTCGCCGTCAAGGTCTCCGCAGGCCACGTTGGCGCCCCAGGCGTCCACCCCGTACGGCACGATCTCCGGCCAGGCCGCGTCGCCGTCGATGTCGAACAGTGCCGCCACACAGCGGTTGCCCTGGTCGGGACCGGGGGCGGCAAAGACCAGGTCGGCGGGACCGTTCACCTCGGTGGCCTTGCAGAGCAGCCAGAGGTCGGGGTCGAACTCCACCGTGATGGGACGGCCAGGCACTTCCAGTTCGAACGTCTCGCTCTCGTCGTCCACCAGCACGGTAACGAAATGGTCGCCGGCCGCGGTGGCAACCCGCAGGTCCACCTCGGCGGTGAACAGCGGAGTGACCCCGCCCACCGGCTGTACTTGGTCGATGTGCAGGATTATGGTGCCGGCGTTCCAGGACCAGCTGTATTCGTACTCCGGGTACCCGGCCATGTAGACCCACTGGTCGAAAAACCAGTCGAGGCTTGCCCCCAGCCCGGTCTCGGCAGCCGCCTGGAATTGCGCTGTGGTGACGTTGCCGTGCTCGTACGCCGCCCGGTAGTCCTGGAGCATGGCGAAGAAGGCCGGGGCGTCGTCAAAGACCCGCCGCAACATGTGCACGATCCAGGCCCCCTTCTCGTAGACCGTGCTGGAGAGCAGGACCTCGGGGTCGTAGATCGGGAAGCGGTTGCCGGTGTCCTCGGCAAAATACATGTTGCGGAAGGCGCGCATCCGGTTGCGCAGGGCCTCCACGCCGTAGCCCCCCTCCTGCCACAGGGCGTCGCCGTAGGAAGCGAACCCCTCGGAGAGCCAGAAGTCGGCCCAGGTGGCGATGGAGACACAGTCGCCCCACCACATGTGCGCCGCCTCGTGGGCATAGAGGGTTTCCCAGTTGGTGGTGCCGGTGATGAATGCCGACCCGATGGTGACCATGGTCTGGTGCTCCATCCCCCCCCAGCTGCGCCTCGGACCAGCCCATCTTCTCGCCGGGGAAGGGGTAGGGGCCGAAGACCGATTCGTAGTGGGCCATCATCTGGGGGATGCTCTGGAAGCTGGCCTGGGCATCCTCCAGGTCTTCGGGGTAGACGTAGTAGTCGATGGGCAGGGCCCCGTGATACTGGGTGAACTGCTCGTAATCCGACGCGTGGAAACAGAGGTTGTAGGTGGTCACCGGGTGGGCGTTGTGCCAGAGGAAGGTGTCCCACCCCCCACGGCTGCTGCGGCGCTGAAGCAGGCCGTTGGAGGCCACCACCATCCCCGAGGGAACGGTGATCTCATGTCGGCACTGTCCGCCTTGTCCGAGGGGTGGTCAATACAGGGATACCAGTTGCGGGCGAAGCTGTCCCAGCTGTAGGTAAAGACCAGGTTGCGGGCCGGGACAGCAGGGTCTTCCCGTGGCCAGCTTCAGCCGGGGCCGTCCACGGTGCGGTGAACAGAACGAGGAGCGCCGCGATGATGATCAGCCGGCGATGGTTCATATCCCCCTGTCTCCTCATTCATTTTCCACGGCATATCCCATGGCGGCCAGCTGGTCCCTTGTCCGCTGGTCGATATCCACCTCTTCCGCCGGGCCGGCATCCACTGCCGGGTCCCGGCCGTTCAACCAGTCGTCCAGCGATTCCTCCAGCCGGACGAACTCCTCGTGCGGCGGATCGCCGACGGCTTCCCGAAGATTGACCTGCTCACCCGGGTCGCGGTTCAGGTCGAAATATTCCACCGCCGCCCCCCCGTTGGTAAAGATCACCTTGCGCCCCGAGGTGGAGCGGGCCGAGGCCCGGGTCAGCTTGAAACGCCGGGTTTCCCCGAAAGCCACCTCGGGCACCATTTTGCAGCCTCCCTCAATGGAGCAGGTCTCGCGAATCGCCGGCAACAGGCTCTTTCCTTCCAGCGCGGGCGGACCGTTCAACTGCAGCCAGTCGAGGATGGTGGGCATGATGTCAATGTTGCGCACCTGCCGCTCCACCGTCCGCCCGCCGCCCAGCCCATCGGGAAAACGCATGACCAGGGGCACGCGGGTCACTTCTTCGTACATCGTCCAGGCATGTCCTTCAAGACTGCCGTGTTCCATGAACTCCTCGCCGTGATCACCAGTGACCACCACCAGGGTTTTCTCCAGCAACCCGAAAAGCCGCAGGGCGTCGATAACCCGCCCCAGGTGGTGGTCGGTGTAGCGAATTTCACCGTCGTACAGAGCCAGCACCTGATCCAGGTCCTCCCGGGCGATGGTCACCTCCCGTTCCATACCCGGTTCGGCGACCAGCGCGGAAGCCTTGCCTCTTTTCCCCGGAGTCGCCGGCCGGTATTTGATGTACTTCAGCAGTGACCCGTAGGCACCGGTAATCTCCCCACGGTAATCCGGGTTGTAGATCCGGTCGTATGGCGGTGGAGGATCGTAGTCCCAGTGCGGGTCGAAGAAATGGAGAAAGAGAAAGAATGGCTCGGTCCGGTTGTCGCCGATCCAGTGGATGGCCCGGTTGGCCACCTCCTCGGCCCGAACCTGGCGCAGCCCGCCTCCAGCCTCCTTGTGCAGTTCGCGATAGGTGTCGAAACCCCGGGCAAACCCGTAGCCGGCGGAAAGGAGGTGAAAGCTGACCATCCCGCAGGTGGTCATCCCCGACCGCTGGAGCAGTTGGGCCAGGGTGGTCACCTCGGGCAGGATGGGGTTGGCCATCCTCCAGGCACCGTGGGTCGCCGGATAGAGGCCGGTGACCAGCGAGGCGTGGGCGGGCAGGGTCCAGGAGGATGCCGAGGCAACGGTGCTGAAACGGACGCCCTGGTCAGCCAGCCGGTCGATGGCCGGGGATGTGTCCCGCCGGTATCCGTAACACCCCAGGTGATCGGGCCGCAGGGTGTCGATGGAGACCAGCAGCACGTTCGGTGTCCCGCTGCTGACGAGACGGCGCTGTCTCGAACCGTGGTGCAGGGCGAAAAGTACGCAGACCAGCAGGAGCATTACAACCATCACCAGGAGAGCGATATTCCTGGCCGGTCTGGCCGCCTGCTCCCGATTGCTCCTCGGTGTGGCCATTTGTCTCCTCTGCGGAGTTTGAATTGAGAGGTGGTCGGGGGACGTGCGGAAACGGCGAGGCTATTATTAGGGCATAGCCGGGACCAGTCAACCCGGCCGATCCGGCGGTTGCCAGGAAACGCTTTTCTTGGTATGGTTTGCCGTACATTGGTTTCACTACGCAATCGGACAGGGACGTAACCGACCACAGGGCGGGATCGCTTCCCTGTCCAATCCCCGGGGTATCCACTGGATGAGCACCGTATATCATCGCTGTCGCCTGCGGCTCAAAAAGGGCGAGGAACGTTCACTGCTCAAGGGAAACCCCTGCGTCCGCAAGCACCAGATCGACGGAGTGGACGGGGCATACGACGCGGGGTGCGAGGCCGGGGTCTATGACTACCGCGGCCATTGCCTCGGCGCGGGGTTTGCCAACATGAACACCGATGTGGCGCTGCGGCTGATCCGCTTTGGCGCCGGGCCGGTGGATGCCCCCCTGTTGAGCAACCGCCTGGCCGAAGCCCTGGCCTTTCGCCGCCAGCTCTTCGCACCCGACGAGCAGTCCTACCGAGTGGTCCACGCCGAGGGGGACTGGCTCCCCGGCCTGGTGGTCGACCGCTACGGACCCTATCTCTCACTGCAATTCACCACCCTGGGAATGGAGATGCGCCGGGACCTGCTGATCAGGATGCTCAGGGAGAGGCTCGATCCCCAAGTCATCGTCCTGCGCAACGACCTCGAGGAGCGGGAAGCGGAGAGCCTCCCCCGGCAGGTGAAAGTGGTTCACGGTGAGTTGCCGCGGCAGGTGGAAATTACCGTGGACGGGCTGACCCTGCAGAGCGACCTCCTTTCCGGCAGCCGCACCGGGTTCTACCTCGACCAGCGGGACAACCGGCGGCGAGCGGCGGCCATGTGCCAGGACGGCCTGGTCCTCGACGCCTGCTGCCACACCGGCAGTTTTTCAATTATGGCTGCCCAACGTGGGGCCCGGCAGGTGGTGGGGGTGGACAGTTCCAGTGCCGCCCTCAATCTGGCCGAGCAGAATGTGGAACGGCACAACCTCGCGGGCAAATGTTCCTTTGTCCGCGACGATATATTCGTATTCCTGCGCAAATACGCCGAGAATGCCGAGGAACCCTTCGACCTGATCTTTCTTGACCCTCCACCCCTGATCGAGAGCCGGCAGACCATGGACCGTGATATTTCCACCTACCGGCGGCTGAACCGGCTGGCCCTGAAATGCCTCAAGCCGGGAGGGGTGCTGGTCAGTTCCAGCCGTTCGGCCCTCATGCAGACCCGGGTATTCCTCGAAGAGCTGGGCACGGCGGTGCGGGCGTCAAAACGGAGGGCCAGGCTGCTGCGCTACTCGGGATCCTCCCCGGACCATCCGGGCCTGCCGGCGATGATGGAGACCAGGCGGCTCAAGTGCGCCTTTCTCGCCACCGGCGGGGGCAGTGCCAAGCCAAGGAAAGTTTAATCTGAACTTCCGGCCACGGACCACGTTTTACTATAGGTGTATGGAATTTCTAGCGCAGGAGTAGCGCCTCTCATGGAAATCGTCAAAGCCATCATCGCACTCGTGGTCTACCTGCTGTACCTGCTCATCGGCTGCTGACCGGGCCGTTCCCCATCGCCTCCGTTCCGGCGGATCGCTGTCCCCTGCTGTCCGCTCCGGGCAGGCCTCCGCTGCTTTCCGTCTCCGCTCATCGAGATCCCACGGAAGTGTATCAATCAATAATGTATGGTGGCCACCGCGGCATCCGCACCGTAGAGCAGCGACGCGTCAAAGGCCAAAAAGCTGATCGACGGCATGGCGGTCAGGGTCCCGCCATCGTAATTCCAGCCGCGCACATGGCTGGCAAAGACCAGGCCGGGACCGGGGGTGGTGATGATCTCGTCAATGCCGTCTCCGTCCACATCGCCGCCGGTGACCCGCACCCCGTACTGGTTGGTGCCGTAAGCCAGGAAACTCACCCCGGGGATGGAGGCGATGGCCGCCCCGTCGTAGTCCCAGCCCCGGACATGGGGACCAAAGACCGTACCGGGACCGGCGCCGGTGAGGATCTCGTCCATCCCGTCACCGTCGATGTCGGCGCAGGCCACGTTGACCCCCCATTTCAGCGTGCCATAGGCGAAGAAACTGATGCCGGGGATGGAGGCCGCCGTGCCGCCGTCCACGTTCCAGCCGCGGACGTGGGGCCCGAACACCGCACCAGGGCCGGCACCGGTGATGATCTCGTCCATCCCGTCGCCGTCGATATCGCCGCAGACCGCGTTGACCCCGTACTTGTTGGTGCCGTAGGCGAAGAAACTCACCCCGGGCACCGGGGACACACCGTCGCTGCCGGCGGACCAGCCCCGCACGTGGGGTCCAAACACCGCTCCCGGGCCGGCGCCGGTGACGATCTCGTCGATACCGTTGCCGTCCAGGTCGCCGCAAGCCACGTTGACCCCGTATTTGTCCACGCCGTAGGCGGTGAAGACCACATCGTCCACCGCCGTGCCATACCCGGTGAATGCCCGGACCTGGGGCGGGTGGTCACTGCCCGGTCCCGGACCGGTGACCAGCAGGTCGAGGCCGGTGCCGTAGAGGTCGCCGGCCGCCACCCGCGTGCCGTAGCCCTCCAGTGAGGCGTAGGCGTCGAAATCGGTGCCGGCCAGCGCGGTCCCGTTCACCGTGAACCCCCGCACCTCGGTGGGATTGCCCGCCCCGGGCCCCGGCCCGACGATCAGTGCCGGCTGCAGGCCGCCCGAGGCATAGGCGGTGTAGTTGTACCCGGTGCCGCCGGAGGAGGAGAGGCCGCAAGGGACCAGGACCATCGTATCGTGGGACCCGCCGAACTCGTCGAAAAGACCGGCCCAGTCCTGCTCTCCGTCCAGCGGCAACTGCTGCACCGTGGTGGGGCTGGTGGCGTCGAGGGCGATCATCTGCAGGCCGAAAGCGGTGCTTTCCACCCCGTCGAACTGCAGCCAGAGGTCGCTGCCGCTGCGGAAGCGGATGTAGTCCGCGGCCCAGTGATTCACCGTGCGGGTCAAAAACTCCACCGGGTAGGCCACATGGTCGCCCGAATTCGAGAAGTCGGGCAGGTCGATGCTGGTGTAGCCATACCGTCCGTCCCCCACGGTGGGATCGTCGAGATAATTGGCGATGACCCAGTCGGTCATCACCTCCTCGAAGCTCTCGGTGTAGCCGAGGCCGGCGAGCATGTTCTCCACCCCGAGGATCGAATTGGCCGGCTCGGCCACCAGCGCGCTGAGCGCCGCCACCCCGCCGTAGTGGTCGTGGAGATACATCATGAAGAGGTAGGTCTGGATGTAATCGGAAAATTGCTGGTCCCAGACGGTCAGGTCGTTGTCCGGGTTCCCGGGGAAGCTGATGATGGGGTCGGGGAGCCCGTAGAGATACATGGCGAACTCGGCACAGCCCTCGTCAATCCAGGTCGTCTCATTGGCGTCCATGTTGAAGTGGATCATGTGCTCGAACTCGTGGGCCAGCACCGAGAGCGTCGAGGCGGCGGAGGGGTCCACCGGGTCGCAGCTCATGTAGAACATCTCCACCTCGTTGCTGTGCCCGCCCTGGGCCTGGGCCTCCTCCTCGGTGTACTGGTTGAAGACGCTGAAGTAGCCGTCGAAGACCGACCCCGAGAACTGGCCCAGGGCCGAGTAGTAGATGTAGATCCAGTCGTCGTTGTCGTGGCTGTCCGGCGGCGGGCCGAAGGTGGTGGTGTCCATCTCGTAGATGCCCCGGGTGGGGTCTCCCAGGGTGGCCGTATCCCAGACCTGGACCACCTGGTCCACGTCGGCCTGGTCCATGTTGACGTTCCACTGGTCATCGGCCACAAAGACGTAGCAGTAGTCACCCACCGCCCGGCAGGTGGCCGGCTGCTGGATCCAGGCCGGCGGCATCACCGTCAGGTCCCAGGCCCAGAAGATCATGGTGGAACCCACGGTATGGTAAGGACCGCCGCCGCCGCGCACGGTCTGCTTCCCTCCCCGCTCCGGAAAACGGGCCGCCAGTTCCGTCCGCACTTCCTCGAAGAGCGGCGTGGCACACACCGTATCCCGCGATGTGTGCTGAACCAGCGGAACGGATTGGCCGGCACTCACTGCCGGGGCCGGCTGGACGAGAAACAGGGCCGCGACGGTTAGAACCGCCAGGGCCGGAATACCGAAAAGGCCTGCAGACTGCTTCATGATATCTCCCCCGTGCCACCCCCGTGGCGCTTAATGGCGTCCCGGCTCCCACCGGTTGCCTGTTTCTGTGCTCCGTAACTACTTCCCCGCGGTTTTCAGTCCCCCGGCCGGCTTCTTCCTGTCGTCCGGCGGTTTTTCATCCCCGGCCTGGTCGCCGGGATCCTCCGCCCCGGGCGGACTCCAGGCCAGCCGCATCCCCAGGTCAGTGGACCGGGTGTAGATATTCCGCCAGGTCCGCTCCCCTGCCGCTCCCCGGACGGTCATTGTCTGGTAGAAGGTCCACTGCCCCTCCACCACCGACCCGTCGGCAGGACCCCGCGGACTCTCCCGGATCGCCTCCGGAGCCCCGTACCACTCGAGCGAGTACCAGCTCCCCAGCCACTCCAGCCCTGTTGGGGCCAGGCCGGCCCGCTCCCACTCCAGGTCGGTGGCCAAACGGGCGCCGCACCAGGAGGCGTACCCAAAAGCATCGAACCAGTCGATACCTGTCACCGGCTGTTCGGGGTTCTCGCAGACCAGCGTGTCAAACCACCCCTCGGGCCGATGGTCCTTATCCAGCGGCTCGAAGGGGTGACAGTGACTGTGGTCCTCAAAAACGTGGAGATACATCAGATACAGCTGGTATTGCCGCCGGGTGACCATGGTGGGTGCGACGAGGAAGTCATCGAGAACCGCACCGGGCTCCCCGCTCTCCTCCGCGATCAGCCCCCGGGGAAAAAACTCGCCGCCGGCCACCGGCTGAACCGGCGGGTTGAACGGCGCGCCCGGTGGATGCTTCCGGTCACCGATGGGGATCACCAGCGGCAGCGGCAAATAGCATAGTCGCAGCGGGCCGATTACCGGAGCGTCCTCCTCCGCCTCCTGCTCCGCCCCGGCGGGCGGCTTGACCGGCTTGCGCCGGCCGGCGTGGGTTTTGCCGATGATCTGGGCCTGCACCAGCAGCGGGGCCAGCAGGCCCAGGAGCAGTGCCAGGATGAGGACTCGAGTGAAGAATCGCATGGCGATCAGGTTTCCATATTTGATTCGCAGCGGAAACACCAGTGACGTCATCATGATACCGTGCGGCGCCGGTGATGCCAAACTATGACCAGGGCTCACTCGGGCCGCGGCAGGTAGAGATACCGCGGCTGGATCCTCATTCCGGTGACCGTGCGGAAGAGGTCTTCCCGGCCGATCAGCTGCCCCGGCTCCTCGCGGTAGTAAAGCTCAATGGCCTCCTGGAGAGGGTGGAACCGCTTCTTGTCCAGGATGATCGCGTCGAACTTGTGCCGCCGCAGGGCGAGGATACTCTCCGAGACGAACTCCTTTTGCCGCTGGTCTTCGAGGCCATAGAGAATCGGCATCATCGCCCCCCGGCTGCCGCAGTAGCGCTTGCCGGCGCTCACCGGCAGGAAGCAGTGGAAGGGCGTGAACACCGGCCCCTCGAACCCTGAAATAAGCTCCACCACGGCCTCGCCGGCGGCCCGGTCTTCGCCGGTGGGGATCCAGCGGTCCGCGGGAAGTACGCCTTTCTCCGGGGCCAGGGCCAGAACTACCAGCTGGGCGATCACCAGCAGTGAGACTGCCGCCCTGATACACCCTTTGCCCAGAGCCGGCCCGCGGTGCCCCAGGGCCTGCTCCGCGGCATGTATCCCCAGGGGAACCATCAGGGCCAGAAACGCATAGGCCGGCATCAGCACATTGCAGTATCCCCCATTGTGGATCCGGGCCAGCCAGGAAAGGCCCACCATCCCGCCGCCGGCGAAGAAGAAGAACCAGGCGTCCCGGGCGGGGCGGCCGGCCCGGCCGGACAGGGTGAGCGCGAAAAAGACCAGCAGCAAAACCACCGCCACCGGCAGGATAAACAACAGGTCGGCCCACCAGAAGCGGAGCACCATCTCCCGATTGATGACGTCCATGGCCGGCAGCGTCACCGTGTAGTATCTGAACCACCCCTGGTGCAGTGCATCGAGGAGCAGAAACCCGCCCCCGGTCAGCGTCAGGCATACCCCGGCAAACCAGAGCGCCCGTTTTTTCCAGGCCCAGGCAGTCCAGAGCAGCAGGGGGATGAAGAGGCCGAGGGCGGTTTGCTTGGTGAAAAAGGCCAGCGCGGCCACCAGCCCGGCGGCGATGGAGGCGCCGGTTGTATGCCCGTAGCGCACAAGCCACACCCCGAGGAGCAGGAAAAAGAGAAAGAGGGAATCCACCCGGGCCAGGTCAAACCAGGCCCCGCACGCACCGAAGGTGGCGGCGAAAAAACCCGCGGCCAGCAGGCCGAGAGAGCGCTTGCCGGTCTCCCGCCGGGCAATGACATAAAGCAGCATCATGACGCCCAGGGAAAAGACGAAGGAGACCAGCCGCAGCGGAAGGAAACCGACCCCGATCACCCGCATGGGCAGGGACGACAGATAGAAGTAGAGCGGGGTGTATACCTCGGGCACATAGTCCAGGGTCGGCTTGACGTAGATCGGCAGCCCGTTCATCGCCCGGAGGGTGTTCGAGGCCGCCGCGCCCTCCAGCCACTCCAGGTCGAAGGGATAGCCGATTCGGGAACAGGCGATGTAGATGTACAGGGGGACAAAGAAAGCTGCCAGAACAACAAGCAGTACTCTCAGTCCCTGGGTCAATCGCTGGATCATGGTCCCGCCGCGCGAAATGGGTATTGTGGATGTGTCACCGGTCGACCTAATGATATCCCGTGCCCCGAGCCGATTCAATGAAGCGGCTTGATTTTCATTTCCCCAGGGAACAGACTCTGGGCCGGGAGGAAATGATCATGAGAACCGGGTCCCGGCCTATTGCCCTGGCCATTATTCTTCTGGCCGGTGTCACCATGCTCGGCAGCTGCGGCAGGGCGGCAGATCCCGCGGTCACCGTGGCCTTCGTCCAGTATGTCGACTCGGCGGAGTCGGAGGAGGTGCGGCTGGCCGCCCTGGAAGGCCTGGCCGACAACGGCCTGCGCCCGGGAGCCGGCCTGGATGTCCGCTGCTACTCCGCCGGCGCCGACTTCTCCATGCTCCAGGCCATTGCCGGGCAGGCCGTGGCCGGAGGACATGACGCCATCATCACCTTCGGCACCCCGGCCACCCAGGCCGTCTACTCCCGCCTCGGTCCATCCAACCGGCTGGTCTTCGGGCTGGTGAGCGACCCGGTCTCCGCCGGTCTCTGCCGGTCTCCGGTTGACCACCCCCCCGGGCTCACCGGGTACTACGGGCTCTTCCCCACCACCGAGGTGCTGGAGCTGATCCGCGCCGTCCTTCCCCAGGCCCGCGTTCTGGGCGTGGTCTGGAACAGCGGCGAGAGCAACTCGCACCGCTACCTGGAGATCATCAGGGCCGAAGTGAGTAGAGCGGGATTGCG
Organism: Acidobacteriota bacterium; assembly: GCA_032127265.1. Taxonomy (GTDB): domain Bacteria; phylum Acidobacteriota; class JAQAZP01; order JAQAZP01; family JAQAZP01; genus JAQAZP01. Next base: position 22,844 of record JAQAZP010000195.1, read on the forward strand.
CCTGGAAGAATCCGCCGTGGCCGGAACCTCCGAGATCCTCAGCGCCGCCGAAGGGTTGGCCGCCCGGGGCGTGGATGTCTTTTTCTGCGCCGGGGACAGTACGGTGATCCAGGGCTTCGAAGCGCTGGCCTCGGTATCGGCCCGCCGGGGAATCCCGATCTTTGCCAATATCTCCAGCCTCAACGAACGGGGGGCGGTGATCACCCTCGGGCGGTCGTTCAGCGCCGAGGGGAGGGCGGTGGGGCAGCTGGCCGCGGAGATCGTTCGCGGAACCCGGGACCCGGCGCAGACGCCACTGCGCCGTCTGGACACACTGGAATTGCGGGTCAACGAGCAACTGATGGAGCGCTTCGGGCTGGAAATACCGCAACGGTTCAGCCACTGGCAGAGTGCTCCCACCGGCGGGACTGAACTCCCGGAGCACGGAAATTGAAACCTCGCCAATTGAACCTCAGAGAAGGTTTCACTCTTCAAATGTTCCGCCGGTGACATTCCCCCCGCGTACAACATCTTCTTCATAGGCCGGGAAGTTGATCGTGTCGATTAGGTCGAGCACGTCGCCGTCGTAGTTCCAGCCGCGGACCTGGGCCAGGTTTTCCTCGCCCGGACCGGGACAGGTGAGGATCTCGTCGATCAGGTCGCCGTCCACGTCGCCGCAGCCCACCCGGGCCCCGTAGGTCAGGTCGTCGTAAGCGAACCAGCTCAGCCCCGCGATGGATTCAACCGCGGTTCCACCGTCATAGTTCCAGCCGCGCACGTGGGCGTGCAAGATCTCGCTGGGGCCGGCGCCGGTGATGATCTCGTCGATCCCGTCGCCGTCCACGTCGCCGCAGGCCACGTTCACGCCGAAACGGTTGGTCCCGTAAGCCAGGAAACTGACCTGGGGGATGGCCTCCGCCGTACCGCCGTCCACGTTCCAGCCGCGGACATGGGGGCCGAACACCGCACCCGGGCCGGCACCGGTGACGATTTCGTCGAACCCGTCGCCGTCGATATCGCCGCAGGCCACGTTGACGCCGTATTTGAGCGTGCCGTAGGCCATGAAACTCACCCCGGGGATGGTCACCACGGTGGCCCCGTCCACATTCCAGCCGCGGACGTGGGGGCCGAACACCGCACCGGGGCCCGCACCGGTGATGATCTCGTCCAGCTGGTCGCCGTCGATATCACCGCAGGCGACGTTGACCCCCCACTTGTTCGTGCCGTAGGCCATGAAGTTGACCTGGGGAATCGGGCTGCCGTCAGGCTCCCAGCCGCGAACATGGGGGCCGAACACCGCACCCGGTCCCGCACCGGTGACGATTTCGTCCAGACGGTCCCAACCCAGGTCACCGGCGGCCACGTTGACCCCGAACTTTTCCACGCCGTAGGAGTTCCACTCGGCCACCACCAGCGGGATGGCCTCCGGATCGAAAATCCGCACCAGCGGCGGATTGCCCGCGTCAGGCCCCGGACCGGTGGCCAGGAGCTGCAGCGGGATCCAGCTGGTGACGAAACTGCGGATCTCGGACAGGGCCGTGCCGCAGTTGTTCACCGCCTCCACCTGCCAGTAATAGGCGTAGCCCTCGCCGAGACCGCTCAACTCGAGATAGGTGACGGTGAGACCGGCCTGGTAGAGGGGCGGTGTCGGCGTGTCGCCGAAATAGACGGTGTAACTGTCGGCCTCCGCCGTGCCGGTCCAGTCCAGGGTGAGCGACACCGGCAGTCCGGTGAGCCCGTCAGCGGGGTAACCCAGTGCCGGCGGACCGGTGGTAACGCAGGTGCTGAAGGTCCACTCCGCCGAGACGGTGGTCCCGCAGCCGTTCACTGATTCCACGCGCCAGTAGTAGTCGGTGCCTTCGTCCAGGGCCGTGGTCAGTTCGAATTGACTGCCGATGATCCCGGAGGCATGGAGCCCGGGGGACGGGCTGTCGCCGAAATAGAGATTGTAGTTGTCGGCGCCCACCGAGTCGTTCCAGTCGAGCACCAGATCCAGGGCCGTACCGCTCTCGCCGTTGAACGGGTCGGGCGTCCCGGGCACCGCCGGCACGCTACAGGTGGTGAAGTCCCAGACCGGGGAGGAGGTCACGCTGCACTCGTTCAGCGCCGCCACACGCCAGTAGAAGTGCTGTCCCGAAACGGTGGCCGGCAGATCAAAGAAGGGGTCGGTGAGTCCCGCCTGGTAGAGCTGCGGCGGGTTCACCGTATCGAAGTAAAGGTCGAATGTATCGGCCTCGGGCCCGGCGGTCCAGCCCAGGGTCACTTCCAGCGGCACGTTCACCGCACCATCCGCCGGGTCCGGCACGGAGGGCGCCACCGCTTCCACGCAGCCGTAGATGCCGTAGAGCGCACCGCACCAATCGCCACCCGTGGCCGTGGTGTGCTGGAATGCGCCCACCAGGCAGTCATCCAGGGCGTCACCGTTCAGCTCGGCGACGGCCACGCTCACCCCGCACTGCTCCAGGGCACCGTCGCCATAGATCAGGATGTCGGGGTCGCTTCCCGCAAAATCCCAGACCAGGTGCGAACTGAAGGCGTCCGAGCCGTAGACGGCAAAGACCCCCCCGGCCCACTCGCCACCCGGCGGGTCGAGGCCGATGGCGCCCATCATCAGGTCGTCGATGTCATCGCCGTTGAAATCGCCGCAGGCCAGGGAGTAGCCGAGTTTGTCGCCGGCGTGGGCTCCCATGAACGTGATATCCGCTGCCGTGGATGAGATGAAATCGAAGATCGTCCCCGGCGGCATTGTGCCGGAACCGTAAAGCACATGGCACTTGCCGGCCTCAACGCCGGCGGTTCCAGCGGTGAGATGAGCACCCACCACCATATCGTCCAGATTGTCACCGTTGAGATCACCACACTCCAGGGCGAAGCCGATGCGGTCACCAGCCGCCCCGCCCAGCAACCAGGCGGCGGGCGTGGAAACCTTGAGGTCGATGATCTCGTTGGCACCGAAGTTGTCGGAACCATGCACCAGCGCCACCACTCCCGCCTTGTCCCGGCCCAGCGGATCGGCGAATACGGCGCTGAGCAGCAGGTCGTCGTTGCCGTCGCCGTTGATGTCGCCGGCGGCAACGGCACTGCCCAGCCAGTCGTAGCTGTTCGCGCCGATAGCCAGCAGGTCCGGCTGATCGACGGACAGGTCGAGGACATAACCGGGGTTGTGGGACCCGCTGCCATAGAGCACGCCGGCGGCGCCGCAGTTGGGGCGCGCAAGGTAATCGTAGCCGTGAATGCTGAATACCAGGTCATCCATGGTATCGCCGTTCACATCACCAACGGCCAGATCGTAACCAGTGAGATCATCGGGCAGGGCCCCGTGGATCTCCATGTCCGCACTCACTGCGGAAAGATCCACCACGTGGTTGGCGGGGAAGCTGTCCGAGCCGAAAATCACGTACACGGCGCCGGCGTCCACGGTGCCCCCGGGGTCCGACGTGTCACCGGCCACGATCACATCGTCGATGTTGTCGTTGTTGAGATCGCCGACGGTCACACAGCCGCCCATGTAATCGCCGAACAGGCGGCCCAGGATGGTCAGGTCGGCCGGTTCAGTGAAGAGATCGATCTGGTGCTCCGGGGGAAAGGCACCGGTGCCGAAGATAACGTGGACCGCTCCCACGGCCGGCTCGAACAGGTCGCTCTTGTAACCCGGGGCGGAGATCACCAGGTCGGCCAGGCCGTCGCCATTGATATCGCCGCTGGCCGTGGACCGGCCCAGATGGCTGTTGCCATGAGCCCCGAGCACGCGCAGGTCACCGTCAATCTGATCCATGTCGTAGAGGATCATCCCCGGTGCCGCGCCGGCACCGAGGCCGGCAATCAGAAAGCAGGCCGCCAGTTGGAATAGTGCCATGGAGAAAAATGCCGCTCCGCGGCATCGCTCCTTGAACAATATTCGCATCATCACCGGCCCCTCCCCTTTTGAGTCCTGATTCGGAGGTATAACTGTCTCAACCTTCCATCGAGACAACACCCGCCCGAAGGTGCGGGGCAGGAGATACCAAATAAATCGGCCTATCGGGCGGCAAGCTGACGGCCGCATTTTCAGCGTTTTCCCAGGCGCGCCCGGATAAAATCGTCGTGAGACACACCAAGGCCGTTGGCCACCCGCCGGATCCGTTCGGCCAGGTCGTGCCCCGCCGGTTCACCGCCGGCGTCGGCCAGCCGGAACATCGCCTCCACCAGCCTGGTTCGCGCCTCCAGAGTGCTCAGGCGAAGGTATTCGACGGTCAGCCGGGACTGATCGAGGCCGGACTGCTGCCCCGCATCTCCCACCACCGAGACCAGGGTTACGAGGCACGCCCCACCCACTCCCGAAAGCTCGGCTAGAATCTCCCGAAACCGGCCCACCGCTGCCGGAGACCAGTCTCCGCTTTCCTCGAGCACCAGCCCGAGCAGGCCGCCGATCAGCGATCCACTTTCCAGGGAGTTTTCCGCCGTCTGGTCCAGTGTTGTGCCCTGGCGGGTCAACCTTCGCCTGACCCGGTAGAGCAGGCGGTTGCGGCTGAACAGGGTGAGGTCCGCCTCCAGGTCATCCCGGGCGCTGCCTGGCGTGGCGAGGCCGCGCAGCAAGCCCTGAAGGCTGGAGAGAAATCCACGCGCCGAAGAGGAGGAGTGGAGCGACTGCAGAGCCTGGTCGATGAACTCCCGTTCCGCGCCGGAGACAGTACCGTCGGCGGCAGCCATTTCCTCCAGTGCCTCGGCCAGCTCTTTGCGTTCCCCGGCGCCGGCGGCCAATCCGAGAAAAAGTTCCACCTGGGCCAGGCACTCCTCCATGGTCATCCGTTCGAGAAGCACCATTTCCACTTCGGCCCAGTGCTCGTCGGGAATATCAAAGCGGCGAAGGAAGTGCTTGATCCAGTTTACCTCGCTCACCGACAGTTCACCATCGGCCCAGGCGAGCCCGGCGAGGATCTTGAGAAAAGCGAGTTGACGCTGGGTTTTGAGCGATGGAGCCATGGTCTTCTCCCCGGGAGCGGCCAAAGCCGCAATGATTAAAGGAAGGGCGAGTCCTGGATAAAGTTTTACAGGATTTGGCATCGAGGTCAACTGTCAGGCGCTATTTATCAGTTGCGGATCAGGAGGACTTCTTGCGGCGGAAGAGGGACAGCAGTTCGCGGGGCTCGGCCGCACCCAGGGCCAGGGCGGCAAAGAAGTAGACCGCCCCGCCTGCGGCAAGAACCCCGCCGAGCCCCAGGGCCAGCTGGGGCTTGGAAACCAGCGACTCCAGCCGCAAAAGCTTTTCGGACATCCACCAGACCACCAGGCCCATCAGTACCCCGGAGGCCAGCGCACGGAGAGCGCCGCCGGTCACCCGCCAGCCGCGGTCCGGCGAGCCGAAACGGCGCCGGATAAGCAGCACCAGCAAAACGGCGATAAACAGGGCCGACAGGGAATTGGCCAGGGCCACTCCCCCGTGCCCCAGCCAGGCCGGCAGGGTAAGGCAGGCGACGAGGTTGACAACCATCGATCCGGCGGCCGCCTTCACCGGGGTCTTCATATCCCTGGCGGCGTAGAACACGGCCACACAGACGCGGGACAGCCCCAGCGGCACCAGGCCCAGCAGGTGATAGAACACGGCCTGGGCGGTGAGTTCAGTGGAGAGCAGATCGAACTTGCCGCCGCTGAAGGTGAAGAGCAGCTTGATGACCGGGTAGCGCAGCAGGATCATCCCCACCGCGGCGGGCAAAGAGATGAAGACCACCAGGCGGATGGCGAAGGCCAGGGTCTCCAGGGCCTCGCCCTGCTGGCCGGCGGAGAGCTGCCGGGCCATGGAGGGCAGGATCACCGTGGAGATGGAGATGATAAACACCCCGAGGGTCAGTTCCATCAAGCGGTTGGAATACTGCAGCGACGAGACCGCACCCTCGCCGAGGTAGGAGGCCACGGCGTTGGAGACGGCCACGTTGATCTGGTAGATCCCCATGCCGAACAGGCCGTAGACCATCAGCCCCAGCACTTCCCGGCTGGCCGGGTGGAAGATCCGCAGGGTGGGCCGCAACCGCAACCCCAGACGCCAGATAAAGGGAAGCTGAAACCCCAGCTGGAGCACACCGCCCACCAGGACCCCCACGGCAAAGGCATAGGCCGGCTGGTCCATGGATCGCCCGAGGAGGAACGCGGCGCCGATCACCGAGAGGTTGAGCAGGATCGGGGTGAATGCGGGAATCACGAAACGGCCGAAACAGTTGAGTATGCCCTGGATCAGGGCGGCGAGGCTGATGAAGATCAGATAGCAGAACATCCAGCGGGTGAGGGAAACGGTGAGTTCAACCTTGGCCGCATCCCCCACGAAGCCGCGGGCAAAGACGTGGCGCACCAGCACCCCCGAGGCCAGGATGCCAGCCACGGTGATCACGGCGAGAATCGCACTGAGCAGGATGAAGAAGCGGTTGGCGAAGTCCCACAACTCCTCCCGGTTCTTCTTGTCCATCATCTGCGTGAAAACCGGCACGAAGGCAGCGGTCATCGCCCCCTCACCCACCAGACGGCGGAAGAGATTGGGGATCATGAAGGCGATACCAAAGGCATCGGCCCCGGCGCCGGTGCCGAGGAAATAGGCCCGGGCCTGTTCGCGGAACAGACCGAGCACGCGGGAGAGCATGGTTACCAGCGACATGCCGGAGGCTGACCGCAGAAGCCCTTTCCTGACGGACCGGCCCATGGCGGAAGACGTGGAATCAGCAGGAGTGCCCGCACTGCCGTCGGTCGTTTCGGTCACGGTTCAGCGGGCCTCCAGGCTTTCAGCGCTGTGGCTGCGGGGGGGCAGGCGGCTGCGTTTGCTGCCGGATCCGTTCCAGCCCGGCACGGGCCGGCATGTTGTCCGGATCCAGTTCAAGAACCCGATTCCAGGCATTGGCGGCGTCTTCGAAACGCTCGAACTGCACATACACTCCAGCCAGTGCGTTGCCCACATCGATACGAGTGGGGTCGAAGAGCATCGAGCCCTCCAGGTGGAGCAGCGCATCTTCGAAATGACCGGCCTTGGCCTCGGCCATGCCAAGATAGGCCAGGGTCCTGGGGTTTCCCGGGGCCACCCGGTTCGAATGCTCCAGAAGCTCGATGGCCTCGTTGGTCCGGCCGCGGATGAAGTGCACCCGGGCCGAGTTGATCAGGGTGGGGGCGTGGTCGGGTTGCTCCACGAGAATCAGGTCATAGAGTTCCAGCGCCCGGTCGTAGAGTCCGGAACGGGCCAGTTCGGCGGCCTGCAGAAACATGGCCGCCAGGTCACCGCCCGGTTCCAGCCCCGGCACCACGGATGGCGGTGACGGGGTCTCCTGACGGGGAGTGTCCTCTGGGATTTCACCGGGGGAGTCGGTGCGCGCAGTGCCGGGCGGCATGGCCTCCGCTGAAGCCGGGGGAACAGGGGCGGGATCCGTCCCGCAGGATATCGTGCAGGCGAGGGTGAAAAAAAAGATCAGCACCACCAGCCTCGCCACTCCCGTCCGTCTCGTGTCCACCGGCATCTCCACCTCCTGAAAGCAACCTGTTGTGAGAAATACCGGTTATGGTACACCGCAGATCAGGGCTCAGGCAAGGCGGCCGGGGACACTGTTGCAATCAGCCGGTACATGATCTACATTGAGCCCGCCTTGCCCAGGCATCCACGTTCCCGATCCGATTCAGGCCGAGGTGTCGGCTCATGAAACAGCATGGAGTCCCCTTGACCGGAAAGGGCCAGGGAATACACCCCGCCTCGCTGCTCACCCTGCTGGCGGCGGCGGCTCTGCTGACCAGCCAGATGGTGCTGCTGGCCCGCTTCGATCCTGACCGGCTGTTCGGCTTCAGCCTGCTGGACGACTCCTTCTACTATTTCACCATCGCCCGAAACGCCGCATCGGGGCTGGGACTGACCTTTGACGGGTTGACGCCCACCAACGGGTTCCACCCGCTCTGGATGCTGATCCTGCTGCTGCTCTGGCCCCTGGGCGGTATAAAGGCCGCCCTGGGCGCCGGGGCCCTTTTCGGGGCCTGCACCGCTCTGCTGGCCCACCTGCTGGTTTCCCGGGCCAGCGGTTCACCCTGGGCCGGAACGGCGGCAGCCATCTGCACCGCAGCAAACCCCGTACTCTATGTCGCCTGGATCAACGGGCTGGAAACGTCGCTGGCCCTGCTGGCCCTGACCATATTTCTCTGGTATGCCGGAAGGCCGGCGGGACCGGGGGACAGAACCCGAAGAGCCCTGATCCTCGGCCTGCTGGCCGGAATGACCACCCTGTCCCGCACCGACTACATTCTGCTGGTCCTGCCCGGGTTGCTGGCCATTGTCCTGCTCGAACGTGGAGAGGCGTTTTCCACCAGGATTCGCCGGTGCGGCATCGCCCTGGTCCCCCTGGGCCTGGCCGTGGCCGGCTGGGTAGCCTGGAGTTGGGCGCATACCGGCACGCTGCTGCAAACCAGTGGAATGGCCATCCCCTTTATCAATACCTTGAGCCTGATGGATTTCGCCGGCACGGACAGCCCGCTGCTGGTGTGGGACCGGCTGGAGAAGCTATGGGGCGCCATGCCTTTCATGCGTGAGTCCACAGGGTTCGGCTGGACCATCGCCCTGCTGGCTCTGGCCTTGCTGCTGTTGCGGCCGGTCGGCCGGCGGTGGGCCGAGCGGGGCGGCAGGGCCGTGCCGGGCTGGCTGCTGGTCGGGCTGGTGATCACCATTCTCTTTCACACCACGGTCCGGCTGCACCACCGCACCTGGTACTTCGCCCCCTATGCCCTGGTGGCCGGCCTTGTTTTCGCCCTGCTGTTGGCCCGCCTGGCCCGGGGCACGGACCGCAGGGCACTGCGGCTTCTGGCCGCGGCGGCGCTGATCATCGCGGTGGCCCTGCCCTTCGGCACCCGCTGGCACAAGCTGGCCAGCACCGGCAACCGGACAAAGGACTATATCTTCTTTACCCTGCGGCGGATCATGGAGCGCAAGGCGGGGCCGGACGCAGTGATCGGGGTCAGTGACGCCGGCTATCTCGGCTACAGCCTGCCCTGCCGGGTGATCAATCTCGATGGTGTGGTCAACGGCAACGCCCTGGAAGCGATGCGGCAGGGGAGACTCACCGACTATATCCGGGAGATGGGAATGTCCTTCGCTTTTCTGCGAGGGATCTACTTCACTCCCAAGGTGCTGGGCCCCGATTTCGAGCAGTGGCTGGAGATCGCCGTCTTCCCCCCCCGGCCGATCACCTTTAGGGTGCTTGACGACCGCCGGGAGATCCTTCAGCGGTTCAGCCTGGCCGGCGGTGACCCGCTGGACCTGACGCTGCTGGAGAACCGGCACTTTCTGCGTAATTTCGGCGGTGACCCGGAGAACTTCTACCACGAAAAGGCGCTTTTCGGCATGGGTCAGCTGGCCGAACTGACCCTCTGGCTCCCGCCGGAAGACGTCCCCACGGCTCCCGGGGCCGGGCTGCGGGTGATGGTGGAGATGGCCCTCGGGCCCGACATGGACCAGGGGCCGCTGCAGGTGGAGGTGGGCTGGGCCGGAGTTCCGTTGACCACCATCAAGGTGGATCGCGAATTTCGGCGGCACCGGTTCTTCCTGCCCCGTGAACAGCTCTCCGGCGAACTGCAGCGGCTCAGTTTCCGGCCCCAGGTGGACGCGGCCGACCGGGAGGATGCTATCCGCGGCCGGGTTAAATCGCTCTCCTTCAGCACCATCAGGGTGACGGTGGTTGAGGGCACGCCGGAATCAGAGACCGGCGGGAACCGGACTGTCGAACAGCGGTAGCTGGTCCACGGTCACCGTGCTCATCGATCCCTCATCCAGGCCGGAAACGCCGCGGCAGTCAGATTCCAGGACCATCGCCCCGCCCAGCTTGGCTCCCTCCAGGTCCGCGCCGCGCAGATCGGCCTTCCAGAACCAGGCGTTATCGAGCAGCGCCCCGCGCAGGTCGGCGCCGCGCAGGTCGGCATCGCAGAAAGACGCCTCGCGGCAATCGGCCCCGCGCAGAATCGCGCCCCGCAGATCGGCCCCGTCAAGACAGGCGCCCTGGAGACAGGCGTCGGCCAGATCGGCACAGCAAAAGCCGGCCTGCACCAGCTTTGCCCCGTGGAGATAGCTGCGGCGCAACACGGCACAGTCGAAACGGGCATGGCTGAAATCAGCCCAGAGCAGGTTCACCCCGCCCAGGTCGGCGCCGCGCAGATCGGCATACTGCAGGGTCTGGTTTTCAAAGACGGCACGACGCAGGTCGGCCCGGGAGAGGTCGGCCGGCCGGCCTTCCATCCCGCTGGAGAGGAACCACTGCTGGTGCAGGTAGACAACCTCGGTCAACTGTTCGGGGGTTACGGGGCAGATGTCCATTTCCAACTGGCTGTTCATCCCTGTTCTCCTTTATGTAACTGAGAGACCCGGAACGCTCCGGGCGGCATCCTCTTTCCCGCCATCCGGTTCTTTTCTATTACAAGGGGCGTGCCAGTTACGCACTGAAACTAGATAATCTGATAATCCTATTCTGTTCATACACTTACACACACACATCGCAACGGGGCTTACCCTCCCCGTTCTTTTCCTCCTGACCGAAATATCAATATTTGACATCAATAGGTCATCTTTTGATAGAATAGGTTCAATCAGTGGAAACCGCCGCAAGGAGCCGAACCATGAAGAAGAATACCGGGCCGGTTTGCATCATCACCTATCTCGGCCTCGACGGGGCCTGCGCCGCGGCCATGGCGCTGCTCAAATTCCCCGATGCCCGGGTCAGGGTGACCAGCCGGGCCCGAGTGGCTGAAACACTCGCCCATACAGCTGCCGAGGGCACTCGCTGGAACCTCGTCCATGTGTGCGGCGTGGGAGTGGGACGGGAACGCCAACGTGTGGCCGCCGCAGCGGAATCACTGAAAGGCCTGGGTACCGAAGTCCAATGGCACTGCGGCCGGGGGTATCTCGATACGCACCGGAGCTGGCTCGAGGCCTGCTGCCTGCCCCGCTTCACACCGGCAGGCAGCAATACGGCGGCCCTGCGGCGCCACCTGGAACCAGCGGACCGCAAGCGGGCCGCCTTCCTCGGCCGGCTGGCGCGCCACGATGCAAATCTCGGCCTGCGGGTGCCCCGCCTGGAAGCGGGCGAGGACAACTGGCTGCGGCTGGTGCGCACGGCGATCACCCAGTATTTCAAATACGAGGACCGGTCTCGCTATACCGCCGCCATCGAAAAACTCGCCCGGGGCACACTGGACGAGGAAGACCTGCGGCTGATGGAAATGGCCGAAACTTCGGGGTCCACCTACGTGCTGGAGGGGCGGTCACCGGCCATCCGCCTGCTCCGGCGGCGGATCGGCTTGACCGCCGCCAGCGACGCCCCGGTGTTGATCACCGGTGAATCGGGCACCGGCAAAGAGCACGTGGCTCACCTGGTCCACGAGGGCGGCGACCGGGCCGCCGAGCCCTTTGTCCCGGTGAACTGCGCCCTCTACTCCGGGAACATCGCGCTGGTCAACTCCGACCTCTTCGGCCACGTAAGGGGCGCCTTCACCGGAGCCGATACCGACCGCCAGGGCCGTTTCGAGATTGCGGACAACGGAATCCTCTTCCTTGACGAGATCGGCGAACTGCCCCCGGAAGTGCAGGCCAAACTGCTGCGGGTGCTGGAGGACGGGCAGGTGGAACGGGTGGGGGCCGGCGGCAAGACACGGACGGTGAACGTGCGGTTGATCGCGGCCACCAACCGCAAGCTGGCCCGATTGGCCGCCGAGGGCCTGTTCCGCGAAGACCTCTTCCACCGTCTGGACGTTTTGCCGCTGGAGATCCCGCCGCTGCGGGAGAGGCGGGAGGATATCGCCGGGCTGGCGCAATCGGCCTGGACACGGCTGAAAGCCTCCGATAATCGCTGGGCCAGACGGGAACTGGGCCGGCGGGACACGGAGGCGCTTGAGGAATACCACTGGCCAGGCAACGTGCGCCAGTTGAAAAAGCTGCTCTGGCGGGCCCTGGCCTTCGATCAGCCGGTGGCCGAAGCGCTGGCCGAGGAGAGGCAGCGGCTTTCCGGCCGGGATGAGGAACTGCCCGGCACCGCCGAGGGCATCGAACCACTGGATCGTTTCCGCCGCCGCTACGCGATGCGGGCCCTTTCCTTGCTGGACGGCAACCGGGCGGCAACCGCCAGAAAGCTGAATATTTCCGTGAACACGCTCAAGGCCTGGATCGCCGAGCCCGAGGTTTGACAAAAACCGGCATTTGGAAAATACTGATGATCCCCTTTCTTATCCTGGTCTTGAACATTCCTGCTAGCGCAAAGGAAGCCGCGTCATGATCGAGCCATTGACCCCGGAACAAACGGCCGTCATCGACGGTGTCCTGGCCACTGCGGCCGGAGACGGACGGTCCTCGCTCCACGAGCACGAGGTGTACCACATCCTGGAAGCCATGGGGCTGGCCGTGCCCGGATACCTCTTTCTCAGCGGTCCGGATCAGCTGTCCGACGGCCTGCCGGAACGCCTGGCCTCGGACAAGCTGGTGCTCAAGGTGGTCTCCCGCGACATCCCGCACAAGTCGAAAATCGGTGGTGTGCGCCGGGTCTCCCGGGACTTCTGGGATATCCGCGCCGCCATGGAAAAGATGCAGGCCGAGATTCCGGCCCACGCAATATTCGCCGACGGTTCCCCGGCCATCGAAGGGTTTCTGCTGGTGGAGCAGGTGACCTACAGCCCGGAGCTGGGCAACGAGATCCTCATTGGGATCAAGGAGAGCCTGGCCTTCGGCCCGGTGATCTCCTTCAGCAAGGGCGGGGCTGACGCCGAGCACTTTGCCCGTCACTTCTCCTCGCCCAACGTCAAGCTGCTGCCCCTGGGGCGCGAAGAGTGCCTGGGAATGCTCGGGGAAGCTCGGATCACGATCAAGTACCGCGAGGAGGGGAACCAGCAGCACATCGAGCGGATCGCGGACGCGGTCTACCAGTTCGGCCGCATGTTCTCCCACTACTCGAGCCTCAACCCCGACCCGCCGGAATACATTTTCTCCGAGTTCGAAGTCAACCCGCTGGTCTTCGACGGGGAGCACCGCCTGATCTCCATCGACGGCCTGGCCAATTTCCTGCCCCGGGAGAGGAAACTGGATCTGCAGGCCGGGCCGAACGACAAGGGCCTCGACGAGTTGTTCTACCCCGAGGGGATCGCGGTGGTCGGCGTTTCGGCCACCGACAGCGGCAAGACGGGGAACAACATCGCCACCCTGCTGCACAACCTGGGGCGCAAGGACCTCTACCTGGTGAACCTCAAGGGCGGCACCGCCACCATCGCCGACACCCCGTACCGGATGTACACCAGCCTGGCCGAGATCCCCGAGCGGGTGGACCTGGTGGTGGTCACCCTGCCGGCGAAACTGGCCCCACGGGTGGTGGAGGAGGCGAAGGCCAAGGGCTCGAAGAGCGTGATCCTGATCCCCGGCGGGTTCAGCGAGGTCCAGGGCGACCAGTCGCTGGAAAAGGCGATTCTCGACGTGATAGCCGGCACCGGGATGCGCCTGGTGGGGCCCAACTGCCTGGGCATCTTCCGTGCGGCCACCGACCGCCAGGCGGGATACAACACCCTCTTCATCCCCGAGGAGAAACTGCAGTACCGGCCAAAGACAGAGAGCAACGTGGCCCTTCTGACCCAGAGCGGGGCCCTGGGCGTAGCTGAGCTGGACAGCCTGAAGGACGCCATCTACCCCCGGGTGGTGGTGAGTTACGGCAACCAGATCGATGTCGACCCCGGCGACCTGGCCCTCTACTTTCAGAAGGACCCGGACATCGACGTGCTGGCCTTCTATATCGAGGGGTTCAAGGCCTGCGGCGGCCGCAAGTTCTTCGACGCGGTGCGGCAGAGCAAAAAACCGGTGATCGTCTACAAGGCCGGGCGCACCGATGCCGGCTCCCGGGCCGCGGCCTCGCACACCGCCTCGATGACCGGCGACTACAAGGTGGCCCTGGCCGCTTTCGAGCAGGCCGGCGCCATCACCGCCGAGCACATCCTGGACCACAAGGACCTGATCAAGACTTTCGCCCTGATGGGCGGCAAGTCGGTCAGGGGCCGCCGGGTGGCCGGGGTGGTCAACGCCGGGTTCGAGAGCACCTACGCCGCGGACAGCATCGGCAGCCTGGAACTGGCCGAGCTGGCCGCGGAAACCCGGGAACAGCTCCGCGAGGCGCTGCCGCCCTTTGTTGGGGTCAACGCCTTCCTCGACCTGACCCCCATGGCCGATGACGCGGTGTACGAGCGGTGCGTGGAACTGCTGCTGCAGGATCCTGGAGTGGACTGCCTGTTCATCTCCATCGTGCCGCACACGGTGATGCTGCACACCAAGGTCAACGAGATGGCCGAAGAAGTGGAGAACGTGGCGGCCCGGATCATTCGTCAGGGAGCAAAAGCGGACAAGCCGGTGGTGGTTTCGGTCAACGCGGGCACGATGTACAACGTCCTCTCGGAAACGCTGGACGAAGGCGGCATCCCCACCTTCACCACCGCCGAGCGGGCGATGACCGCACTGAACCGCCTGGTGAAATACAAGTTGGGTCGCTGAAGGCCCTGTCCTAACGAGCCCGGTCCGGGGCCGGAGCCTTGGAGGCCCACCCCGGGAGGGACAGCCCGAGGGAGTGGAGAGCAAGATGAAATACCTGCTGGAGGTACAGAGAATCGCCGACATTGGCGTGGTGGGCACCGGGACCGCCGCCCTGCGTATCGCCGCCCTGATGGCCCAGTCGCTGAGCCCCTACGGCGTGGGGGTCACCCTCGTAGGGCCCTCGAAAGAAGCGGTGACCACGGCCCGCCAGGGCGTGGAGAGGACGCTGGCCGCCTCGGTGGAGTCGGGAAAGATGAAGGAGAAAGTCCGAGACGGGATCCTCTCCGCCCTCACCTTCACCAGCGACATGGGCAGCCTCTCCGGCGCCGGCCTGGTGGTGGGAGCCGCCTGTCATGACCTGAAGAGCGCCCGGGCCACGCTGGGTCAGCTGGACGGTGTCTGCCCCTCGGACTGCATCCTGGCCATGAACGCCACCCACCTCGAACCGGATACGATCTTCAAGGAGGCCGCCCGCCCCGAACGCTGCCTGGTGGTCCACTTCCACACTCCGGCCGACCGGAACCCGGTGATCGAAGTGCTCTCCACCGCGAAAACCGACCCTCAAACCACCGCCTGGATGATGCAGTTCCTCGAACAGATGGGCAAGATCCCCATCGAGGTGGGCGCACGGGTGGGCCACGCCATACGGCCGGTGACCGATGGCCTGGCCCTGGCCGCCATGCTGCTGGTCCAGGAAGGGGTGGCGGAGGCCAAGGTGGTTGACGCGGTGGCCGCCCGGGCACTGGGGATGAAAACCGGACCGCTGGCCGCTCTGAACACACCCGGCGATATGGCTCACGTGGCCCGGGGCATCGACCGGCTGAACACCCTGTCACCCTGGTACGCCGTCCCCGACCTGCTGGTGGAGATGGTGAAGGAGAGCAAAGCCTGGGACGTGGCGGAAAAGGGAGAGGAGAACCTCTTCGACGACGAGCAATTCAACGTCATTTCAAGGCAGATGCTCGGAGCCTACTTCGGCCTGGTGACCCAGGTGCTGGAGAGCGGGATTACCTCGATCAGCGACCTGGAACTGGCCATCACTTCGGGGGCGGGGATGACAGGCCCCTTTGACCTGATGAACCGCGAGGGATTGCTGGACGCCCTGGAAATGGTCAAGGGATTTGCAGCGAGGCATCCCGGTTTCGCCATTGCGGAAAGCCTGGAACGCCAGGCAGCGATGGGAAAGAACTGGGAGATCCCGGTGGTGCTGCGCCGTGACGTGGACAGTGTGGCGGTGATCACCATCCGCCGGCCCAAAGCGCTCAACGCGCTGAACAAGGACGTGCTGGACCAGCTAAAAGCGCACTTTCACACTTTGGCCGGTGATGAGGCGATCAAGGCCGTAGTGCTCACCGGTTTCGGCCCCACCGCCTTCGTGGCCGGAGCGGACATCACGGAGCTGGCCCGGGTCAAAGGTTCCGCCGAGGGCGAACAGGTGGCCCTGCGGGGTCAGGCCGTGTTCAGCACCATCGAGAACCTGCGCAAGCCGGTGGTCTGTGCGCTCAACGGCCTGGCCTTCGGCGGCGGAAACGAACTGGCCATGAGCTGCCACGCCAGGCTGGCCCGCAAGGGGGCCAGGGTGCTGGCCGGCCAGCCCGAACCGAAACTGGGCCTGATCCCGGGCTACGGCGGCACCCAGCGTCTGGTCCGGCTCATCGGATTGGAAAAGGCCTGGCCGATCCTGCGCCTCGGGGAGCCGATCTCCTCCGACGAGGCCCTGGAAATGGGGCTGATTCGCGAGGAGGTGGCCGGCGACCTGCTGCAGACCGCCCTCGAACTGGCGACCAAGGCCGGAAACGACAAAGTGGACCTGATCCCCATCTCCAGGGGGCCGATCTCCGTGCCCGACACGCTGCCCGAGCTGGACCTGGGTCACCTGAGCACGCGAATCGACCAGATCATGCAGGACGCCATTCTGTCCGGGGCCATGGCCTCGCTGGATACCGGCCTGAAGATGGAGGCGGTGGCCTTCGGAGCCTGCTTCGAGACGAAGGACGCCCGGATCGGTCTGGAGAACTTCATCACCAACGGGCCCCGGGCCAAGGCGGAGTTTGTCAACGAGTAACCGGCGGCGCGGCGGGGGATGTTGGCCCGATGAACACAGACCGTAGCGGTTCAGCATCGTTCGGATCACTCTCCGCCGCACTGTTTGTGGCCCTGATACTCCTGGCGCCCGTCCCCAGGGCAACCCTCGAATTCACCTTCACTGCCCTCACCCTGCGCAGTGCCGAAGACCTCACCCCGCTGCTCCCCATACCGGCGAAACCGGAAAATCTTGTCATCAACCCGCGGCACGAGGTGCTGGCCCAGATTCTGGAGATGAAATGACCGAAAAAGCATTTCAGGACTACTACCCGGAGGACGTGTCCCACTGCTTCGGCTGCGGCCGGCTGAACGAGAAGGGGCACCGGATAAGGAGTTTCTGGGACGGAGAGGAGACGGTCTGCCGCTATACGCCCGAGCCGTATCACACCGCGATTCCCGGGTATGTCTATGGCGGGATGGTGGCCTCGCTCATCGACTGTCACTCCACCGGCACCGCGGCGGCCGCGGGCTACCGCGAGGAAGGCCGGCCGATGGACAGCGAGCCGCCCCTGCGCTACGTCACGGCGAAGCTGAAGGTGGACTACCTCCGCCCCACCCCCCTGGGTGTGGTGCTGGAGATCCGCGGCCGGATCGAGGAGGTCAAGGGACGCAAGGTTCTGGTCTCCTCCACGCTCTCCGCCGGGGGCACAATCTGCGCCCGGGGCGAGGTGCTCTGCGTCCAGATGCCGGAAAGCATGCTGCGCGGGCAAGCGGCCGACTGAATCGTGGAGGGGAGTTCTTGAAACGCCTGGGTGGACAGATCCTCATCGCGGCAGTGGGAAAGCTGAAGACCGCGCACTGGAAATCGGCCCAGGAGGAATACCTGGGTCGGCTGAACCGCTACACCTCCGCCCGGCTGGTGGAGGTGCGGGATGCGGTGGGCCACGGCGGCCCCGACGGTGTGGCCGCCGAAAAGGAGGGCCGGCTGCTGCTGGAAGCCAGCGAGGGAACCGGGCGCCGGATCGCTCTGGACTGCACCGGACAGCAGCTGGACAGCCCGGGACTGGCCCGCTACCTGGAGAAAAATCTGGAGGTCTACGGAAAGCTGGCGCTGCTCATCGGTGGCCCGGTGGGTCTTTCCGCCGAAACGCTGGAGGCCTGCGACGAGCGGCTGTCGCTCTCCTTGCTGACCCTGCCCCATGAACTGGCCCGGGTGCTGCTGCTGGAGCAGCTTTATCGTGCGGCCACCATCGTCAGCGGCGAGAAGTATCACAAATGAAGATCCGTTGCATGACACCCGAGGACCTGCCCCACGCCGCCGCATTCACCGCGGCCGAGGGATAGGAGACGCTCGCGCCATGTCCATCGCCCTGGTCATCCTGCCCACCTACACCAACAAGAGTGTCCCCCTGGGACTGGCCTGTATCAACGGCGCGCTGCGGCAGGCGGGGGCCAGTGTGACGGTGCATGACCTGGACCTCGAGCTGAGCGCCTTTAATTTTTCGCTCTACCAGCGGCTGCATCACCACGCCTGGAGCGGCAATCCCAAAACGGTGAACTTCCTCGGCAGCACCGACGCCGACCTGGTCTTCCACTCGGTGTTCGAGAACCGGGAGGGGCTGGAGGCGCTGGGCCGCCGGGATGCCCGGGCCCTGGAGGATGCCGAAGAGGTCACCCGCTGGACCGCCGGCGCGATGAAGCGGGTGCTGGCCACCGCTGCCGGGGAAATCTGGTTCTCCACTTTTGTCAGCAACCTCTGGCCCACCATGCTCGCCGCCCGGGCGGTGCGCCGTCTTGACCCGAAAATCCGCCTGGTTTTCGGCGGCCCGGGTGTGTTCGACGAGCCGGTGCGGGCGCTGCTGCTGGCCAACCGCCTGGCCGACGTCTGCGTGGTCGGCGAGGGGGAACTGACCGCGGCCGAGTTGGTCCGTGCCGGGGAGAGCGGCGGCCCGATCCCCGGCGCGGCAGCGGTCCACGAGGGTCAGATCCGCTATACCCCGCGCCCGCCGGCCGATCCGGACCAACTCCCCCGCCCCGATTTCACGGGCTTTCCCTGGCCCGGGGGCCGGTTGAGCGACTACCTGCTGCGCGGCTTCGAAGGACTGCCCATCTCCTTCTCCCGCGGCTGCGTCAACCGCTGCGTCTTCTGCACCGAGCAGAAGCTCTGGGGTCGGTTCCGCTCCCGCAGCCCCGAATCGGTGGTGCAGGAGATGAAACAGATCCGCGACACCTGGAGCGTATCCCTTTTCTACTGCTGTGACAGCCTGGTCAACTTCTCGTCCCGCTGGCTCGAGCGCTTCTGCGGCCTGGTGATCGAGCAGTTGCCCGAGGCGGCCTTCTCCTTCGCCTTCATCCAGGGGGCCAGACTGTCCCGGCCGCTGCTGGACCAGATGCGCCGGGCCGGTTTCAGCCGGTTGTTCCTCGGCGCCGAGCACGGTTCACGACGGATGCTCCAGCTGATGGGAAAACAGACCGACCCCGGGGAAATGAAGCAGGTAATCGTGGACGCTGTTCTGGCCGGCCTCTCGCTGCGCGTGCAGTGCATCGTCAACTTCCCGGGGGAGACGCCGCAGGACGTGATGGAGCAATCGGCCTTCTTTCGCGACGTGGACCAAGAGCTGGCCGCCGAGGGCGTGCCCCCGCGGGGCCTGCCCCAGCGATTGCTGGCCAACACTTTTCGTCTGGAACCGGCCAGCGACGTCTTCCAGCGACCGGCGGACTTCGGCATCCGCCTCATCGATCTGCCGACAGCCGACTACCCGGAGATACAGTTCGCCGCCGGCCTGCTCAAACAGTGGGAGCCGGTGAAGCCCCACGACGAATCGCTGCATCTCTACCTGGCCTCGAAACTCGGCTTCCACCGTGACCCCTGGGCGGTTGCGCCGGCCGACTACCGCCGCTTCGCTGCCGGCATCCACCGGCTTTTCGAACCGGACCACCGCCTGGTGCAGAGCCCCGGGATGAAGTTGGCCCGCAACCCGTCCACGGGCCGGGCGATGGTGGAGCAGCAGGGCGAGCGGATGCCGCTGGACGGACCGGGCTTCGACACGCTCAAACTGCTGGCCGGCGGGAAAAGCCTTGGTGAGACCGCACGGGTTCTGAACATTAATCAACCGACGGACCATGGCCCGACGGCCCTCCTGGCCGCCGAACTCCACGCCCGGCGTATTCTGCGGCTCAAGCCCGACGGCCCGCCTGGCCGTTCCGGGAGCGGGGATTGAACCAGCGCTCAGACGAATTCCGGCCCCTCGTTCAACCCGGCCTGACGAAGAAAGGCTATCGCCGGCAACACATCGCCAACGGCGCCGAACAGCGGGCCCGGCGAGGTGCAGGATTTTCAAAGACGTTTGTAACAACTCATTGAGGATTCTTGCAATCCGGCCCCGCAGGCCGTATATCTTAGGGGAGACAATTGCGCGGCTGACTCCCCGGCCTTGCGTCATTTTCACGTTCCACCCGGATCGGCACCACGCGTCACTCCAGGGCGGCAACAGATCACCGGACAGGAATCCCCACTCCCCTGGAGGACCAGATGTTCCGCAGGTATCTCGCTCTCACGACCCCCACGATGCTGACCGTCATGATCCTGCTTGCCGCAGCCTTGCCCGCGGCGGCACAGCCCGCACCGCCGGTACGGGTGATCGCCGAATGGGAGCCGGCTCTGGGCACCCTGATCAGCTGGCCGCTGGGCATTCCCCAGGCCCTGGTGCGGGAACTGGCCGAAGACGACATGCTCTACGTGCTGGTCAACGGCAGCGGCGCCGAGAGTTCGGCCCGCAGCACCTTCAACTCCTGGGGCATCGACCCGGCCCGCGTGGAATACATTCAGACCAGTGTCGGCTCGCACTGGCCCCGGGACTGGGGCCCGCACCAACTGTTCGACGGCAACGGCGACTGGGGCATCCTTGACCCGATCTTCGAGGGCTACCCCTGGGTCAGCAACGCCTGTGTGCCGATCTCTTCACCCGGCGGGTATGTGGGCGATGATGGGGTGAATGCCGACGTGGCGGCATACTTCAGCGCGCCGCTGCACGCCTTCCCGGCCTACCTCACCGGGGGCAACTTTTTGGTGGACGGCCACCACACCGGGTTTTCCACCTGCGCCATGGTGGGCGAGAACAACCAGCTGTGGACCGAGGCCCAGTTCCGCACCCTGGCTGCCGACTGGCTCGGCACCACCGACTACCAGGTGGTGGAGAGCACCGAAAACAACGGCATTCAGCACATCGACTGCTGGATGAAGCCGCTGGACGAGGAGACCCTGCTGGTCAAGCTCCCCCCCACCTGGCACGAGGAATACGACCGGATCGAGGCCAACCTGGCCCAGCTGGCCTCGGCCACAACCTGCTACGGCCGGCCCTACTCCATCGTGCGCATCGACTGCCCGACCTACAGCGGCAGCAGAATCGCGGCCTACACCAACTCGCTGATCCTCAACAAAAAGGTTCTGGTGCCCCAGTTCAACATCCCCGGCGACTCCCAGGCCATCGCCACCTTCCAGGCGGCCATGCCGGGCTACGAGGTCATCGGCTTCCCCTGGGGCAGCTGGTACTACTACGATGCCCTGCACTGCCGCACCCGGGCGGTGTTCGACCCGCAGATGCTGAGGATCACCCACCGCCGTCTCGACACGGACGTTCCCCAGGCATCAGGACACACAGTGACCGCAATGATTGACGACCGCAGCGAAAGCGGGGTGATCGCCGGTCAGTTGAAGGTCTGGTGGCGTTTGGCCGGTGCGTCAACCTGGAACGGCCTGACCCTCATCCCAGACGGCGGTATTGATACCTACGAGGCAGACATGCCGGGACAGGCAGCAGGACAGACCGTGGAGTATTACCTCTCGGCCGCCGACAACTCGGGCCGCAGCGAAACCCTGCCGCGTACTGCCCCGGCCGGATTCTACTCATTCACCGTGATCGATTCCGGGTTGACAGTGGAGATCAACTGCGCCCCCGAGGCCGGGACCCTGCCCTTCACCGCCGCCTTTTCCGTCCGGCTGGACAACCCCCAGGCCGGCCTGGCCCGCCGCATCGCCGGCCGGGTTGATATCCAGTTGGCCGGCGGCGGCAGCGTTGGCTCCTGGCGGGCCGGGTTCACCAACATTGCCCCCGGGGCCAGTTTCATCACCGGCTGGAACCAGAACCTGCCGGCGGCAGCAGGACTGGTGGGCACCAGCGTCTTCACCATCCACGGGATGGACGTCACTCCGGCGCCGTACAACCTGCCGCCCTACCCGCCGGCCGGCGCCGCGGCCAGCGACAGTTGCAGTATCGCCGGATACGCCCCCTGACTTCGAGCGCCGGCGAAAGAACAGCCCCTCCTTCCGGAGGTGCTCTCTCTTTCCGCCCCGGGGATCAGCCGGCTGTTCAATTCCGCTTGCTGGCGTAGTGTGTGCCGATGCGGTCGAAGATCCGGCCGGGGTGCTCGCGGGAGTTCTCGATGTCGGGCAGGACCCAATGCTTGACACCCTTCTTGAACCCCGGCTCCTGCACTACGATGGTGACCCGGGCCCCGCAGCGGCAGGTTTCCAGGGCCACGTCCACGGCCGAGTTGCCCCCGCCGATCACCGCCACGCCCGGGCAGCCGGAAGGGTGGGGTGATCAATCAAAGCCGAGAATACCCTTGATGTATTGCCCGCGGGTGTAATGCCAGGGATCGCTCAGCCGCTCCTGAGCCAGCTTGCCGCGGAAGCTCTCGATGTCGGCATGGCCCCGTTCGTCCATCCATGCGCCCAGTTCGCCGACGATTCCTCCCAGGCCGTCCATGCCATGGCGGTAAAACATGCTGACCACCTGAACCGCCCGGGCACCGGCAAGGATCATCTTCGCCGCATCCCGGCCGCTGCCGATACCGCCGGAGCCGATGATATCGGTCTCCACCCGGCCGGTGAGCAGCGCGGCCCAGCGTACGGACAGCAGGGTGTCACCCGGCCGGCTCAGCCCGGGGGCGATCTTTTGCGACTCTGTCTCGACGTCGATGTCAGGTTCGAACAACCGGTTGAAGAGGACCAGGGCCCGGGCGCCGGCATCGGCGAAACGGGAAGCAACGTTCAGCAGGCTGGTGTATTGCGGGTGCAGTTTCACCGATACGGGGATCTTCACCGCCTGGGCCACGGAAGAGAGCACCTCCAGCTCACTCTCCTCGATGTCACCGGCGGTGATCGCCGTATCCAGAGGCGGGGAGTAGAAGTTGAGTTCCAGACCGTCCGCCCCGGCGCTGGCCAGCTGTTTGGCCCATTCCACCCAGGTGTCGTGCTCCACCGCGTTGAGACTGGCGATAAGCGGCATCTTCACCGCCTTGCGCGACTTCTCGAGCCAGTGCAGATGCTCTTTGGGCCCGCCATGCTCCACCGCGGGGAAGAGTGAAACCGCCTCGGCAAAGGTGTTACCGAACTGGTCCAGGTCATCGTCGAAGGCCCGGCGCTCGATCTGGATCTGCTCCTCGAAGAGCGACTTAATCACCAGCGCACCGGCGCCGGCA
Source organism: Acidobacteriota bacterium (assembly GCA_032127265.1). Taxonomy (GTDB): domain Bacteria; phylum Acidobacteriota; class JAQAZP01; order JAQAZP01; family JAQAZP01; genus JAQAZP01. Next base: position 45,864 of record JAQAZP010000195.1, read on the forward strand.
TCTTCCAGTTTCTTTATTGCATCAACGTTCTTGGAGAGCGAACAGGCGCCAACAACGATCGGGTTGGCCAGCTTGATGCCCATGTAGGTGGTGCTCAGATCGGCCATAGCAAATGCTCCTTCCACTTCTCTGCATGAGACCATCGCCTCGCCGCCGGAATCTTTCCCGCCAGGCTGGCGTAGATATACGAACGATCAGCATAGGAAACGGACCGATCCGGGTCAAGCGGGAGCGAAGCCCTGCTGCCGAAAAGAAGGCCACCGCGGGGGCGATTCACCCGTTGCAGGGCGGGACAGGGTGCGAGTCGTTCACGGTGCTCAGATCCGTCCCTGGAATTCGTGCAGCTCCTGGTAGCGGCCGCCGGCGTCCACCAGTTGGGCATGGGTTCCCCGTTCGACGATCCTGCCCTTCTCTACCACCAGGATCTGGTCGGCACGGCGGATGGTGCTCAGCCGGTGGGCGATGACAAAGGTGGTGCGGCCGGCCAGCAGGTGTTTGAAGCTGTCCTGAACCAGCAGTTCGCTCTCCGAATCGAGGCTCGACGTGGCCTCGTCGAGGATCAGCACCCGCGGGTCGGCCAGCATGGCCCTGGCGATGGCCACTCGCTGCCGCTGGCCGCCGGAGAGCTTGACCCCCCGCTCGCCGATCACCGTCTCCAGGCCTTCCTCGAAACGGTCGGTGAACTCGCTGACATGGGCCGCCGCCGCCGCGGCCGTTACCCGCTGCTCGTCGGCGCCGGGGTCGGCGAAAAGGATGTTCTCGCGGATCGTGCCGTCGAAGAGGAAATCGTCCTGCAGCACCACCCCCAGCTGCGAGCGGTAGCTGTCGAGCACCACGGAGGCCAGGTCGATGCCGTCGACGCGGACCGTCCCCCGGTCGGGCTGGATGAACGCGGCGGCCAGGCCGGCGATGGTGGTCTTGCCCGAGCCGGAACTGCCCACCAGGGCGATGACCGAGCCGGCCGGGGCCTCGAAGCTGATGTCGTCGATCACCACTTTGCCCTCCTCGTAGGAGAAGGTGACGCCCTCGAAGACGATCCGCCCCGCCACACGGCCGAGGACGACGGTGCGCGCCGGATCGTCGGCCTCCCGCGGCAGGTCGAGCACCTCCTCCATGCGGTCCAGCCCGGAAAAGGCGTCGGTGATCTGGCTGCCGATGTTGCTCATCTGCAGGATCGGGGTGATCATGAACCCGAGGTAGAGGGTGAAGGCGAAGAAATCGCCCACGGTCATCCGGCCGCGGATGATCATCAGCGCGCCCAGGCCCATGATCGCCGCCCCGGAGATGCCGAGCAGCAGGGTGGCCGAACTGGAAACCAGGCTGGTGGCGGTAAGCGACTTCCGCACATTGCGGAACAGGCGGTCCACCCCCTGCTGGAAGGAGCGAATCTCCTGGGACTCGGCGTTGAACCCCTTGATCACCCGGATACCCCCCAGCGACTCGTTGAGCCGGCCGGTGACCTCGGCCTCGATCACCCGGCGGCGGCGGAAGATCGGCCGGATGTAGCCGAAGGCCTTGAGCATGATCGTCCCGAAGACCACCATGGGCACCAGCGCGTAGAGGGTCATCATGGCATTGATCCGGACCAGCAGGGCCAGGGCCACCACGGCGGTGAGCAGGCCGCCGAAGAGCTGCACCAGGCCGGTGCCCATCAGGTTGCGCACGCCCTCCACGTCGGACATGATCCGCGAGATCAGCTCGCCCGACTTGTGGTTGTCGAAATAGCGCACCGGGAAATGGATGATCCGCCCCTGGACCTTGACCCGCAGCTGGGAGATCATGTTCTGGGCCTCGACGCTGAGCAGCTTGGTGAGGAAGTAGGAGGTGACCGCCTGGAGCAGGATGGCGCCGCTCACCGCGGCGAGCAGCAGCCTGAGCAGCTTGAGGTCCGAGTGGCCGATCACGTTGTCCACCAGGTACTTGCTCGCCCCGGGCAGGACCAGGCCGGAGAGGCGGTTGACGATGATCAGCCCGATGCCGAGGAGCACCAGCCAGCGCCGGGGCCAGATGATGGTGCGGAAGGCATAACGCACCGTCTTCAGCTTCGGTTTCTGTTTCTCTTCGTTGCCGCGCACCACGCCCCCCGTCCCCGACTTCATCCCTTTGTACCACGATCTGCTCATCATCGGCCGCTAATTATAGGCCCACTCGGCCCGCAGAAAAAACATGGCCGGTGACCGCAGCAGCGGCAGGGGCTCTCCTCGGCCAGGCGGGACCTGCCGGGGTGCAGGCTCACGACCCGCCCTCGAAGAGCATTTTCAGCTTGCCGGCATAGAACATCCTGTCCCGGGCCGACATCCCGTGCTGCCAGACCACCGACATCTCCCGGATCGTCTGTTCCAGGTGCTGGAACGGCTGGGGAATGGGAAAGGTATACGTCTCGAGGTCGATGCCGAACTTCTCCGCGTGGGTGTACATCGGTGTGAAGGGCTCCACCCGGAACAGGTCGGGCCGGGCAATCTTGCGCTTCCGGGGGTTGGGGTAGCGCCGGTAGAGATCGGCCAGACGGGCCATATCCTCGGCCATTTCCGCCGGGGTCTGTCCGGGGTAACCGATCAGGATGTGGGAGAGGGCGTAGAGGCCTTCACCGTAGAGGTTGGCGATGGAGAATTCGATGGTCTCGTCGTTCTCCCGCTTGCCGAGGATCCTGCGGTACTTGTCGAGCAGCGTTTCCGTGCCCAGGTTGACCCCCACACAACCGGCCTCGCGCACCGCGCGGCAGCGCTCGGGGGTCAGGTTGAAGGAGGGGACGAACTCGGCCACCCAGCGGGCCTCCAGTTTCCGCTCGATGAGCAGGGCTGCCAGCCGGTCGAGCCAGTCCGGGTCGTGGTTCATCGCCGTGTCGGTGAAGTTGAAGTAGGTGACGCCGTAGCGCTGGTTGAGGTGCGCGATCTCCTCCACCACCTTCTCCGCCGGCCGTGACCTGAACCTGGCCCAGAAATACTTTTCGGTGCAGAAGGTGCAGCTGCTGCGGCAGCCCCGCGAGCCCTCGATGGTCAGCCGGTTCCACACCCCCCCTCCGGGCATCCGCGGCACGGTGTCGGGGGGACGGAAATCGTCCACGTCGAGGATCGGCAGCAGCGAGAGGTCGGGCTGCAGCGGCGCCGGTTTTGCCGGTTCCCCACCGGCAACTTCCACACCGGGCGAAGCCTGGAACCCGCCGCTGAAGAAATCCTCCAGCAGACGGGGCACCACCCACTCCCCCTCCCCCACCACGAAGGCGTCGGCCAGTTCGAGGCCGACCAGCAGTTTGCGCACCGGCGGCAGGTAGACCCCAGGCCCGCCCCAGACCAGGGGCAGCGAGGGCCGCTTGCGCCGCAGCTCCTGCGCCATGTGGCAGGTGAAGGCGTGGTTCGAGATGTAGGTGGAGAGCAGGGCCACGGCGGGATCGGTCTCCAGCACCAGGTCGGCCACCTTCCCGGCCCGGGCGTGGAGGTCCCGGGGCAGCTCGACCGTGGCCGAGCCGGCATCGGCGGTCATCGATTCCGGCGGCGGCGGGTCGGCCGCCGGGTCGGCCAGCGACCAGAGCAGTTCGGGGAGGCCGAAGAGAAAGCTGATCCGGGGAATGTCCCGGCCGATGTTGGTCAGGTAGCTGAAACGGTTGAACCACTCCGGGTCCTCCCGGGCCACCAGGGCATTGGCGTCGAGCACCCGGCAGGGGTAGCCGGCCAGTTTCACCGCCTGGGCGATGCGGGCAATACCGAGGTGCGGGACAGCGTCACTGCTGCCCAGGTAGGGGCAGAAGACCACCGTGACGTTTTGCGACATGACCTTTGATCCTTGACTCGGCGCTCGTCCGGACAGGCCGGCGGGCACATCGACTACGACGCCAGTGTGACCCAGTTCATACAGAGGCCGCTATACCAATAGGAAGTCGTAGTGGCAATACCAAATCCAATACCGACCTGACTGGACACGGATTCCTCGGCTCCCATACCCGGCCCGAAGTGGCCGGTGAAGGTGTCATACCCATTGACAAAGTGATGGGACCCGCTTGGCGGAACAGGAGTCTTGCCGCAGGCCAGCGCGGTTGATTCAAAACAGAATTCCGTCTTGATCCGGGGACCTCGATAACGTTTCTGCATTTTGATCCTCCTCGGTGGCGGGGGAAAGAAAAACGTCTGTTTCATCATACAGGATCGGATCTCACCGGGAAAACAGTCCCGTGATGAGCCTGCAGAAAAAGGAAAGGGCGGGGTGCCGGCCTTGCGATCCAGCGATCCCGCCCTGGTGTTGTCCCGTTCGGAGTTCGAGATTTCAGCTCCGGGCTCTATCCCTCGGCCTTGGCCTCCAGTTCGTCGAGCCTGCCCGGATCGGAGACGGCGATGTCCACCAGGCTCTTGGGGATGGAGCTCTGTTCACACATGGTCCGGATCTCCTTCTCCACGTCGGAGAACTCCAGGATCTCGCGGATCGATTCGATATACTCGAGCATCTCGTCGTTGGGGATGTCGTCCAGTGAGGGCCCGGCAGCCTCGGCCGCCTTCTTGGCTGCGGCCTCCTCGGCCAGCCGCTGCTTCTCCTTCATCTCCTCTTCCATGGCCTTCTGTGCCGCGGTGAGCACCGCCCGATCCACACCGGCCAACTCGAGAATCAGGTCCTCGGGAACTTCCTTGTTCAGCAGCAGTTTGACCTTCTCCTCGTCGGAAGCGTCGCCGGCCTCCGCCAGCAATCCGGCCACCCGCTTGCGCTCGGCAGCCTCGGCAGCCACCGCCGCCACCACCTTGTCCAGTTCCTCCCGGCTGAGGCCCAGCCGCTCGATGATCACCGGGCCTGCCACCTGCTCGGTCAGCAGGTAGCGGACGCCCTTGTCCCCGTTCATCGCCTTGGCCTTTGTCTCGAGAAGATCCAGCCGGGCCAGTTCCACAAAACCCTGCACATCGGACCGGCGGTCGGCTTCGAGAATTCGGGACCAGCTCTGCCCCAGCCCGTCGAGCACTTTGCCGGTGGTCCGGGATACGTTGGCCATATCCTCCAGGGTCAGTGCCCCGAGAGCCGCCCTGAAGTCATCCATCATCGCATGTCCCACACGGGCACGGGCGTCCAGCGCCTTGCGCAGATGCAGCATGTTCCCACCGTGTTGGGACACATTGTGTCCGGCCTCGTCCAGTTCACCGGCGATCTTCTGGATGGCCGCCTCGAGGCTGCCCCCGGACAGGTCCTGGGTGCCCAATTCTTCTATCTTCCCCTCGATGGACAGCCAGAGGGGCCCGCTTCCCGTCGCGTTGTCTGCGGTCATCGCTCACTCTCCTGTTGCAGAATGTTTCAAAATCACAAACCATTGTATTTAAATGAGTTGAACGGCATGATCGAAATCGGCCACCAACCGTAAGGCTTGAGGATAGCCATTCCGCTGCCCGAGGTCAACAGATGCCGTCCGCCAGGTGTGCGTGGACCGCCGTACTTGGCGACGGCCCGGCAGGAGCCGGGCCGTCGAGGTTGAAAACGTCCTGCCGCCGCCGGAGCGGCGGGCTCCGGTCAGGGCGCCAGACCGGTGACCGTGAAGCTGGTACTGTCGCTGTCACCTGAAGGGGCGTACGGCGGCTGGTTGTACGGCGCCGGGGTCACATCGTATCCCTGGAGGGTAAAGATGTTGGCCCCCACCAGGGTCCCCAGGGCCGGGAAGTTCTGCACCCAGTCGGTGGAGAAATTCCCGTAGGCCGCGATATTGGTGAAGCCGGCGCGGAAATTGCTGTAGAAGGCGCCGCTGGCCAGGGTGACGTCAATGGAGGCGGCCACGGTGCGGGCGTCACCCACCAGGTTGTCCAGGGTGACGTAGATGTGCGTGCTGAACGGGAGCGTTCCGCTGTCGGGCACGAAGTTGATGCCCACCTGCACGGTGTCCTGGGGCAGAGCGGCCAGGCCGAAGAAATCGACGTAGGCCTGCATCAGCTCCAGCCTGGTGCTGGGAGAAGCGCCGTCGTTGAGGCCGCCAAACTCGTAGGAACAGCCGATGACGCGGTAGGTGCCGGCATCGTGGGCGATCCCGCAGCCAAAACCGTCGGAGGGGTTGGTGAAGATCTCATAGGCCGGGCTGGTGGCGCCGAGATGGTCGATCCACGCGTTTTCCCCGCTGTAGCTGAAACTCATCCCGTCGGTGAAGGTTCCGGTCACTCCGGCGGGGTTGGAGAGGTCGGCGCTGCCGTCACCCTCGTTGATGTAATTGAAGTAGCCGCGGAGGGTCGCCGGGTAGCTGTCGAAGCACCAGACATCTCCGCCCTCGAGGTAGAGGTTGCCGCCATTGTCCAGGTAGTCGGTCAATGCGGTTTCCTCGGCACTGCCCGAGCCAAAGGTGTAGTTGCTGGAGTAGATTCCCACCAGGACAAAGATCGCGTCGTAATCGGTGAGCGGGTTGCTGAAGGCAAAGAGGTCGCCGGTGATCACCGAGCTCCAGCCGAGGGCTGAGAGGGCGGCCTGCATCGCCGTTCCGCTGATCGGTGTGGGATCGGGTTCCCAGATCAGGATGTGGTACCAGTCGGGCAGGGTGACGTCCTGGATGGTGGTCCCGCCTTCGGTGACGGCCACGCTGCTGATGGTCACCGTCTGGTGGCCGGCGGCGTTGTACTGCAGGTCGTAGCTGGCGCCGCCCGGGGCGGCCAGGGTGTAAAAACCGGAACCATTGGTGGTCACCGGGGCCAGCGGCGTGTTGAGAACGGTCACCGCGGCGCCGCTCACCGGGGATCCGCCGGAATCGGTCACCGTGCCCTGGACGGTGCCTGTGGCGGTGGCCGCCAGGCTGAAGTCGAGGTTCACCGTGCCGTCGGCCGGGACATAGACCGCCTGCTGCTGGGTGGCGTAACCGAAATGGGTGGCCTCGATGGTGTGCGTCTCGTCACCGGGCAGGCTGAAG
>JAQAZP010000196.1:0-6913 GCA_032127265.1 Acidobacteriota bacterium
CCATGGTCTGCGACACCTCCCTCGTCGAGCCGGACACCGGTCTGATCATTCGCGGCATGCCGCTCCTCGAAGGGCCGGCCGACCTGCTCCCCGAGGAGGTTTTCTACCTGCTGCTGCTCGGCGAAGTGCCCGACGATGCGGCGAAGAAAGACCTGCAGAAGGAATACTCCTCGCGCAGCAAGGTTCCCGGCTATGTCTGGGACGTGCTGCGGGCCATGCCCAAGGACTCGCACCCCATGGCCATGCTGGATACCGCGATCCTCTGCATGGAGCGTGAATCCGAGTTCCGCAAACGCTACACCGAAGGGATGACCAAGTTCGACTACTGGGATCCCACCCTCGAAGACTCGCTGAACCTGCTGGCCAAGCTCCCCGGCATCGCCGCCGGTGTCTACCGCATCCGCTACGATAAGGGCGACCTCATCGCTCCCGACCCGACCCTCGACTGGGGCGCCAACTACGCCCACATGATGGGGAACGACGCGCCTGACTTCTACGACTGCATGCGCCTCTACCTCACCCTGCACTGCGACCACGAGGGCGGCAACGTCAGCGCCTTCAGCTGCCACACCGTCGGCTCGGCTCTTTCCGATGTCTACTACGCCGTTTCCGCTGGTCTCAACGGCCTGGCCGGCCCGCTGCACGGCCTGGCCAACCAGGAGTGCCTGAAGTGGGTCCTGGAGACCATCGAAAAGTTCGGCGGCGCCCCCACCGAAGAGCAGATCAAGGACTACGCCTGGGAGACCCTGAACTCCGGCAAGGTGATCCCCGGTTACGGCCACGCCGTTCTGCGCGTCACCGACCCCCGCTTCACGGCGTTCATCGGCTTCGGCAAAAAGTATCTCGCCGACGATCCGGTCTTCCAGACCGTCGACCGGGTCTACAACGTGGTTCCCGGCGTGCTCAAGGAGCATGGCAAGGCCAAGAACCCCTGGCCCAACGTGGATGCCGGCTCCGGCGCCCTGCTCTACCACTACGGCCTGAAGGAGTTCGAGTACTACACCGTGCTGTTCAGCGTGTCCCGCGCCATGGGCATGTGCTCGCAGATGATCCTGAACCGTGCGCTGGGCATTCCCATCACCCGGCCCAAGTCGGTTGGCACCAAGTGGCTCAAGAACTTCATCGCCAACAACTAGAACAACGGGCTTAGACCGACATTACCAGCCGGAGCGCATTGCGCGCTCCGGCTTTTTTTTTGCGCCGATGTGTTTTTCATGGATAATGCATGAATGGCAGGGAGGGATTGAATCCATTCGATGAACCCGTTCCAGGTCTACAATGAGTGGCGGAAGGAGTGCAACCGGCGGCTGGTGAAGCGGGAGATGGCCCGCGGCGCGGTCAGGCTGCGTTCCCAGCCCTTCGACATCTACTTCAACCCTGAAAATCGCTGCAACCTGCACTGTGTCATGTGCCGCAATACGGCGGAGCGGCAAAACGGCCGTCCGGCCGGGCCGTGGGACAGGACCCCGGTGCCGGCCCTGCGGCGCCTCAAAAAACTGGCGAAATCCCTGCCTCGTTGGGACATCGTCCGGTTCACCGCTTCCGGGGAAACGCTGCTCTGCCCCGACCTCTTTCCCTTGATCGACCGCGCCAAGCGCTGTGGGGTCCACGTGGCGTTCGCCACCAACGGTCAACTCATTGATCGCGCCATGGCCCTGCGCCTGGTGCGTAGCGGCATGGATGACCTCGTCTTTTCTGTAGACGCCGGCTGCGCCAAGACCTATGAACGAGTCCGCGCCGGGGCCAGTTGGGAGAAACTGCTGCAGGGGATTGCCGAAGTGAACCGGGGCAGGGCCGAAACCGCAAGCGGCACCCCCCGACTGATTTTTTCCGGGAATTTCGCCCGCTACAATATCGAGGAACTTCCCGATTTTGTCGATCTCGCAGCCCGGCACGGTGCATCGACGGTCTACATCTTCAAGACGCTGTTCTTCGACCCGTCGATGAAAGGAGAGGACCCGGCTGCACCGGCGTTGCGGAGAGGACCAGAAACCGGGCCTGGCCTGCCGCCTGGACACCAGAAAGATGGCCAACGGCTACCATCTGCTCCACGTCCGGGCCTTCGGCGAGAGGGGTGAATCCCGCGAGATGCTGCACCGCACGATCCGCGTGGCGAACTGAAATCGGAAAGGTGTCGGGTGGCTGCGGGTATTCAGCGATTGCTGGACAGGTGCAGCTTGAGGAAGAGCGACGACCGCCCATCCTTGTCGTCCCACCCCGCGGGGCGGTTGACGATCACCAGGTCGGGGGCGCCATCACTGTTGATATCCATGATCCGGACCCCTTCCAGGCGGTTGGCCTCGAAGGTGATGCTGGAGCCGGAGGAGCCGAGGCTGAAGGTCATGGTCTCTTCCCCATCCCCTTCCTCGCTCGAGGCTTCCGGCCGCAGATCCAGAACGGCCCAGGGCCGCATGGAGAAAGGCTCGCTCCCGGAGTGGTCCGACGCATTGCGCAAGTGAACGCGGACCTGATCTTCAGCCACCAGCACCAGGTCCTGCAGACCGTCTCCGTCAAGGTCGTGATCCACCAGGATCATGCCCCGGTCCGCCGAGTCGAAACCCAGCTTCTGGCCCTTGATCCGCTCACCGAAACGGCCCTTGCCCTGGCCGGGGTAGATGTCCACCTGCAGCCTGGCCTTGATCAGGCCCTTGTAATAGAAGAGGCAGAGGTCACCCTCGCCGTCACCGGTGAGGTCGCGGTAGCGTATCACGGTCTCCTGCCAGAGATTGACCTCGCTAATCCACTGCCCGGCGGGCGCCCGGTTCATGGTGCCGCCGGTTCCCGAGGTCCAGATCCGCAGTTTCTTCTCCTCGAAGAAGCTTGAGCCCCCGCCGGAGACAGCCCCCTGGCCGCCCCCGGAATCGTCGAAGTTGAAGCCGCTGCTCAACACGGCGAGGTCCGGCATGGCGTCGCCGTTGAAATCGTCCAGAAGGTAATCGGTTACCGATTCCCCGGCACCGAACTGCAGTTCATGGCCGATCCACTGCAGGACGCCCTCCCCGGGGGCGTAGCGGCACCAGCCGGCCTCCAGCTGGCCCAGACCGTGGATCGGGCGGGGTTCGTACACCACTTCCGGCCGGCCGTCGCCGTAAAGGTCCATGGCCCGCGGCATCTCCCGGCGTACCTCGATGCGTTTCCCGCTGAGCGACACTCGCGGCCCATGTGGAAAGAACTGCCGTTTGGCCGACGAAAAGGGTGCAGAGGCCGAACCGTCATCACCCTGATTGTTGAACAGGATCTGCAGCCCGTCAAAACCGGGATAGAGCAGGTCCTGCCGGCCGTCCCCGTCCAGATCCCAGATGATGTCCGGGCTGCGGTGCAGGGAATCGGTGAGCGGCGCCGGGACAGTGCCTTGCCCGGCCCTGGCCAACTCGATATTGAGGGCCCCGGCACTGTCAACGGAACCGGCGGTGACCTGATCTTCCCAGAACGTGCGGCGGCCGGCGGAAGGGATCACCTGCAAAAGGCGGCCCTCCACGGTGAGGCAGATGTCGGGCACCCCGTCCCCGTCCGTGTCCGCCAGGTCGAGGGAATCGGTGCCGGCAGGCATGACGAATTTTGCCTCTCCCCGCAGGAAGCAGCCGTTATCCTGCTGGAGAAAGATCACGAATCGGCGGTCCTCGGCCAGAAAAGCGAAATCCACCCGCCCGTCCAGGTTGAGGTCCTGAACATAGGAGGTGAGCACCGGTGCTTCCACGGCAAGATCCTGGCTCTCGAAGAGCGCGGCAGCGCGGTCCGCTGCTGGCCCGGCAATGGAGAAGCCGGCCAACACGGCCAGGGCCAACGCCGTGGCCCGAAGCATTCGGGATCGAAGAGCGACGGGTATGTTCATGATCTACCCCCGCCGCTGGTTTTGGAGGTGAAAACCACCACCTGGAACCGTTCCTCGCCGGTGGACGCCGCCTTGAAAACCACCACGTCGCTTCGCGGGTCACCGTTCAGGTCACTGATCATCAGCAGGTCAGGTTCACGGGCCTCGCGGGGCAGGTTGATCTTCAAGTCGGGCTTTTTGGAATAGGTCCCGTCGCCCGCCGAGAAGTGAACACCCAGGGAGGTCCCGCCCTGGAAGCGGATGTAATCCCTGATCCCGTCACCGTTGAAGTCGCCGGAAAAGAAGGGAAACTCGGGCATCTGCAAATCACGAAGGTTGAGCTTGATTTTCTCCTTTACCTCGTGGACCGCAATGCCCTGAAATCCGTTCTGCTGATTCTGCAGGTAATTCTTGAAAAAGATCTCCACGGTAATCTTTTGCACCGTGGCCAGCTTGACCAACTGGAACATCCCCACATCAAAGGAAATGCCGAGAACGTCCAGCAGCCCGTCCCCGTTGAGATCGAGAAACGAGGGGAGCATCTGGTCATCGCCGCCGTCCCCGGTCGCCACGATGCCGCGGATCAGGCTGCGGGAGACCGGCTTATCGGGGAAGACGAGATCCTTGTCTCCGGGAAAGAGCTCCACGAAGGTCTTGGGGTTCTTCTCTTCGCGGAACGAGTCGTCCTTTTCCAGGGTGTGGAAGAGCAGCAGGTCGGCGATGCCGTCCCCGGTCATGTCCCCGAAGTGCCGCCCGGTCTGTTCCTCGCCTTCACCGGCCTTGGGAAAGGGTATCTCAAGCGGTTCTCCGGCAAAGGTGCGCCCGGGCTGCTGGGGAAAGATCAGTACGCTGTCCGGCATGTGGAACAGCAGATCCAGCAGTCCGTCCCCGTTGCAATCCTCGGGCTGGGGTGCGGGAAAGCGAGTGACCAGCTGGTTGCCGTCGTAGCGGTGGCCGGCAATCCCCCCAACCAGCAGGATGTCACCGCCGGACGACGGGTCCTTCCCATGAAACGGAAAGGGTGCAAAACGGACCAGGGTCTCCCCGTAACACGGCAGCAGCAGGTCGGACCGGCCGTCGCCGTCCAGATCATGGAGGAAGCGCAGCCCGCCGAAAAATTGCCGGCAGCCGCTGAAGGTGGTCCGGCGCCGCAGCAGACGAACGCCGTCCTCGAGCCAGCCCCCGCTGTGACGGTGCCGCAGTTCGACTCCGTCATCGTCCAGCAGCAGGAGGTCGAGCCATCCATCGCCGTCCAGATCGGCCAGGTCAAAGGCGATGTAGCGCTCGTCCAGGGCCAGCGGTTCGCCCTGCAGGGCAAATCCGCCGCCTTCCAGCTGCATCAGGGCAACGGCCGTCTTCTCCTTCACCTGGTAGGCCACCAGTTCGGCAAAGATCGAGTTGCCCCGGGTCACGGTCTCGAATCGCTGTTTGCCGGCGGAGAGCCCGGTGACCAGCAGCAGGTCGGTCCGGCCGTCCCCATTGAGGTCGGCCGGACGGGCGGCGATGAGGCTGCCCTGGAAGCCGCCGTTGTAGGTGGCATAAGAGGAAGAGGACCTCTCCAGGGGCCTGGCCCGGAGCAGCGGCGCGCAGAGCACGGCCCAGGCCGCCACCGTGGTGAGCAGCAGCACGGCGAACAGACGTCGCGGGCCAGTGCACAGCCTGTTGTGTTGTTCATGCCGCAGAGTCATCTCACCACCAGAGGACCAGGCCCAGCTCGAAGGGATTGTTCAGCCCGATGCGGTAGGGCAACACCCTGATGGAGAACCCGTTCTGCCCGCTCTGCCGGCAGGGCACCATGCCGCTGAAACTGCTTACGCCGCTCCCGGCGTCGAGGTTTTCGAAGGTCAGCGGAGACGGTTCTCCCTCGACGATCATCCCCTGGGCATCGAGCTTTCCGTGGAGCATCTCCACCTGCACGTCTTCAGGGCTCACCCGGCCCAGGCTCAGGCGGAGCCGTACCGGGATATCCTGGCCCACGGCGAACTCCCGGGAGGTGTCAGTTTCAACCCCTTCGACCTTGACGTCCTTCCAGAGTTCGACGATGTTACGGCGCCAGAGGGTCAACTGCTTGACTTCGGTCATTTTGTCCGCAGTGAGCCAGTTCCACTGCAGCATCGAGGGCTGGTAGAAGCGCTCAGTGTAATGCTCGATCATGCGGTTGGTGTTGAACTCCGGGCAGACCGTCATCATCGATGATTTCATCATCGCAATCCACTCCCGGGGCAGGCCGTCGCTGCCCCGGCGATAAAAGAGCGGCACCACCTCGCGCTCCAGCAGGTCGTAGAGCGCCTGGCTTTCCACTTCGTCCTGGTAGTTGTGGTCATCGTATTCCTCACCGCTGCCGATGGCCCAGCCGTTGTCGCCGCTGAAGCCCTCGCACCACCAGCCGTCCAGAACACTGAGATTGATCCCGCCGTTGGGCGGCACCTTCATCCCGCTGGTGCCGCTGGCTTCCAGCGGCCGGCGGGGGTTGTTCAGCCAGACGTCCACGCCCTGGACCAGGTAGCGGGCCACCATCATGTCGTAATCCTCGATGAAGACAATCCTGGTGCGGAACTCCTCCACCTGAAGAATGTGAATAACCCGGCGGATGAACTCCTTGCCCTCGTTGTCCTTGGGGTGAGCTTTTCCGGCGAAAATGAACTGCACCGGCCGGTCAGGGTTGCCCACCAGCCGGGCCAGCCGCTCCCGGTCCCGCATCAGCAGGGTGGCCCGCTTGTAGGAAGCGAACCGCCGGGCAAAGCCGATGGTCAGGGCCTCGGGATCCAGCGCTTCCTCAGCCTCCTTGACCCAGGTGCGGTGGACGCCGCGCCGCTCGAGCTGTTCGCGGAGCCGGCTGCGGGAAAACCCGATCAAGCGCTCACGCAAGCGCTCGTGACTGCGCCACAACTCGGAATCGGGGATATTGGCCACCCGTTTCCAGACCTCGGTCTTCTCCGGGTCGATGTGCCACTGCGGCCCCAGGTAACGGTCGTAGAGCCTCGAGATCTCCGAAGAGAGCCAGCTGCGGGTGTGGATGCCGTTGGTGATGTGGATGATCGGCACTTCGTCGAGATGGATCTCGGGCCAGATACCGTGCCATATCTTGCGCGACACGTGGCC
>JAQAZP010000197.1:0-15674 GCA_032127265.1 Acidobacteriota bacterium
CGCCCGCGGACCAACGCTGCTCTGCTTCTCACCTATTCAGCGGATTTGGGTCAATAGGCTTTTCGGCGGCCTTCATGCCTCAGCCATAGCGCCAGCCGGTGCGGTTGCTGCTCTGACGCTCTCTCGGCCGCCAGGGCTTGAACACGTTGCCGGCCTGCTGGTCAACGCCGGCAGTCTGGGCAGGGGGATCCGTCCGGCGGACGAATACCCGGGAGTGATCGTCGGGGCAGATGCAGTACGATTCTTCCGCGGTCCGCAGGATCTCGGAGGCCAATCCCTCCTCGGCCACCTCTTCGGTGAACCGGCGACGGCCCCCCACCAGGTCCTTGATGTAGTTGTTGATCTGCTCCGGGGAATAGAACTTGTCCGGGTTGAAGGGGCCGAGGTCGCCGCCGACGCACTTGACGATCCGTTCCACCCCCAGGGGGCCCATCTCGTAACTGTTGGTGCCCCGCACGTCCCCACGCTGGATGGCGGCCATCAGTTTGATCGGCACCCGTACGACCTTGCGGATCATGTTCTTTTTCGTGACGCCGCCCTCGTCGACCGTCTCCACGATCTCGCCCATCCCGCCGGTGTTGTACTGATAGAAGCTGATCTTACCGGGGTATTTCTCGGTCAGTTCCATGATGATGTCGCGGAAGAGATTGACCTTGTGACCCCGGGACCCGACGATGAAGGGGTCGGTCCCCACGGTGCGCACCGACTCGCCGGCCTTGGCCGGCTGGGTGGCGTAGCTGTGGCTCGATTCTCCCCAAAGGTAGGCCAGCACCGCCTGCTCGGGATTCAGGCGTTGGGCAAAGGACATCATGGTGTTGCGCCGGGTGATGAAGGCGAACATGATGCCGTCCACCTCGTCCAGCGGCGGGGTGTTGAGCCCCTTGGAGGCGATTGGTCTCAGCCGGCCCCGCCGTTCCACCATCAGCCTGCTCTTCTGGATCACCGCCCGCCCGTTGGCACACAGTGTCTCGTCGAGGAAGTCGGGACGGCCCGCTGCGTCGATCATCACGTTTTCCATCAGCGCCGTTTTGTCGATCAACGCGTTGTACATCGACTCCTGGAGGGTTTCGTCCACGTCGGTTTTGACAAAGAACCCGCTTTCGCTGCCCAGGGATGAACCGTCACGGCAGAGGAAGACGATATCGTCCTGGGCCACTTCGGTCTTCTCCCCCTTGCCGTAATCGAGGCCCAACTGGTGGCAGGACCAGGTGGACTTGCCGGTGGCCGAGAGGCCGAAGAGGAAAACCACGTATTTCTTCAGTTTGCCGCTGGCCTCGTCCACGGCGTGGACGATCTTGGTCCCGGCATGGAGCCCGAGCATGTCCTCCTTGTCGGCGTAGTACATCGCCTGACGAAGAAAGCCCTTCTTGTCCTCGCCCATGTAGTCGGTGCCCAGGGCGATGTTGATGTTCAGTTCGGGCAGGGCCAGAACCTGCTGCCTGATGCGGTGCTCTTCCGGGATGTGGATCATGATGAACTTTGGTCCCGGACGTTTTTTCAGGCTCTGCGGGTCGCCCATGGTGTTGCCCCACATGTAGGGCTGCCGGTGGTTCTTCAGGTCGGCGGCGGACATGTAGAGGTTGCAACGGGGATTGAAGCGGTCGTTTTCCCCCATCTGGCGTTCCAGATGGAGAAAGGGAAAGGTCCTGATGACGTGAAGCACACGCTCCAGCTCGTCGGGAGCTGCGGCGATCAGTTCCTCGTGCAGGTCGGAGGGCCGGGTCAGGCGCACTGATTCGCCGCCGAGGTAGACCGTGCGGGGCCCGATGCGGCTCGACTGTGCCGAGCGCCAGCCGTAGGAGCCGAAAATAGTCTTCATCCCGGTCTTGCGCGCCTTGCCCCGCAGCTTGCGCATGCTCACCCGTTTGATGTTCGGACCTTCCAGTGCCCGGACCAGTTCACGGGCGAACTTCTCATATGCCCCGATGTCGTAAATGTCCTTCCTCACATCTCATCCTCTGGGTTGCCGTGCCCTATATCTCACATCGGGTTTTCCCGACAATTCGCAAGAGCGAATTCTAGTCTTTCCGTTCAGACCGCGCAAGCGGGAAGATAGCCCGGCGATCCCTCTGTCCGGAAAAGGGTTATGCCGTTCGGGGTCGGATGTGTAGGTGACCCGTGGAACGAGCACCCCTTGATGGGGTATCATTCCTTCCCACAGGGTTCTGGGCCGGCAAACCATGGGGTACAAAGGTGATGGACAAACACGACAGGGAGATGAATACAGGAGTGGACCGCGGTGAAGATCCGGTGACTCTCGACGTGATCTGCGTCGAGTGCGGCGCCTTGATGACCGTGGACTTGTCCACCGGCGCGGTGCTGAGCCACAAAAAGCAGGCGCCGAAAGGCAAGAAGGCCACGCTCGACGATCTGGCCAGCAGTTTTCGCCAGGGGCGGGAAACCGCCGGACGGAAGTTCGCCCAGGCCGTGGAGGAGCGGAAGAACCGGTCGGAGATCCTCGACCGGAAGTTTCGCGAAGCGCAGAAGCGGGCGGCAAAGGAGAAGGATACCGGCCGGCCGATACGGGAAATCGACCTCGACTAGAAACCACTTCTGGTGGTGGTTTGGAGTTTTTGATGGAACGTCTGCAGAGCGCGTTGGGTCTCCTCATCCTGATCGGCCTGGCCTGGCTTTTCTCTGAAGCGCGCCGCAAAATCCGGTTGAGACCGGTGGTCACAGGTGTTCTTCTCCAACTGGCCCTCGGCCTGCTCTTCATCCGCGCTCCGGGAAGCCGGGCCTTCTTCCACCTGCTCAACCGGCTGGTCACCCTGCTTGAAGACGCCACCCGGGCCGGCACATCGTTCGTCTTCGGTTTCCTCGGCGGCGCCGACCCCCCCTTTGCCGAGCTCACCCCCGGCGCGTCCTATGTACTCGCCTGCCGCGGGCTGCCCCTGCTCCTGCTGGTCTCGGCCCTCACCGCTCTGCTCTTCCACTGGGGCATTCTCCAGCGAGTGGTGGGCGCGTTTTCCTTCGTCCTGCGCAAGACCATGGGGATCAGCGGCTGCGAATCTCTCGGCACCTCGGCCAACATCTTTGTCGGGATGATCGAGGCCCCCCTCTTCATCCGTCCCTACTTTGCCGGCCTGACCCGCAGCGAGCTGTTCACCATCATGGCCGGCGGCATGGCCACCATCGCGGGGACGATGATGGTGCTCTACGCCAACATTCTCGGCGGGGTCATCGACGGTGTGCTGGGCCACCTGCTGGTGGCCTCGGTGATCAGCGCCCCGGCGGCCATCACCGTGGCCAAACTGATGATCCCCGAGACCGGCACCCCCCGGGAGGGCGACTTCAACATCCGGCCGGAGAGCCGCAGCTCCATGGACGCCGTCACCCGCGGCACCCTCCAGGGCCTGGAACTGCTGCTCAACATCGTGGCCATGCTGGTGGTCTTTGTCGCCCTGGTCTTCCTGGTCAATGCCGGCCTCGGCCTGCTGCCCCACTGGGGCGGGGAAGCGGTGAGCATGGAGCGGCTGCTCGGCTGGCTGATGGCGCCGCTGGCCTGGCTGATGGGTGTGGACTGGTCCGAGGCCCGGGTGGCCGGCTCGCTGATGGGGACCAAGGTGGTGCTCAACGAGATGCTGTCCTACATCCAGCTGGCCAACCTGCCCGAGGGCGCCCTCTCCCCGCGCAGCCGGCTGATCATGATCTACGCCATGTGCGGCTTCGCCAACTTCGGCTCGGTGGGGATCATGATCGGTGGGATGGGCGCCATCTCCCCCGAACGTCGCGGCGAAGTGGTGGACCTGGGTCTGCGCTCCATCGTCGCCGGTACCCTGGCCACCATGATGACCGGCTGTGTGGTGGGGATGCTGGGGATGTTTTAGGAAAGTAGGGACGGGTACGACTTTTTGGAACAAAAAGTCGTACCCGTCCCTACTTTCCGCCTCCCAATGACACGCGGGTCAGCCCGTTCAGCGCGTCGTCAAGTTCCTCGCGGGAGTACATGGCCGCCGGTCCCACCAAGATGTGGATTCTGGAGAAGGGGAGGGGCAGCTTGGCCTGGTTCCAGGCCTTTCTGAAGGTGAAAAACCGTTCGGGCCAGGCGCGGAAGGGGAAGATGGGGCGCCCCGATTTCTCCGAGAGGCGGATGATCCCTTCCTTGGTCTTGTAGATCGGCCCCTTCGGCCCGTCCACCGCCATGGTGAATTTGTAGCCCTTCCTGATCATCCGGATCGAGGCGATGAATCCCCTCACCGCGCCGCGGGTGGAAGAGCCGCGGGTGGTGAGGTAGCCGAAACATTCCAGGGCGGTGGCCATGATCGTCCCGTCCCGGGAGTCGGAAACCATGGCCACTATATCCCGATTGCGAAAGTACGGCAGCAGGGCCAACTCGTCCTGGTGCCAGAAGGCGTAGATGTAGTTGTTACCCGGCTTGGGAGCCCGGTCGTCGAGATCGCCCCGGGCGGTCCGCAGCTGTTCCGGGTCGTCGGCGTGCAGCCGGTAGCGGAAGGTGGCGGAGTAGATCCGGTAGATCAGCCAGAGCGCCCGGCCGAAGAATTTCTGCTTCCGGTGCTGGGGTGTGGCGGCGGAATCGGTCATGACCCGTTCTCCAGTCGCTTTGCCGCCTCCAGAAAGTAGGGCGCCACCTTTTCAAAGCCGATGAAATCCTTGCCCAGCCGGCTGCAGGCCGCACCGGTGTTGCCCAAACCCATGAACGGGTCGAGCACCGTGTGGACCCGTTCCAGGCCATGGATCCGCAAGCACATTTCGGGGAGGCGGGAGGGGAATGTTGCCGGGTGCGGCCGGTCGGTGGCCCGGTGCTTGATCGTTTCGTAGGGGATGAACCAGGTGTTCCCCCGGCAGTGCAGGTCACGGCCCCCGGTGGCGGCCCAGCGCTTGACATTGCTCTTGTCCTGGTAGGGCACGCCCAGGGCCAGCCGGTCCAGTTGAACGTCACCCCGGTGGGTCAGGTGAAAGATGTATTCGTGGCAGTCGTTGACGAACCGGCCGGAGTTGATCGGCTTGTAATGCCCCACGACCACGTCGCCGGTGATCGCCGGGTAGCGGCCGGCATCCTCCTTCATCACCGAGATCGGCTTGACCCAGTGGAAGACGTTCTGCAACTGGAAATATCTGCGGGCCACATTCAGGACCTCGAAGGGCACCCA
Organism: Acidobacteriota bacterium; assembly: GCA_032127265.1. GTDB lineage: Bacteria > Acidobacteriota > JAQAZP01 > JAQAZP01 > JAQAZP01 > JAQAZP01. The sequence goes on from JAQAZP010000197.1 coordinate 5,112, forward strand.
GGGATCACGGGGCCGGGAGCCGACGTTGAGGAAGAAGGATCCCTCGCGGCCCAGGATCTTTTTCACCGCCCCGAACCAGTGCCCGGTCCAGGCCAGGTAGTCCTTGCGCGTGCCGCTGTCGTCGAACTCCTCGTACTTGATCCCGAGGTTGTAGGGCGGCGAAGTGACCACCACGTCCACCGACCCGGGTTCGAGCTTGGCCATCCCCTTCAGGCAGTCATGGTTGACCAGCCGCAACTGCGCGGCTCCACTGCTGGTGGGTATCAGTTTTTCTCTGGTCGGCATCGATTCTCCCGGGGGCACGGCCTGTTTCTCGGGCCGTCATTCCTGGCCATTGTACCGCTTTGCAGGGCAAGGGAAAAGACCGGCCCGCTGAAGTCTGTTCTCTTGACTCGTCTTTGGCCCGGTGCCAACATAGTACCACTGGCGGCCGCGGAGGATCCGACCGCCGGTAAAACCGTGGAGCGTGTCCAATGGGGAACAAAAATCGAATGCGCGGCACAGGGGCGCGGCGTCTGTCCGCACGTGTCAGACCCTGTCTGCTCCCTCTGGGACTGCTGGTTCTGCTCCTCGTCTCCTGGAGCTGTAACGGCACCGGCCCGGCAGGCCGGAACGCCGGTAACGGCGGGGAGACCGGGGCGCAGGCCGGGCACGACGAACAGGTAGAGGTCCCGGTCCAGGCCGGCCAACCGTCACCATCGGACGGCAAGGGGACGGCATCACTTGATGCGGCCGGTCCGGCGGTGGCCGGGTCTCCGGGTACCTGGACCATCACCTATACCGCGGCCGGTGAGGGGATCGCCGAAGGCGGGGGAGTGGTGCTCCAGGTGTCCCCCTTCTGGCAGTGGTCAGCTCCACAGGACCGTTTCCCCGAGTATCCCGGCTACACCACGGTGAGCTGTTCCGACCCCGGTGTGCGTCTGGAGCTGTCCACCGGCCAGCACCCGTTCATGGTGGCCCGAGTGCGGGACAAGGCCCTGGCCGCGGGTGAGACCATCCGATTTGTTTACGGCGACACCGGCGGCGGGACCGCTCCCGGAGGTGCGGCCATCGCCGACCGCTATGCCGAACACGGCGAGAACTTCTTCATCAAGGTGGATGGCGACGGCGACGAATATTTTGCCCCCATTGCCGAGCATCCTGCGGTGGACGTGGCGGCCGGCCCGCCGGCGGGTTTTTTCGTCACCGCCGAATCCTGGGTGGAGAAGGGCGGGACCGTGCGAATCACCGCTTCGGCCCTGGACCGGGTCTGGAACCGTGCGGCCCAGTACCAGGGCCGGGTGGCGCTGGAATTGCCGCCGGGCCTGGAACTGGTGTCCGGCCCCCAGGGACCGTTCACGTCGGAGGAAGGCGGAGCCCGGGAGTTCACACTTCGGGCGACGGCGGAGGGGCTCTACCATGTGATCGCCCGGGACCCGGAGGGCCGGCTGGGTGAAGGGCGAAGCAATACCATCTTCTGCGGCGAAATGCTCAACGAGTACAACCTCTACTGGGGCGATCTCCATGGCCACTCCCGTCTCAGTGACGGTTCCGGATCGCCGGAGGATTATTATGCGTACGCCCGCGACGTGGCCGGCCTTCACGTCTCGGTGCTCACCGACCATGACGGCCACGGCATCCTCCCCCTGGATGTCACCCCGGCGCTTTTCGAGCAGATCAGGCAGACCACCGAGACGTTCAACGAGCCGGGACGCTTCGTCACCTTCCCGGGGTATGAGTGGACCAGCTGGACTTACGGCCACAAGCACGTGCTCTTCCGCAATCCCGGGGAGGCCGAAATCTTCAGTTTCCGCGACGAGGACAACGACGAGCCGGAGGAGCTGTGGGCCAGCCTGCAGGGCAAGATGGCCATGACGCTCAGCCACCACGTGGGCGGCGGGCCCATCGCCTGTGACTGGGAGCACCACGACCCCGAGCGGGAACGCCTGGTGGAGATCGCCTCGATCCACGGCATCTCCGAGTTTTACGGCGGGCCCCGTTCGGTCTACCGCCCTGTGGAGGGGGCCTTTGCCCAGGACGCTCTGGCCCGGGGCTACCGCCTGGGGATGATCGGCTCCGGGGACAGCCACAACAGCCATCCCGGCACCCGGGACGTCTCGGCGGCGACCCACGGGCTGGCCGGGATCTACGCCACCGGGCTGACCCGCGAGGAGATCTGGGAGGCGCTCTACTCCAGGCGCGTGTTCGCCACCGCCGGCCAGCGGATCGTGGTCAATTTCCTGGTCAACGGAGAAATGATGGGCGGTGAAATCGCGGTGAGCGACCCCAGCGAACCACGGCTGATCATGGGTCTGGCCGTGGGTACCGCGGGCGTGGAGAGTATCGAGGTCCTGAAAAACAACCAGGTGATGTATGCCGAGCGGGGCGGAGGGGAACTGCTCAAACGCTTTGCCGCGGTTGACGAGACCCCGGCGCAGGACGGTGACTACTACTACCTCCGGGTGACCCTGGTGGACGGCGAGCAGGCCTGGAGCAGCCCGGTCTGGGTCTCGGTCACGACAGTATCTTCAGGCTCCGCATCCGGTTGATCGCCATCATCCCGCTCCTGCCGTTGCCCCGTCCGTCTACGCGGTGCAGCGTCAGCTCGAGGACATTGAGGACCACTGTTCGCGGCATTCAGGGCACGCATACTTGCTCGACTGCGAAGAATAGACAGACCGCCGATTTTCACCGTATTGGGGATATGGCAGCCGCGGCGCGGCCGCCGGGGCGAGATTATTGCAATGCCATGTTCCGGTCCGATTGAGATGTGCGGGCCGGTTCCTTATAATGCGCCGGACCGGCAATGCCGCCGTCACCAACCGGACCGGGGACAGGAACTGCGATGACCAGACAGACCAGTAACGGTTGCCGACCCTTTCCCGCCGCCCTGTGGCAGGCGGTGGTGATCATTCTGTTGGGCTCGGTGCTCGGCCTGGCCTACAACGGGGTGCGCAGTGACGGAATCCCGCTGGTGGGTTCGGTGCGGGTGGTGAAGTTCGACAAGCCGGCCCCGGTCACCCCTTCCGCCGCTTCCTCCGAGGGCGATCTCGGTCCCGGTCTGGTGGAGGAGGCGGATCCAGGGGCCGAGGAGAGTGTGCCGGCATTGACGGTTGCGGAAGCCGTGGAACCTGTGGAACCCGTGGCCCGGGTGCCCCGGCTCCCCGTGGTGCAAACAGTGCCCGCCGAAGAGCCTGATCACGATGGGAATTCCGGTGTGGAAGTTTTCTCACCCCTGCCGGCGGCTGATACGCCGGAGCAGGAGGGGGATGACGACGGACCCATGGCCCTCGACCTGGCCCAGGCCCTTGAGCTGTTCGAAGGCGGCCTCGCCGTCTTCGTCGATGCCCGGATGCCCGACGAGTTCGCTGCCGGCCATATCCCCCGGGCCTTCAATCTGCCCTACGACGATCTGGAGTCCCACCTCGACGTGCTCAACTACCTGCCCGAGGACGGATTGGTGATTGCCTACTGTGACGGCAGCGAGTGCGAGTTGAGTCTCGAGCTGGCCGATGAACTGACGGCCATGGGATTTGGACAGGTGCGGGTGTTTTTTGGCGGCTGGGAACAGTGGTCCGAGGCGGGCTATCCCACGGAAGAGGGCGAAGCCGTTCTTCCATACTGAGTCGCTCCACTGAGTTGCCGTAATGCTCTCCCCTGTTGAGAGGGATGACGATGGAAGCGAAACTCACAGGCCTGGCTGCCATTGCCGGCAATCCCTGGGTGGCCCTGGCCTGCCGGGTGATCGTCGGCCTCGTCTTCATCTATGCCAGCCTGGACAAGATTGCCCACCCGGCCGAGTTCGCCCGCATCGTCAACAACTACCGCATCCTGCCCCACGAGCTGATTAACCTCACCGCCATCCTGCTCCCCTGGATCGAGCTGGGGGCGGGTTTGCTGCTGATGCTCGGGCTGTTCAGCCGGGGCAGTTCGCTGATCATCTCGGTGATGCTGGTGGTCTTCATCGCCGCCATCGGGTTCAACCTGGCCCGGGGTCTCGATTTCAACTGCGGCTGCTTCTCCACCGGGAAAGACGGCATGGTGATTGGCTGGACCAAGATCGGGCAGAACATCGTCCTCCTCGCCCTCTCCCTGCATGCACTCTTTCGCAAGTCGGCCCTGTCCCTGGGCCGGAATAGCATTGGCTGAGGCCCGATAGCAGGGTATCCATCACCCTTCGGCGCTATGTTGGAAAAGTCAGTCGACGAAGATCCGCATGATGTCGGAGTAGAAGACCGCCACCATCAACCCCAGCAACAGAAACAGGCCCACCTGCTGGATGCGGAGCTTGATCTTGAAGGGGATCTTCCGCCGGGTAATGGCCTCGAGGAAGATGTAGACCAGGTGGCCACCGTCGAGCACCGGTATGGGCAGGATGTTGAGGAACCCGATGTTGACGCTGATAAAGCCAATAAAACTGAGGAAATCCAGCGCGCCCGACCGGGCAGTCCTGCCCGACATCTGAGCAATGAACAGCGGGCCGGCCAGGTCGCGCACCGAAGCGTTACCGGTGGCCAGCATGCGGATGGTCAGGGCTGACATCTTGATCAGGGCCCAGGTCGAGGCCGGGCCGCTGAGCAGCACCTCCCCCATGGTGGCCGGTCTGGTGGTGATGTGCGGGTTGATCCCCACCTTGGAGATGGTCCGGATCTCCCCGTCGATCATCGCCTTTTCCTGTTTGGTGGCCATGGTGGCCGAAACGGCCTCACCCTCCCGCTCCAGGTGGAGCGTCAACGACTCCTCCCCGGTGAGGTTGTGGATCACCTCCACGATCTCGGTCCAGCTGCTCACCGCCACGCCGTTGACCTCGGTCACCAGGTCGCCGGCCTGAACCCCGGCCTGTTCTGCCGGGTAACCGGGCACCACCTCGCCGATGATCGGTTCCTTGGCTTCCGGCATGCCGCTGATCGCGGTGATCGCGCAGAAAAGCACGATCCCGAGGATGAAGTTCATCATCACGCCGGCGCAGATGACAAAGGCCTTTTGCAGGGCGTTCTTCGACTCGAACTCCCAGGGCTCGCCGCTGATGGAGTCCTCGTCCTCGAAGCTCTCGTCGAGCATGCCGGCCATTTTCACGTAGCCGCCGAGGGGGATCCAGCAGATGCAGTATTCGGTCTCGCCTATCTGTTTGCCGTAGAGTTTGGGCGGAAAGCCGAGGGAAAAGCGGGTCACCCGGATGCCCATCATCTTGGCGGCGAGGAAATGGCCAAGTTCGTGGACAAAGATAATGATGCCCACAACGACGACGAATGAGAGAAAAGTGAAAAGCATATCAGTTTCCGTAATGCGGTTCCGTCAGCCGGTGGCCGGTGGCCATTGGGACGGTCCGGGCGGCCACGGTGGGCCGCGGTTGTCCGATCGAGAACCCTAATATTAGCTGATCACCAGAACGAGTCAAGCAATTCCCTGTGAAAACTCCTTGACACGTCGCCATGGAGAGCCGACAATCTTCACGCGCCGCTAACTTTACGGCACAGATGGATCCGAAAGGAGTTGGCTTATGCTTTGGATGACGAAGAAAATCGATTACGCCTTCCTGGCGCTTCACGTTTTGCTGAATCAGGAGAATGAGCACGTTCTTCGGGTGACCGAGATCTCCAAGGTCTGGAACGTGCCGCAGAAGTTCCTCTCCAAGATCATGAAGGATCTGGTGGATGCCGGTATCGTCAAATCAAAGTACGGCCCCGGCGGTGGATACGTGCTGGGTATGAAACCCGCTGACGTGACATTCCGCAGCGTGATCGAGGCAGTGGAAGGACCGATCTACCTCCTGAAATGCATCAAGGAGGACCCGGGCTGCGAGCACTTCGAAACATGCCCCCAGATCAACGCCTGGAGCGATCTGCAGAAGGACCTGGTGACACTGCTCGAGTCGAAGAGCCTCGAAGCGCTGGTGGACTCCCCGATGCCTGTCCGCTGACCGGTACGGGTCAGAAACTTCCCGCAGCCACCAGGTTCTGCCCTGTACCCGCATCCATGTCCGTGCGTCCGTCGCCATTCAGGTTCGTTCCCGCATCGACGTTTGCCCCGAAGAGGGCAGTGGACCTCGGTCTGGCAAAGAAATTGCGCATCTCACAACACCCGCCCCGTCCTGGCCGTGCGGTTAGCCCTGTTTTGGCTGGGTCTGCTTGCGCAGTTTGAGCCTTGCGTCGCGGCGCTTCTCGGCGGCGCGGAACTCCTGTTTCTCTTCCTCGGTCTCGGTAAGTAGCCGCGGCACCGGCTTGGGCCGGCCATTCTCGTCAAGCGAGACAAAGGTCAAATAGGCCACGCTGGTGGGTACCACCGTCCGCTGGTCCAGGTCTTCGGCCTCCACGTCCACCCGGATCTCCATCGAGGTGCGGCCGCACCAGGTGACCCTGGCGGTCAACTGCGCCACCTGTCCCACCGGAATGGGGTTGATGAAACTCAGGCTGTCCATGGAGGCGGTGACCACCGGAGTGCCGCAGAACCGGCGGGCGGCGATGGCCGCGGCCAGGTCCACCCAGTGCATCACCATCCCGCCGAGCACATTGCCCAGGATATTGGCGTCGTTGGGCAGGACCATCTGGGTCATCGTGGTGACCGAGCAGCAGGCCGGCCGGGCCTCACCGGAGGACAGGTCCTTGCAGTCGTCCTTGCCGCACTCTTTCTTAGACATCGTTCCTCTCCTCCCCTGGGGGCATCCGGTTTCGGCGGGCCGGCAATTGCCGGGCACGGCCTGGGAGTGGTCTTTTTCGTGTTGGAGGAATTCTGGCACAGACCGGGGGGAAAGCCAAACAGGGTAACCCGCCCCGGCCGGTGTCAGGACTCCGGCCGGGGCGGGGCAAGGGTCAGGAGAGTTTGTGCACCACCAGGCCCGAGCGCAGCTTCGGCTCAAACCAGGTGGACTTGGGCGGCATCACCTGGCCGGCGTCGGCCACCGACATCAGGTCGACGATGGAGGTGGGGTGGAGGGAGAAGGCCACGGCGTATTTCCCGCTGTCCACCAGCCGTTCCAGTTCCTCGGTGCCCCGGATGCCGCCGACAAAGTTGATCCGCTTGTCGGTGCGCGGGTCGCCGATGCCCAGCAGCGGCTCGAGGAGGTTCTTCTGCAGGATGCTGCAGTCGAGACGGAGCACGGGGTCGCCGGCGTCGAAGCTGCCCTCGCGGGCGCTGAGCAGGTGCCAGGCGCCCTCGAGGTAGAGGCAGAACTGCTGTGGCGAGGCGGGCACCGGTGAGGCGCTTTCACGAACCTCGAACTTCTCGGCCGCCTTCTCCAGGAATTCCGCGGGGCTCAGGCCGTTGAGATCTTCCACCACCCGGTTGTAGGCCATGATCTGCATCTGGTTGTGGGGGAAGACCACGGCGAGGAAGAAGTTGTACTCCTCGTCGCCGGTGTGTCCCGGGTTCTTCTCCCGCCGCCAGTTGCGCACGCTGGCCGCCGAGGCCGAGCGGTGGTGGCCGTCGGCCACGTAGAGCACCGGGATGCCGGCAAAGGCCTGTTCCACTTTTGCCGCCCACTGGGGATCGGACACCGGCCAGAGGATGTGGTGTACGCCGTCGGCGGTGAAATCGTTCTCCGGATCGGTGGCGGTGATTTCGGCCACCAGCCGGTCCACCTCCTCGCTGGCCCGGTAGGTCAGGAACACCGGCCCGGCATTGGCGTCGAGGGTGTCCACGTGGCGGGTGCGGTCCTTCTCCTTGTCCGGCCGGGTGAACTCGTGCTTGCGGATCACGTCGTTGAAGTAGTCGTCGGCCGAGGCGCACCCCACGATGCCCACCTGGCGGTGGCCGCCCATCTCCTGGGCGTAGACGTAATAGGAAGCCGCCCCGTCCTGGACCATGCTCCCCTCGTCGATCAACCTGTTGAAGTTCTCCGCCGCCTTGGCGTACACCCGGTCGTCATACAGGTCGATGGACGGGTCGAGGTCGATCTCCGGTTTGACCACGTGAAGGAAGGAGAGGGGATTGCCGGCGGCCATCTCCCGCGCTTCCTCGGAGTTGATCACGTCGTAGGGCGGCGAGGCGATCTTATCCGCCAGCTCCGGTATGGGCCGCAGCCCCTTGAATGGTCTGAACGTGCTCATCTTCATCTCCTCTATGGTGACAGCAGATCCGCTGACGATTCCGGTAAAACGGGCGTATTGTATGGCTTTTCAGCGGTCCAGGCAACCGGGGCCGAGGGTTGACAGCATCGGGCCGGCTTCTATAATAAACAGGAGATCGAAATTCATAAATCGTTGTAATTGAAAACGATCCGTCAACCATCCGCAGGAGCCGCGATGCAGGAAGAATTCAGGTCGATACTGGAGAAACTGGGCGAGGACCCCGAACGGGAAGGCCTGGTCAGAACCCCGGAGCGTGTGGACAAGGCCTTCCGCTTTCTCACCGCCGGGTATGGCCAGTCGGCCGAAGAGGTGGTCCGGGGGGCGATCTTCCACGAAAAATACGACGAGATGGTGGTGGTCAAGGATATCGACTTTTACTCCCTTTGCGAGCACCACATGCTTCCCTTTTACGGCAAGGCCCACGTGGCCTACGTGCCCGACGGCCGGATCATCGGCCTCTCCAAGATTCCCCGCCTGGTGGATGTCTTCTCCCGCCGCCTGCAGGTCCAGGAACGGCTCACGGTGGAGATCGCCGAGAGCCTGCAGAAATACCTCGAGCCCCTGGGCGTGGCGGTGGTGATCGAGGCCGCCCACCTCTGCATGATGATGCGCGGGGTGCAGAAGCAGAACACCAAAATGGTCACCAGCTCGATCCTCGGCTGCTTCCGCGACGAGGACGGCGCCCGGATGGAGTTTCTCAACCTGCTCAAGGGCGTTTCCTGACCAGATGTCGATCAAGCAGCAGACTATCCGCGGCGCCGTCTGGATCTCCATCTCCAGCATGGCCCGGCAAATTACATTCCTTTTCCTCTCAACCGTTCTGTACCGTTTGCTGGTCCCCGCCGACTTCGGCACCATTGCCATGGCCACGGTGCTGATCACCGCATTGGGCATCTTCCAGAATATGGGCATTGGTGCCGCATTGATTCATCGTCGCGACCAGGTGGAACTGGCCGCATCAACCGCTTTCTACATCTACCCGCTGATCGGTATTGCCCTGGCGCTGATTGGTTGGATGGCGGCCGGGCCGATGGCCGACTTCTTCCGCGACCCGGTGCTCAAGCCGGCGGTGAGAGTGATGGCGGTCACCTTTGTACCGACCTCATTCTGCCGGGTCTTTCAGATGATGATGGAGAAACGGTTCGAGTATCTGCGCAAGATGTGGGCCGAACTGGCCTCCACCGCCGCTTTTGGCGCGGTGGCCCTGGTGCTGGCCTTCCGCGGTTGGGGCGTCTGGAGCCTGATCTGGGGCTACGTGGCCCAGGAACTGGTGCTGGCCGCTCTCTGCACGGCGCTTTGCAGCTTCCGGCCCCGGCTGGCTTTTGACCGGCGCATTGCCGGCGAATTACTCACCTACGGCACACACCTTTTCGGCGCCGGGGCGATCAATTTCCTGATCAACCAGGGGGACCGGGCGCTGATCAGCCGGATGCTGGGCAAGGCCCCGCTGGGCTACTACTCCGAATCCTACAAGTGGGGCAGCCAGCCGATCTTCCAGGTTGCGATGGTGCTGACCCGGGTCACCTTTCCCGCTTTTTCGAAGCTGCAGGACAAGCCGGCGGAGTTGAAGGACGCCTTCATGCGCACCTACTTCCTTTTCTCCTGGCTGGGCCTGCCGTTCTTAGTCGGGGTCTGGTTTCTCGCGCCGGAGTTGGCCACGGTGATTTTCGGCGCGCGGTGGGACCCGCAGGTGATGGTGCCCCTGCTGCGGGTGGTGGCCCTCTACGGTACGGTGCGCACGATCCAGATGCCCACAGGGTCGCTGTTCCAGGCGGTGGGCAAACCGCACTACCTGTCCTGGCTTACCGTCGCCCGGCTGGTGATCCTCGTTGCCGCCATCTACCCCATGACCCGTGCCTGGGGGTTGCTTGGCGCGGTCTGGGCGGTGACCGGGTCCTTTCTGCTGATCCAACCGGCCACCTACCACCTGGCCGGTCGGATCCTCAACTGTTCGGTGCTCCGCATCCTGCTCCACCTCCGCGCCGCTCTGCTGGCCGCTGCGGTGATGGCCGGGTCCCTCTGGGGCCTGAGCCTCCTGCTGGAGATCGGCGGCGGCTGGTCCCTTGTGGCCCGGGTGCTGACCGGCGCCGGGATCTACTTCGCCGTCCTGATGACGGTGAGCCCGGCCTCACGGGGCCAGATGCGGGACATCGTCGGCACGTTTTTCAGTTGAGGGGCCGGCTCGACCAGCGGTTGGAATGTTCAGGGGCGGGTGTCCCGGATACTGAGCCATCCCTGTGCCTCCTCTCTTTTCGCTTGCACAACAGGTGCCGTTCGAGTATGATCGCGCCTCGTTGCACCTTCGCGGACTTTTTCGCGGAACCTGTACTCGGAGTCGCCCTCAGGGCGATTCCAGATCAAATGCCGCGATTGTTGCGGTCCTTTCTTTTCCACGCGTCCGGCGGGTTGAGATTAGTAAAAGCCGGACCAGGAAAAACATGAAAGAACACGCACACGCGCGGCGTACCCGCGTCAGCCCTTCCATCCCTCAACCACAGTCCCCGTTTCGGCACGGCGT
>JAQAZP010000198.1:0-20701 GCA_032127265.1 Acidobacteriota bacterium
GAGGTCGTGGCCTTGGACGCCAAACTCAGCTTCGACGACAACGCGCTCTTCCGCCACGCCGACATTGTTGAGTACCGCGATCTTGAAGAAGAGGAACCCCTGGAGATCGAAGCCTCTAAATTCAATCTCAACTACATCAAGCTGGACGGCACGGTGGGCTGCATGGTCAACGGCGCCGGCCTGGCCATGGCGACCATGGACATCATCAAGCTGGCCGGCGGCAGTCCGGCAAACTTCCTCGACGTGGGCGGAACGGCCAGCGTGGAGACGGTGAGCAATGCCTTCCGCATCATCACCGCCGATCCAAACGTCAAGGCGGTGCTGATCAATATCTTTGGCGGAATCGTTCGCTGCGACCGGGTGGCCGGAGGCGTAATCGAAGCGCTGAGCAGCATGGAGGGCGAATTGCCGCCGATGGTGATCCGGCTGGAAGGGACCAACGCCGTGGAGGCCAAGAAGATCCTCGAGGAGTCGGACCTCAGCTTCGAGGTGGCCGGCAGCCTGGCCGAAGCCGCCGAACTGGTGGTCAAGGTCTCCGCCTGAATCCCGGACAAGAATTGCGCACACGTCCAATTTGGCATGCGGATCGATTCCGCCAGGAGAGAGTAAGAGCAATGAGTATTCTGGTTGACGAAAACACCAGGCTGGTGATCCAGGGATTCACCGGCAAGGAAGGCATGTTCCACGCCGAGCAGATGATCGAGTATGGCACCAATGTTGTGGCCGGGGTCACCCCGGGCAAGGGCGGTCAGACGGTGCTGGATCGCCCGGTATACGATACGGTGGCCGCGGCCGTGGCCGAACAGGGGGCCAACGCCTCGGTGATCTTCGTGCCGCCCCCCTTTGCCGCCGACGCGATCATGGAGGCGGTGGACGCCGGGCTGGACCTGGTGATCTGCATCACCGAAGGAATCCCCACCATCGACATGGTCACCGTCCGCCGCTACATGGAAGGCAAAAAAACCCGTCTGGTGGGTCCCAACTGCCCCGGGGTCATCTCGCCGGGCAAGGCAAAGATCGGGATCATGCCCGGTTTCGTCCATCGCCAGGGTGAGGTGGGAGTCATCTCGCGCAGCGGCACCCTGACCTACGAGGCCGTGCACCAGGTGACCACCCGCGGCCTTGGCCAGTCCACCTGCATCGGTATCGGCGGCGACCCGGTGAACGGCACCAACTTCATCGACTGCCTCGAACTGTTCGAAAAGGACGACGAGACAAAGGCCGTGGTGATGATCGGAGAGATCGGCGGCACCGCGGAAGAGGAAGCGGCGGCCTTCGTCAAGGAGCACGTCTCCAAGCCGGTAGTGGCCTTCATCGCCGGCGCCACGGCCCCTCCGGGAAAACGGATGGGTCACGCCGGCGCCATCATCTCCGGCGGCAAGGGCACCGCGGCGGAAAAGATGGCCGCTCTTCGTGCAGCGGGAATCACCGTTTGCGAAAGTCCTGCCGATCTCGGCGACCGGGTGCTCGAAGTACTGGGCCGCTGAGCCGACGCGGCAACTGATCAGCCGGATCCGGCGGAGCGGGATCACCGCCCCGCCGGACCGCGCGGCGCTCCGGAAGAAAGGAATGAAAGGCGATGAACGAGTTCAGGAAAATACTGGAAACACTGAACCGCCTCTCGGCCGAACTGGAGCAGCTGCGGGACCGGCGGGAAAAGATCGAGGAGCGCAAGAAGCAGGTCCGGGGTGAGACCTATGCCAAACTGACCGCGGAGTATGAGGGGAAGATACAGGACGTGGAAAAGGCGCGGGATGCCGCCGCGGAATCGCTGCGCCGTGACATGACCGCATTGAAATCGGAACTGAACCGGTTGACCGGTGAATCGGATACCGTTGATCAGTCGATCGAGGAGCTGGAACTGCGGCGCTACATCGGTGAATACTCCGAGGAGGATTTTGCTTCACTGATGGCCGGGGAGCAGGCGAAGCGGCAAGAGATTGTCACCCGCCTGGCCGATCTTCGCGCCCAGGTTGAAGGTGCCGAAGCTATCCTTGTAAACGGTACCGTTGCCGGGGCCTCCGAACCGCCGCCGGTGATCACCGATACCCAGCCGCTGCCCACTTCGAGCCAGCCCCCGGCCGAGGGCACCAATCCCACCGCGGCCCCGGCCCTGGACGAAACCATGGACATCCGCTGTGCTGATGAACTCTCTTCCACCGTGGCCGCCCTCGGCGACGTCAATCCGATGCCGGTGTTCGGCGACCCGGCGGGGCTGGAAACCGGCGAAGGCAGCGCCAGCCGCGTCTCCGGCGGCAAGGATGCTCCCCCGGCCGCGGTGAGCCTGAACTACCTTGACCAGACCCGGGAGGTGCCCATCGAGGGCTACCCCTTCACCATCGGCCGGTCGACCAAGAACACCCTGTCGCTCAAATCGGAAGAGATCTCCCGCTATCACGCGCAGATTCGTTTTGAGAAGGGGAAGTTCGTACTGGAGGACCTGGGCAGCGCCAACGGAACCAGGCTGGACGGCAAACGCATCCAGCGGTCCGAACTAAAACCGGGCGGTCGCATCAGCCTCGGGCCTGCCGAACTGACGTTCACTCTCTCCTCAGGCTGATTTGATGCTGCGTCCGCCGCCGTTGCCGCGCCGTCTCGTCCGTCGATCCGCCTGATCGCCTTCGGTTTCGGTTTCGGTTTCGGCAGGTTCTTCCACCACCGACTCATAGCGGCCAAAAATCATCTTGCCCGCAGTGGTCTGCAGGACACTGGTCACGCTGATGTCGATGGTCTTGCCGATATACCGCCGGGCGTGGTCCACCACCACCATGGTCCCGTCGTCGAGGTAGGCCACCCCTTGGGAGGCGTCCTTGCCCTCCTTGAGGATAAAGACTTTCATCGCCTCACCGGGCAGCACCACCGGCTTGAGCGCATTGGCCAGTTCGTTGATGTTGAGTACCCCCACTCCGCGCAGCTGACAGACCTTGTTCAGGTTGAAATCGTTGGTCACGATCTTGGCCCTGGTGTCCAGGGCCTGCTCGATAAGCTTGAGGTCCACTTCCTTGATGTGGGTGTATTCCTCCTCGGTGATCTGGACTTCGATGGTGCTGATTTTCTGCATCCGGTGCAGGATGTCCAGGCCGCGGCGTCCCCGGTTCCGCTTCAGTGAATCCGAAGAGTCGGCCACCGATTGGAGCTCACGAAGGATGAACTGTGGCAATACCAGCACGCCCTCCAGAAAGCCGGTCTCGCACAGGTCGGCGATCCGTCCGTCGATGATCACGCTGGTGTCGAGAATCTTGAGGCTCACCGGACCCTCGCCATCCTTGAACAGGCCCTGCAGGTCGCGAAGGCTCAATTCCTCGCCCTTGCGGGCACCGACGGCGAAACCCATGTAGCCCAGGGTCACCAGCAACAGCACCTGGACGATAAAAAGGGTGCCGCCGTTGAAGAAGACCAGCTTTTCCAGTGAGTAACTGAGCAGCACACCAACTCCGAAACCGGAGAGGAATCCGAGAAACGATCCGGCAAGGATCTGGAAGGGCACCGTGCGGACCCGGAATTCGACGACGATCATCCCCGCGGCCACGGCGGCTCCCACCAGGGATCCGAGGATCGGCTCAAGCCCGAAGGGGCGAATGAACGCGCTGATCAGACAGCAGAGCAGGAAAAAAACCGAACGCGCAACTATGAAATTCATTGGATATGAAACTCCTTGACCTTGGACTGGACGGGTGATGCACCCGGGACCGATCCCTGTTCTCAGCCAATAGAACTGCACTGTGGCTGGACCATCGGAACAGAAGCGATCAGATGGGGGATTCCGGTCCCATGAAATCCTGCCGATATGATTTATTCTCGAAACAAGTGTACTCTTTTATAAACACCAGTTCCATATTATCGGTAGGACCATTTCTCTGTTTGGAAAGGATCAGCTCCGCCTGACCCTCGTTCTCCTCGGTGGGGTTGTGCTGCTCCTCGCGGTAGATAAATGCCACCACATCAGCGTCTTGCTCGAGAGAACCCGATTCGCGGAGGTCGGAAAGCTGGGGCCGGCGGTTGCTGCGGCTCTCCGGTGCACGGCTCAACTGGGAAAGGGCGATCAGCGGCACGTCAAGCTCCTTGGCCAGCCCTTTCAAGGAGCGGGAGATGGCCGAGACTTCAAGGTTACGGTTTTCAAAGCGGCCCACACCCTGCATCAACTGCAGGTAGTCCACGATCACCAGGTCGAGACCCTTCTCCAGCTTCAGACGGCGGGACTTGGTCCGGATCTCCAGGGCGTTGATCCCCGGGGAATCGTCAATGAAGATGCCGGCGTTGGAGAGTTTCCCCGCGGCCTCGGCCAGCTTCTGCCAATCCTCGGGCCGGAGCATTTTCCGCCGTACTTTTTGCGAGTCCACACGTGCCCGGGTACAGAGCATACGCTGGGCCAGTTGGGAGGCCGACATTTCCAGGCTGAAAATGGCAGCGTTTTTGCCCAGCCTCAGCGCCGCGTGCTGGGCGATGTTCAGCGCCATGGCTGTCTTGCCCATGCTGGGCCGGGCAGCGAGAATGATCAGCTCGCCGTTTTGCAGACCGTTGGTCAGTTCGTCCAGCCGCTCGAACCCGGTGGCCAGACCGCCGTAACCCGATCCCGCCTTTTGCGCCTCCTCCAGCTTTTTGAGACCGTCCTGCACCAGCCCGCTAATCTCGCTGAACCCGCTCCGCTGCCGGCCCTCCGAGATTTCAAAAATGATATTTTCAGCCTTGTCGAGGATCGCCGCCGGCTCATCGTCGGAAGCGAGACAGTTCTCGATTATCTGCTCGCTTCCCCGGATCAGCGCCCGCAAGGTGGCGCGCTCCCTGACGATGGTGGCATAGTGCTCGACATTGACCGTGCGGGGCATACCGTCGGCCAGTTGGGCCACATAGGGCGTGCCGCCGGCCTTCTCCAGAACCCCGGAACGCGCCAGTTCCTCGTTGAGGGTTACCAGGTCAATGGGCCGCGCCCGGTCAACCATGCGGCACATGGTTTCGAAAACCACGCGGTGTCCTTCCTGGTAGAAATCCTCGGCCGAAAGAATGTCAAGGACGCTGTCCAGGCACTGTTCGTCCAGAAGGATTGCTCCGAGCACGGACTGCTCGGCTTCCAGGTTGCGCGGCATGGACCGCTGGCTTCCCGGGGGTTTCGCTACCATGGGCCTACTCCGATGTCAGGGCTGTCCGCAGAACGGAGAATCGGAAAGTGGTGTTGTTGAAAATTGGATTTTATCGGGCGGACCAGGGAGTGTCAAACCGGCCGCTGCCGACGCCGTTCCAGGACCACGGGATCAAAGAACGCGGAACGCCGGAACCCTTTTCTCCAGCGCTGGATAAAGAAGTATGCCCCGCCGGTGACCGGATTGGAGAGCTGGTCCGCCAGAAGATGAGATCCGAGGCCCATGGCCATCCCGATCAGCAGAAGCCGCTGACCTGGAAGCATCACCGCGGCCAGGATGCATGGAATCAGCAGTTCCAAGCTGTGCAGCGGCAGGATGACCTTTTGCAGCCGGCAGTTCTCGCAGACATCCACCAGGTCACCCAGGGTATTTGACCGCGGCTGGTGCAGAAAATAATCCACCAGGTGGTCCATATCCAGCAGGAGCCCGGTGAGCAGGCAAGCCGCTGCTGCAGCGAAGCTGTTACACACCAGCCACAAGGATCCGCCGGCAACCAGCGAAAGCGCACCATGTCCCGCAGCCCTCATTCATCCTCTCCATGCGCACGGAAAAAAAAGAATTATAGCCTCCTCGGGCCATCTTGCCAACGGATGACAACCGGCGAAAAACAGACTGCCGGAGAACTTTCCCGGCGCTGTTCCGTTACATCCTGTGACCGGTCAGATGAGATGAACAATCGGGCCTCGATGATCTGCGGCCGGCCGTTCCGGTTTGCTTCGGCCTGTGGCCATGTGGTAGATATGGCTCGTCCGGCAGGGTTGAACCACCCGGCAGCCGGATGGTCACCCGTATCGTCCGGGGGACGGCGGTTATTGCCGACCCGGGCCGCCAGCAGCCCGGTCGGGGTGCTGCCACACACGGTCCGGCGCACCCGAACCGATGAATCGAAGGGGTCCAGGATGGATTTTTTTGCTGCCGAGAAACTGGGAAAAATTCAGGTAATCCGAATTCGCGCCGACCGGATGACGCATGACATGCTCGACGAATTCCGGTCAGACCTGCTGCAAATCGTGGACGATGGCACATCGAACATCCTTCTTGACATGCAGCAGGTGGTCTATCTGGACAGCTTCGGCGTGGGCGTGATCATGGAGATCCACCGCCGGCTTCGCGCATTGGGCGGTACCCTCAAACTGAGTGGTCTGCAAACCCGGGTGGCGAAAATGGTTTCGATTACCAACCTCGATCTGGTCCTCGAGATTTTTGCGGACGACCAGCAGGCCATCGAGAGTTTCACAGGCTGAATACGTGGCAACGGCCCCCGCCCTTCGGAGCCGTGCCCGCGGGAAGATACGGTGTCCCATGCGATCGATCAAGATGAAGAGCGGTTTCGAAATAGACCTCGACGGCGACCTGCTCCAGATCGTGGAATCGCTGTTCCGGGAAGTGGCGGTGCGCAAGGAATTCGAGCACACCTACCATGACATGAAGAGCGAGATCGAGAATCTGGTGCATCAGATGAGTGACGAAGATCGAAAGACCTACCTGGTGGAGGCTTTGTTTCTCAACTCGGTGACCTACGAGAACGAGAGGATCGATGCCTTCATGAAGAATCTGGACAAGAAATAGCACTGACCTGCCGTTGCTGCCGGGTGTCGCCGATTCACGGTCCAGCCGGCTTTCCCTTATTGCCGCCATAGCCGAAGGCCGGTTCAAGATACCTGGCCGTGGTGCCGATACCCATCACATCGGCGGGATGCGGGCGGTTTTCCGCAACCGGCTCATCTACAACTGGTTCCCCGGATTCCGGGAGTATTTACGCGGTATTGCCGACTGATCAAGATGATAATCCAACGAATATTGTCCCCTGACTTCCCCCTCCCGCCGGATACGAAAAGCAGGAACCGGCACCGCCAGACTTGCCTTTTTGTGCTCAAGGTGTTAAATTTCAAATATTACAATTGTGGCAGCCGATTGATGGTAAAGGAATTAGCTGAGGCTGCCCACCACACGACAACTGTCCGACCGGCCCCGGGGGTTCGGCCATCATGGCATGGCGTCCCGGCCCCGGCTGGCGGTCTCGCAACTCTACCATGAATAACTGGGTCATCAGCAGTTTAGAGGACCTGCCCACCCTTCCTTCACTAGGCATGGCCATCAAGGAGCACGCGCTTTCGAGCGATTGCACCGCGGAATCGCTGCGCCGCCTGGTCGCCCGGGACCCGGCAGCGGCTCTCCTGGTGATGCGCGAGGTTAACTCGCGGGCCTACGGCCTGTCCGGACGGGTCGACAACTTGAAGGAAGCGGCCAACCTCCTGGGAATGAAAAGTCTGCGGCCTCTGCTCCTGGGATTGCCCGTGATCACCCTCGACCGCGCCGGCACCTTCGGTCGCCCGCTGGACCTTATCCGCCTCTGGAACCACAGCCACGCCGTGGCCCGGCTGGCCTCGATGCTCTGCGGAGAAAATTCCCCCGAACTGGCCGGGCCGGCCTACCTTGCCGGTCTGTTCCACGACATGGGCAAACTGGTGATCAGATTCAAGCATCCCCGCTGGGAGATCGGTGAAGGGACGAGGCCGCAGCGGGACCGTCTGGCCGCGGTGATCAGTGAGCGTAAAACCCTCGGCGTGGATCATGCCGAGTTGGGCGCCCGTCTGTTGGCCACCGGCCACCTCCCGCCCACCATCGTGCAGGGCGTTGCCCGGCACCATACCGGGTTCGAGGACGAACCGGAAAGCCCGGTAAACTCCATCAGCAGGATCGTCTATCTGGCCAACCGCATCTCCTACCAGTTCGACATGGGCTGTGTGGCAGTGGACGGCTATCCGGGGCTCAGCGAGCTGGATTTCGCCATCGTCGGCCTTTCCCCGCAGGAGGGGCAAAACGCTCTGGACCGCTGGCGGAAATCCCTGGAGCGAATGGAGACCGTCACCGACGTCAGTCCTTCGCGAGAGGTCACCATCGAGGTGCTCCAGCAGGCGAACATCGAGCTGGGACGGATAAACACCAGCGCCGCCCGGAGCCAGAGGCGGACCGTGGCCGATCCGAGCATCCGTTCGGACCTGCTGGAGCTGGCCGCCGAACTGGCCGGCTGTCGCGATGCCGACGAGGCGCTGCGCCTGGTCTGCGGCTACCTGATCCGCACGCTGAAATATGCCCGGGTCTGTCTTGCCACCTCCCCGGCGGACAACGCCACGCCGGGTCTGGCGGCTCGCCGCACCGATGACGGTGAAATGGTGATCGAGTCAGACGATGGGGCACGGACCGACGGCGCCGCTGACCGGGGTGAGCTCCGGATCCATCGGCCGGGGCTGCTCTTCCGTCATGCTGACGCCCTGGCCATCGAGGGCTTTCCCGCCGCCACTCTGGCACTCTGGGATGCGGCTGACGGCACCAGCCCTCTTCCGACCAGCCTGGAGCGCGAACGGAGCAAGCTGCGCGGGCAGCTGCTGGGTCTTTGCCGCCGCACCCTGGAACGGATCATCCAGGACCAGCATTTTCGTGACGAACTGGCCCACGCCAGCCTGCATCTCGAGCGCCAGCGTGCCACCAGTTCCCGTGCCGAGGAGCGCACCGATTTCAGCCAGGAGATTTTGAAGAAAGCCCCCATCGGCCTCTTCTCCATCGACATGGAAGGGTATCTGACCAGCGCCAACCCGGTGTTTCTTTCCATAGCCGAACTCCGCGATGTGGAGGACCCGCGCGCGGTGAACATTCTCCAGCTGCCTTCGGTGACCAGGTGCGGCCTGGACAAGGAACTGCTGATCAGCCTGCGCACCGGAAAACCATTCGAGTTGACCGGGCTGAACTATGTTTCGCCGGCCGGCCGGGAATACATCCTGCGGGTCCAGATCGTGCCCCAGGAAGGCAAGGAGACTACCGGTCTGATCGGTATCGTGGAAGACATCACCCTGCGCAAGAAACTGGAGCAGAACCTGATCCAGATCGAGCGGCTGCGGGCCCTGGGCGAAATGGCGGGCAGCGTGGCCCACGACTTCAACAATCTGCTTGGCGCCATCCTGGGCAACGTCCAGCTGCTGCTGAGCCAGGAGCAGAACCCGAACATCGCCGGCAAGCTGGGGGTCATCGAGCGCCTGACCATCGAGGGCGCGGAAAAAGTGAAGCGGCTGCAGGAATTCACCCGCATCAGACGCGACCGCAGCCTGGAGATGATCGATGTAGAGCCGATACTGGAAGAATCGCTGGAACTGATCAACTCCCGGGCCCAGACCCGGGGAATCAAGCTCGAGCTGACCCGTGACCGCCGCAAACTTCCGCCGATCCAGGGAAACGCCGCCGAGCTGCGCGAGGCCTTCTTCAACATCCTGATCAATGCCATCGATGCCATGCCGGAGAACGGCAAGCTCAGCGTGAAGAGCGAGACCGACCGCGCATCGATCACCCTCACCTTCCGCGACAACGGGTGCGGCATGCCCGAGGAGGTTCGCCAGCGGGTCTTCGAGCCCTTCTTCACCACCAAGGGGCCCCAGGGCAGCGGTCTGGGCATGAGCATGGTCTACGGCATCATTTCGCGGCACAAGGGGGAGATCCAGGTGGCCAGCACCCCCGATACGGGGACCACCATCGTGATCCACCTGCCGGTGCGGGAAGGTTCCACCACGGAGGCCTCCGCCCCGCCGACCGATCACAATGTCCTGGATCAGGAACCCACCACCATCCTGGTCATCGATGACGAGGAAGTGATGCGCAACGCGCTGACCGATATTCTCAAAATTGGCAATCACCGCGTGAAAATGGCGGCGGACGGGATGAAGGGCCTGGAGCTGCTTCGCGAGGAGCAGTTCGACATGGTCATCTCGGATCTGAGTATGCCGGGCATCTCAGGTCTGGAGGTTTTGAAGCAGGTAAAGAAGGAGAAACCGGGGATGCCCTCGATCCTGATCACCGGCTGGGGCCTGGAAATGGACCCCGATGAGATGACCGCCGCCGGAATAGACAAGGTGATCCGCAAGCCGTTCCAGCTCAAGGAAGTGCTCAACCTGGTTGCCGAAGCGATACACCGCTCACGAACTTCGGGTCAGGTGAGCTGAGCGCCGCGCAACCACCGTCAGCCGTCCGTCTCCCCGCCGTCCCCCTCTTCCTCGCGCCCCTTTTTCTCAAGTTGGAGCTCCCGCTTGATCTCGGCGTTCAAACACCCGGTGCGCGAAGGTCCGAACATGTCGCCGTCCTCCAGCAAGGCCAGCCCCGGACAGCGGTAGCAGAGCACGTAGAGGTCGCAGTCGGAACATTTGTCGAGATCCTTCATCGTGGTCCGGCGGAGCTTCTGGAACAGTTCGGCGTTCTCCCAGATCTCACGGAGCGGCTGCTGGCGGATATTGCCCGCTGAAGACGGCAGGGCCACGCAGGGCAGAACGCTGCCGTCAGCGTCGATGTGCACGAAGCTGAGCCCGGCCTTGCACATCGGCATATCACGCGACTGGTTCATAGCGTCGGAATACATCGAAGTGCCGAGCATGATCGTACCCGGGGCGATGCTCTCGTCGCCGAGCAGGGTTTTCATTTCCTCCCGCTCGATACGCCGGTCCACCACGCTGCAGTCCCCCCCGGACTTCGGGGTGACCAGCGGATCGGCGAAATGGTTGACACCCAGTTCTTCGAACAACACCCGGATCCGCGGGTAGGTTTTGATGTTGTCCTTCATCAGGATCGTTTTCCCGGTGACCTTGATGCCCCGCTCGAGCATCAGGCGGATACCCTTGAGCGACCGCTCGAAAGAGCCCTTGACCTGGGTGAGCCGGTCGTGCAGCTCGGCGTCCGGACCGAGCAGGGTCACCTCCACCCGCCAGGGGCTGATGGCCTTCAGCTGGTCGGCGATCTCTTCGTTGATCAGGTTGGCCTCGGTGTAAATGACGATGGAAAAGTGCAGTTCCCTGGCATAGCGCAGGAGTTCCATAAAATCCCTGCGCATGAACACCTCGCCGCCGGTGAAGGTCACCTCGAGGCAGTTCAGCTCGTAGAGCTGGCGCAGCACGCTTTTCGCCTCGTCGGTGTTCAGCTCTCCCTCGCCGGTGAAATCGTCGATGTAACAGTGGACGCAGCGCTGGGCGCACCGCTTGGTCACCTCGAACATGGCCCGTCCCGGAAACCAGGATTTCTGGGGATGGTTTTGCTTTTCGGCTGTCTTCACGTCACTGACTTCGCTCATCAGCCCCCCTCACCGCCACGGACCGGATCACTTTCTCCACCGGCCGTGCGCGTCATATGCCGAGGGCCGGCCTTTGCCGGCCGGCCCGATTCAGGTTCTCATTTTGAACCGCAATATTATAGCATGGCCCGGCCGCGGCCTTGAGACATCACCGGCGCCGTACAATAAAATCGGCTCCTGTAACCGGTTGGGATCGGTCGACAGGAGCCGATTGTGATGACATGGTAGCGGGGGAAGGATTTGAACCTCCGACCTTTGGGTTATGAGCCCAACGAGCTACCAGACTGCTCCACCCCGCATCAGAAAGGGCACCGAAGCGGTGCCTTTATTTCGACCGTTCTCCGACGATCGAGGCCAGACTGTACCACCATCGGCCCGGTCAGTCAACCGTCCCGAGATCAGCTGGACCGGTTTCCTTTTCCCGGGTGGTTCCCCGGTCACCGAGACCCGGCGAAGACTGCTCACCGTCGTGCAGACGGTAAACGATTTCGCCTTCGCGGACCAGGTCAAGATCCTCCCGGGCAATCTTTTCCTGGAGTGGCTGGTCCCCCTCCCCTCCCCGGGCTTCGGCTTCCAGAAGGTCGAGCCGGCCCTGCTGCTCAAGCATCTCAACCCGCAGGCGCTGGAAGCGCTCTTCCTGCCGTTGCAATTCCAGCAGGCCGTCCTCCCCCACCACAGCATTGATCAGCAGGGACGCCGAGGCCAGGGAGATGGTGATCAAAAGCAACTTGAACCACGGGGGGAACCGCTGCGGTTTGCGCTTCAGCGCTACCCGTTTACCTCGGGCCATCTCTTCCCCCTCCCGGTATTACCGGTTTCCGTGCTGAGCCGCTCTCCCACGTCCACCGCCCTGATTCCCCGACTGCGCAATTCCGCCGGCTCCGGCCACTACAGGAACCGGCTCGTTGCGGGCTACCCCCGCTTCAGTCGGGGAAAGGCGTCGAACCCGGCATAATACCCTTCGCTGCCCAATTCTTCTTCGATGCGCAGCAACTGGTTGTACTTGGCCACCCGGTCACTGCGGCAGGGGGCGCCGCTCTTGATCTGTCCGGCCCCCGTGGCCACCGCCACGTCGGCAATGACCGTATCTTCCGTTTCACCCGATCGATGGGATACCACCGCAGTGTATCCGGCGCGATGGGCCATATCAACCGCCTCGAATGTTTCGGTGATCGTTCCGATCTGATTCAGTTTGATCAAAATGGAATTGGCCACCCCTTCTTTGATCCCGCGGCTGAGCAACTTCGTGTTGGTGACGAAGTTGTCGTCCCCCACCAGCTGGACCCGGTCTCCCAGTTCGCGGGTCAGCAGGGCCCAGCCGTCCCAATCGTTCTCGTCCATGCCGTCCTCGATGGAAATGATCGGATAGCGGTCCACCAGTTCACGGTAGTAGGCCACCATCTCTTCCGAGGACTTGCGGGGATTCTTCTCCGCCTCCAGGTGATAGACACCGTCACGGCAGAAGCTGCTGGCGGCGGCGTCCATTCCGAGAAAGACATCCTCTCCCGGCCGGTACCCGGCCAGTTTGATCCCCTCGAGAATCACCTCGAAGGCTTCGGCATTGGATCGCAGATCGGGGGCGAACCCGCCCTCGTCACCCACTCCGGTGGACAGCTTCCTCTCCCGTAGCACCTTTTTGAGGTTGTGATAGATCTCGGCGCCGGCGCGCAGGGCTTCGCGAAAAGACTCCGCGCCCACCGGGAGGATCATGAACTCCTGGATGTCCACGTTGTTGTCGGCGTGTTCACCACCGTTGAGGATGTTCATCATCGGAACCGGCAAGACACGGCTGTTGAACCCTCCGAGATAGCGGTAGAGCGGCAGGTCGAGGAAGCTGGCGGCCGCGCGGGCCACGGCCATGGAAACACCGAGAATCGCGTTCGCGCCGAGGTTCCCCTTGTTCTCCGTACCATCGAGCTCGCCAAGCATGGCGTCGATGGCCACCTGCTCGGTAACCGGCATCCCTTCGAGGGCGTCGGAGATGATGCCGTTGACATTATCCACGGCGCGGGTCACACCCTTGCCCAGATAACGCGCCGGGTCACCGTCGCGCAGTTCAACCGCTTCCCGTTCACCGGTCGATGCGCCGGAGGGAACCGCCGCGCGACCGATGATGCCGTTCTCCAGGTAAACTTCCACCTCCACGGTTGGATTGCCCCGGGAATCAAGCACCTCACGAGCAATCATCTCTTCGATCAGATCCATCACAGATCCCTTCCATATTTCAGGCCGATCAGGGCCTCAGGATTTGAAAATATACTCACGACCCCAGTTCATCAGTGTTCGCAGCTCGGAGCGGCTGGCCGCTTCACCGTAACAGCGGACCAGCGGTTCGGTGCCGGAAAAACGCATCAGGAACCAGCTGCCGTCATCGAGCATCAGCTTGATGCCGTCCAGATCCACCACTTCGACGACCCTCCTGCCGTTAAAGGTTTTCGGAGGTCGACGCAACTTCCTCATCAGCCGTTCTTTAAGCCGTGAGGTGAGATTGAAGTGGGTCCGTACATTGTAGAGCGGTCCCACTTCGTTCTGCAAGTTCTTCAGCATTCGCCCCAGGCTCATTCCGCCCCGGGCGGCCATCATTTCGGCAACCAGCAAGCAGGCCAGAATGCCATCCTTTTCCGGGATATGGCCGCGGATCGTCAACCCCGAGCTCTCCTCGCCGCCGAAGATGATGTCGCGGGTGTTGAACAAGCTGCCGATGAACTTGAAGCCCACCGGTGTTTCCACTATGGAGCAGCCGTGCTTGGCCGCCACCCGGTCCAGCAGGTGCGAAGTGGCCACGGTCCGCGCCACTTCCCCCTTCCACTTCCGTGTTTCCAGCAGGTAGTCCAGCAGCAGGGCCAGGATCTGGTTGGCGTTGACGAACCGGCCGCCGCGGTCGACGATACCGAACCGATCGGCGTCCACATCGGTGGCCAGTCCCAGGTCGATGCTCTGCTCCTTGACCAGTTGACGCAGTTCCTTGAGGTTCCCGGCCTTGGTCCCCGACAGATACCCGCCGAGGTAGGGGTCACGATAGTTGTGGATCACCGTCACCCGGCACCGTTGATCGAGCAGGATGTGGTCCAGGTAGTCCCGGGCGGTGCCGAACATCGGGTCCACGGCAAAGGAAAGGCCGCTTTTGGAGATCAGCTCCAGATCCACCAGTGTTGAAATCATCTGGATGTAGTCCAGGTGGGGGTCCACCAGTTCCACGTATTCCTTTTCCGGGTAGTAGCCGTCGAATTTGAGGAATTTCTCCAGCACCCGAAGTTCCATTTCCACCGCCTCGGTGATCTCCGGAAGCGCCGGAGCGCCGTCGGCGCCGGAAAAACGCAATCCCTGGTATTGCGGAGGGTTGTGCGAAGCGGTGAAGTTCACCGCACCGCCGGCACGGCGGCGCAGCGTTTCGAAGGAGAGCACCGGAGAAGGGGTGTCCCGCTCACAGAGGAAGGTGTGAACCTTGTTGTGCGAGAAAACGTTCGACGCCTCGCGGGCGAAGTGCTCGGAGAGGAAACGGGTGTCATAGCCGACGACCACCCCCGACCTGCGGGCCCCGATTTTTTCCAAAAAGTTCGCGATGGCCTGGATCACCAGCCGCACGTTGCGGAAGGTGAAATCCCTGCCGATGACACCGCGCCAACCGGAAGTTCCAAAAGTGATCGGTTCGGTCATGGGAGCTGCTCCGACGATCAGAATTCTACTCGACGCCCTGCAGGATTCCGAGCATCTTGTCCTTGTCTATAAACCCGATGACCCGTTCCGACTCCACCAGGTTCCCCTGGCTGTCGTAAAACACGATCAGGGGCAGGCCCCGGATGTTGTATTTCCCGGACAATCGTTCGACCTCGCCGGTCTTGGTGGTGAAATCGATCTTGGCGCTGACAAACCGCTCCAGCTCGCCCTGCACCTCGGGGGTGGAGAAGGTAAAGGCCTCCAGTTCCTTGCAGGCGGCGCACCAGTCAGCGGTAAAGTCGATGATCAGAGGCTTGCCTTCCTCGGCGGCCCGGGCCAGGGCCTCGGCCTCATCGTGCAGCCAGACCACGCCCGCGTCGGGGTCCACGGCCGCACCGCTTCCCGAGGCTGCCGTTCCGGCGAAGTTCATCGGCGGCAGCACGAAACCGTGGATCAGCAGAGAGCCAACGATGAGATATATTCCCAGCAGCACCCCGAGCACACCGATGGCGCGCCTGAACCCCATCGCCCAGACCTGCGCGGTCCCTGCCGGAGGCTCGGCCGCGCTGCCGGGCCAGCCGGTGACCAGCCCGGTGACCAGGAGAAAGAGGCCGAGCAGTGGAGCGAAAACCCAGTCGGGAGTCAATGGCGCGATGTAGTAGAAGGCCACCAGGATCATCAGCACACCGAAGATATTGCGCACCGCCATCATCCAGCTGCCCGACTTGGGCAGGTTGACCAGAATGCCGCTGAAGGTTCCAATGACGATGAAGAGCAGCCCCATGCCCACGGCAAAGGTGAAGAGCAGCAGAAAGCCGAGGAGTACCGACTGGGTCTGGGCCACGTAGGTCAGCAGCACCACCAGCACCGGGCCCACACAGGGAGAGGCCACCAGACCGGTGATCGCTCCCATCACCATGACGCCGAACACTCCCTTGCCCTGGTATCCGCCAAGTTTGGTGGATAGCGAAGTGGGCACCTGAAGCTCGAAAGCGCCGAACATGGCCAGAGCCATTAGAACGAAGACAGCCGCAATGCCCCCCACCACCCAGGGGTTCTGAAGGATGGTGCCGAACACGGCCCCGGTCTTTGCCGCGGCCATCCCGGCCACCGAGTAAGTGATGGCGATTCCCAGGACATAGAAAAGCGAGAGGATGAAGCCCTTGAGCTTGCCGCCGGAACTCTTGGCCCCGATGACACTGATGGTGATCGGAATCATCGGGTAGACACAGGGGGTCAGCGAGGCGGCGATGCCGCCGAGGAAACAGAAGAGCAGAGCCAGGAACAGGTTGTCCTGGTCCAGGGCGCCCTGGAGGCCTTCAGCATTGTCCGCCGGCCCGGAACCCGTGCCGGCCGCCGTGGATGCGGCCCCGTCGCCTGCGGTCTGCAGCACCGCTTTGGCGGCGGAGTCGATAGTGATCGCCACCGGCACATCCACGGTGGTGGGCATCAGGCAGTATGATGAAGTGCAGCTCTGGAACCCCACCACCCCGGTGATGGTCACCGGCCCCTCGGGCACATCGGCGCCGGCCATCACCGGCAACCGCAGAATGATCTCGCCGCGGTAGATCGGGACTTCCTTCTCCATCACATTGTCGAATTTCCGTTCCGGCTCGGGCAGGAGCGGTTCGCCGGCGGTGAATCCCGGGGCGTCCTTGAGGGCCAGGGTCACCTTGTCCTGGTAGAGGTAGAACTCGCCGTCGATCTTCAGGGTGAACACCAGCTGCAGACTGTCGGCAGGGGCCAGACGGTCCACCGAGGCGGCGCCGGTGATGGTCACCGGTTCGACATCGAAATCCTGGGCAGCAACCCCGGCGGGAACGGTCAGCAGCAGCGCGAAACAGAGCAGCATCGCCAAGATCGACCCCGGCGGGACATAATCCACTCGCCTCATTGCAAGCCGGTGGGAAATCGGGCTTTCTTGACAACATCCGAACCGTTTCCTATACTCCATTTCGTTTTCCTTCGCTTTACGAGGATTGCATGAGCAGCGCCTGCATCATCATGACGACCGTCGGCTCCGAGGAGCAGGCGATCTCCATCGCCGAAGAGCTCGTTCACAAAAAACTTTCCGCCTGCGTCAATATCGTCCCCGCCATCCGTTCCATTTATTTCTGGAAGGACGAAGTCTGCAATGACGAGGAACTGCTGCTGATCATCAAGTCGATTCCCGATAAGTTCGAGGAAATACAAGACGTTATCCGTGAACTGCAC
The DNA here is from genome assembly GCA_032127265.1 of Acidobacteriota bacterium. Taxonomy (GTDB): domain Bacteria; phylum Acidobacteriota; class JAQAZP01; order JAQAZP01; family JAQAZP01; genus JAQAZP01. Next base: position 17,116 of record JAQAZP010000198.1, read on the forward strand.
TCCTACGATCTCCCGGAATGCGTGTCCATCGATCTCGACCAGGGCTGCCCCGAGTATCTCGACTGGATCATCCGCACCGTCAACACGCCGGAAGAGGCCGCCGACTGATGGGATTCTGACCGCGAAAGATCCTAACATTTCACTGCCGATTTTCCAAGATACCCCGGATGAATGAAATGATGAACGAACGGATTCACGGCAGAACAGTGGACAGCGTCCTGGACGTAGTAGGCCGCACCCCGCTGGTCAGGCTGAACCGCATCACCGCGGGCCTGAACTCCACGATCTACGCCAAACTCGAGTTTCTCAACCCCATGGGCAGCGTCAAGGACCGTGTGGCCAAGTACATGATCGAGAGGGCCGAGGAAGACGGCCGGCTCCGTGACGGCCAACTGATCATCGAGAACTCATCGGGGAATACCGCTCTGGGACTGGCCATGGTGGCGATCCAGAAGGGCTACCGGTTGAAAGTGGTGGTGCGGGACAGCATCAGCCCGGAGAAGATCGGCCAGCTCAGGGCCCTTGGCGTGGAGATCCACCAGGTGGACAGCACCATCCCCCCGGAGAACCCAAGCAGCTACAACAGGATCACCCCGCGCATCGCCGCCGAAACACCCGGCTGTTACTTCCCGGACCAGCACAACAACCGGGAAAACAACGACGCCCACTATCACGGCACCGGCCCGGAGATCTGGGAGCAGATGGATGGGCGCATCGACTACCTGGTGGCCGGCATCGGCACCGGGGGCACCCTTTGCGGGTCGGCCCGCTATCTCAAGGAGCAGAATCCCGGGATCAGGGTCATTGCCGTCGATCCGCTGGGATCGGTGTTCCACGATTTTTACCACACCGGGAAGCTGGTTCCATCGCAACCCTACCAGATCGAGGGACTGGGAGATGAATTCATCATCGGAACGGTCAATTTCGACGTCATCGACGACATCTACCAGGTGCGCGATGACGAGGCCTTCCACTGGACCCGCAAGCTGGTTCGCGAGGAGGGGATCATGGGCGGCGGATCCAGCGGAGCAGCGCTCTGGGGTGTGATGAAACTGGCCGCCACCCTTGACCAGCCGAAACGGATCGTCACCATCTTTCCCGACGGCGCCTCGCGCTACCTGAGCAAGCTCTTTCCCGCGGACGGCACGGCAGAATGAATGAATCTGCCGTCCCTACCCTGATCCACGTGGTGCTGGTGGAGCCGGAGATCCCGCAGAACACCGGGACCATCGGCCGGGTCTGCGCCGCCACCCACTCGGTGCTTCACCTGGTGGGTAAGCTCGGCTTCTCCACCGATGACAAGTATCTGAAACGGGCCCAGCTGGACTACTGGCCGCACATCCGGGTCGAATACCACGACACCCTGGATCAGGCCCTCTCCCCCGCCGACCCCGAACGGGTCTTCTACTTCTCGGCCAAGGCGGAGCGGTCCTACACCTCGGCCTCCTTCCGCGAGGGTGACTATCTGGTCTTTGGCAAGGAGTCGGTGGGACTGCCCCCGGAGCTGGTGCAGGCCAACCGCGAACAGACCTTTGCCATCCCGATCTTCGGCCCGGTGCGCAGCATCAATCTTTCCAACGCCGTCTCGGTGATCTTGTACGAGGCCCTGCGCCAGATGGGCAGAACCTGATCTCACCAGATACCGGGGATGAACCGCCACTTGACTGCGGATCGATACGCGCGATATTTCGGGTCACCGATCAACAACTGCTCCTCGTAGACCGAGCGGTAGTAGCTGAGCAGAATAAAGGCGGCATAGACCAGCAGGTTGCGCAGGCAGAAGTGGACCATGACGAAGCCGAGATCGATGATGAAATAGGTGCCGTAGGCCGGATGGCGCACCAGACGGTACATTCCGCCGGTGCGGATGCCGCGGTTGGAGGGCACGATGCCGAAACTGCGGCCGAGTGAGCTCACGGCCAGCACCGCCAGAAATACACCGGCCACCATCACCCAGCCTCCGGTCCGAACCGCCAGGGAAGAAGCTGTGGGAAAGCTGATGAAGTAATAGCCGATCAGGGTACCGCCGACCGCCGCGGCCCAGGGCAGGAACTCGTTGGTCGTTTCACGGCTCAGCTTACGGGAGAGAAAAAAGAAGGTCAGCAGGCTGTTGCGGACCAGCAGGAGCAGCACGCTGAGCAATCCGGGTTCAGCCAGCTTCCCCAGCCACCCCTCTGCCGGCGGCCAACCGAGCGCACCGAGGATCTCTCGGAAATCCCGCTGCACGTAGTAGCCGTACAGCCCGGCCACCGCCACGCTGGCCAACAGGTGAAAAAAGATCCGCGCCCCGCGGGAGCGGGGCTGATTGAGCCGCGTGCTGCTGTCCTCGGTCACCCTGGGCCCCCCGCCGGGATCGGGATCAGTCTTCCTGGTCGTGGATGGTCTTCAGCTCGAGAATTTCGAAATTGCGGGCACCGCCAGGGGTTTCGATATGCACCTCGTCACCTTCGGACTTGCTGATGAACCCCCGGCCCAGCGGAGAACTGAGCGAGATCAGCCCCTGCTTCAGGTCGGCGTCCTCCGGCATCACCAGGGTGAACTCCATCTCCTCCTCTTTTTCCATGTCGAAGACGTTCATCCAGGTGCCAAAGGCCACGCGGTCGTGGGGCAGGCGGTTCACATTGAGCATGGAGAGTTCCCCGAGCCGTTTGAGCAAATGCTCGAGCCGTGCCTTGAGAAACTCCTGGCGCTCCAGGGCGGCCTTGTACTCGGCGTTCTCCGAGAGGTCGCCCATATCGGTTGCTTTCCTGATCTCCCTGGGCAGTACGACTTTCAGTTCGTGCTCGGCTTCCTTGAATTCCTTGTCGAGCTTGGCCATCAGCTCGTCGATCATCTTCGCCACGGGTGGTTCCTTTCCGTAAGTGTATTTCACAGAAGAGCCGGTGCGGATGTGCGGTCAGTTAAGCTGCCACACCACGTCGCCCCCGACAATGGTCATCACCGGACCGCCCCGCAGTTCCATCCCCTGGAAGGGGGTGTTGCGGCTCAGCGACCTGGACGTCCGGGCATCCACCACGGCCGGCCGCTGGGGATCGATGATGGTGATGTCGCCATCGGCCCCGGGGGAGAGAGTACCCTTGGCCAGGTGGAAGATCGCCGCCGGGGCGGAGGTGAAACAACGGACCATGGCCGGCAGGTCCAATACCCCGCCGTGGACCAGACGGTCCAGGGAAAGGCTCACCGCGGTTTCCAGACCGATAATGCCGCAGGGGGCATTGTCGTATTCCAGCGCTTTCTCGTCCGGGTGGTGCGGCGCATGGTCGGTGGCAATACAGTCCAGGGTGCCGTCGGCCAATCCTTCCATCATCGCCTCCACGTCGGCCCTGCCCCGCAGCGGCGGACTCATCTTGGTGTTCGGATCGAAGCCGATCACCGCTTCATCGGTGAGACTGAAATGGTGCGGAGAGACCTCGGCGGTGACCAGCACGCCCCGTTTCTTCGCCTCACGCACCAGGGCCAGGGCGCCGCGGGTGCTGAGGTGCGGCACATGCAGCAGGCCCCCGGTCATCTCGGCGAGAATAAGGTCCCGGGCGATCATGATCTCCTCCCCGGCGGCGGGCAGGCCGGCCAGCCCCAGCCGGGTGGA
>JAQAZP010000199.1:0-23073 GCA_032127265.1 Acidobacteriota bacterium
GCTGCTGGACCATTCCTGTCCCTTTCGCGAATATCATCCCCTTTTCGGAATATGTCGAAAATAGAGGTTGCCGTTCACTATCAGAAACCCTATCTTTATATCATCACCCCACAAGTGAAGATCGCGCACCCGATTCCGGGGGATTGGTATCTCCTCCGGGTCTCGCTGTGCGGTCTCTTGCTGGCGGACTGGTTAAATTGAAGGAAAAAAAGGAATTGTAAGCGTGTCCGGGAAGAACCTGGGGTAGTAGTGGCCCCCACAGCGATCAATGCCGTGGGAAGGACGTGATTTGAATGGCGACGATGATGCCCGAATATCTGAAGACTGTTGTCAATTTCCACAAGGATGCCTATTGCGATCTGTTGAGCAAGCCCGGCCTCTGGTCGGAGACCATGGCCACCAGAACCCTCGAACGCCTGGGAGGGCAGGCCCACAACATCGAGGATGTGCAAATAGTGATCAGGGAATATCTCAACGTGCTCACTGACGCGATCAAGCAGGAGGAAAATTTCACCGGGTAGCCGAACGCCACGACAGCTGCCTTTTGGCCCGATATGGGAAGTGCTGTGGGGGTTGCTGTTTTTTCTGCTTTCAATTTTCGACGATGGTGACGACGTCCGCCGGCTGCCTCAGGCGGGCGGATGAATAATCTTCGAGGGCGACATGGAGATCCTGCGGTCCAAGGTTTCCGTCTACGAGGTGGAACTCGATCTGCGTCACTGGGATTCCGCGGACACCCTTGCCGTGCCCCAGTTCGGATCCCGGCTCTTCGGTATCATTCCCTCCCTGATGTCGCACAAGTGCATGTCCGGCAAGGTGGGTGGTTTTTACCGCGAGGTGGGCCGGGGTACCGGGTTCGCCCACGTGATCGAGCACGTGATCCTGGAACTGATCTCTCTCGTTGACCCGGACGGCCCGGACTACACCGGCTGGACCAGGGAGGTGAACGGCCGGGGAACCCACATCATCCATTACGGCGCACCCGATTTCATGGTGGGCCGTCTGGGAGCGGTGCTGGCCGTGGACCTGGTGAAGCGGCTGATCGCCGGCAAGGAAGTGGACATGCCCGGGTATTTGAAGATGCTCGAGGACCCGGCCCAGTATTTCGCCCGGGGGGACCAGGATCCTGAGGTTCGGGCCGACCTCGTTGAACCGGCCAGCGTGATCCATGAAATCGAGCGCCGGCGCAGCGATCCCTGGCCCCGCGGCCCCAAGGTTGTGCTGTCAGAGGCTCAGCTGGCCAACATCGGCGCCATCGTCTCCGCTGTCAGCCGGCACCTGGAAACGGTCTCCTGGAGCTGGCGGGGCGCTTTCCTCGAATACGGAGGCCGGTTCGCGGAGATGATTTCCGACAAGGTGGGGGCGATCAACCTCGACCGTTTTGCACCCCTGCTGATCAGGGGAGATTACGACGGTTTCGAGCGCGCCTTGCGCCGGAGCGGACAGATGGTAGGGTCCTACCGCATCCCGGCGCACTTCGTCATCCACTCCGTCTGGCTCTACAAGAACAAGCTGCTGGAATACATCATCGAGGAGTTCCGGTACAACACGACCACGCTGCACCGGGCGGTGGGCGACATGGACCGGTTTTTCCAGTTCATCCTGCAGACCATTTCCTCCGGGTTCGCCGAGGGCCATCCCGAGGACCGTGCCAGCCCCTTTGACGAACTGCGTGAGTTCAGGGAGTTGAAGAAGACCGGCGGCGACATCCTGGTGGTGGACGACGACGAGATGGTTCGCCGCGCCTGCCGGGACGTTTTCAGATACCAGGGTTACGGGGTGCTGCTGGCCGAGAACGGAGCCCAGGCGCTGTCTGTCCTGCTGGACAAAGGTGAGCGGATTGCGATGGTGCTGCTGGACATGATGTTGCCTGACATGGCGGGAGAGGAGATCATCACTACCATCGGCCGGCTCTACCCGGAGATGCGGATCCTGCTGATGTCCGGCTATACTGCGGACGACATGGGCATCGAGCGGATCTGCCGCGAGAGACAGGTGGCCTTCATCGGCAAGCCGTTCACCATGTCCGCGCTGGGCGAGAAGGTCGAGGCGCTGCTCGCGGGGGATGAGCAGGGGCCGGTATCGGCCGTCCGTGCCGTCTGAGGCGTCATGCCGGTCAGGGTCCCATCCACCGGTCCCCCCCCCTCCTCCCGCCGCGCCCGCATTCTGAACACCCTTGACAAAGGCGGGAGGGTTCATTATTGTAAGTCAACGTTTACTGATATGGAGTACTCATGGTCCGACAGGCGATCAGCAAACTCGGCACCAGAAAACCGGATCAGGGCGGTTCCGGAGCTCAGCGCCCGGCCACACCGCCCCGCGGGCGGGTCTCGCACCGCGATGAAATGCTGGCCGCGGCCCTGGGGCTTTTTGCCGCCCAGGGGGTGAAGAATACCACCATCCGCGACATCACCGGCGCCGCCGGTGTGACCGAGGCCGCCCTCTACCGTCACTGGAAGAGCAAGCAGGCCCTGGCCGAGGAACTGATCGAACTGGCCGCCGGCGAGCTCACCGCGTTGCTCGGGGAGGCGGTGGAGAAAGCCGCGACGCCGGAGAAGAAGTTGTCCGCGCTGATCGACGTGCTCTTCGCCTACCACGCGAAGAACCGGCAGAAGTTCGACCTGGTGGTGCACGTGGCCCACTTCGAGCCGGCGATGGTCAACCGCAAGACAGCCCTGCCCAGCACCGTGGTACTACCAGTACTCGAGGCGGGGATACGATCGAAGCAGTTCAAAAACACAGAACCCAAACTGGCCCTGGCCCTGATCATCGGGACCGTTGCCCGGACCACCCAGTTGATGCGGATGGGCCTGGTCAAGGGCTCTGCGGCCTCCACCGGGCGCCACGTAAAGGAAATGGTAGTTCAGGCGCTGGGCGCCTGAGCCGGTTTCCCCCGCCCCGGGGCGAAAACCGGGCTGGACTTATGTACTATAAGTAAGTAAACGTAAACTAATGTAACAACGCGGCCGCACCAGCCCGATTTCGCCGGGGGCGGACCCGGGCCGGCCGCGAGAACGCAAAAGGGGGGGGAATTTATGGTCTCGAAACGACTGAAAGTGGCCGTCGTGCTCAGCTTCACGCTGAGCATGGCCGTGCTGCTGGCCGGCGGCTGGTTCATGAAGGACAAGGTCCCGCCTTACCCGGATCAAATTGTCTCCGGCGGGGAGACCCTGGCCGTGCGGGATGACATCCTCACCGGCCAGAAGGGCTTCCAGAAATACGGCCTGATGGACATGGGCAGTATCTGGGGGCACGGAGCCCTGCGGGGCATCGATTTTTCGGCGGCCTTACTCCACGAATACGGCGTTGAAATGCGCACGGTGGAAGCCCAGGCGCGCTTCGGCCGCTCCTACGAATCGATGGACACCGCCTCACGGGGCGCGGTGGACGCGGTGGTGATCGAGGCGATCAAGAAGAACACCTACGATGCGTCCAGCGGGACCCTGACCCTCAACCCGGCGCAGAAAACGGCGTTCAAGATCCTGGTGGACCGTTATGCCGTCCTGCTCAACGAAGGCGACATGAGCATGGGGATCGCCCCGGGCCTGGTGGCCGACATCGGCGAGGCCCGCCAGATGGCGACCTTCTTCTTCTGGTCCGCCTGGGCCGCAGGCACCACCCGCCCCAGCGGCGAGACCACCTTCACCAACAACTGGCCCTACGACCCCTCGGTGGGCAACGGGCCGCCGGCCGGGGCCCTGGCCTGGACTTTTGCATCCATTCTCGCCTTTCTCTGCCTGCTGGGCTATGTGATGTACATCGTCCACCGCTACCGCTTCTTCTACGGTACCGGCAATGCCGCCGAGCTGGGCGACCGGCTGGCCGAACTGCCGCTGACTCCCAGCCAGCTGGCCACGGCCAAGTACTTCTTCGTGGCGGTGATCCTCTTCTTCCTCCAGACGTCGATGGGCGGCCTGCTGGCCCACTACACCGTCCACCCCGACACCTTCTGGGGTATTGACAAGCTGGTGCAGTTCTTCAACTTCCAGTGGGCCAAGACCTGGCACCTCCAGTTGGCCATCCTCTGGATCGCCGCGGTCTGGATCGCCACGGCGATCTTTGTCAGCCCGATCATCGGCCGCCGCGAGCCCAAGGGCCAGCGGGCGCTGGTCAATATTCTATTTGGCGCCATACTGCTGGTGACGGTGGGCAGTCTCACCGGCGAGGTCCTCGGCATCAAGGGCTTCTTCCAGGGCAAGAGCTGGTTCTGGTTCGGCCACCAGGGCTGGGAATACCTCGAACTGGGCCGGGTCTGGCAGATCGCTCTTTTCGGCGGTCTGGCCTTCTGGCTCTTTATCATGATTCGTTGTTACAGCAGCATCTTCCGTGACAACAAGTGGGGCGTGGCCCAGCTGTTCACCTATTCCGCCGGGGCCATCGTGCTCTTCTTCGGCTTCGGGCTGCTCTACAGCTCGAACACCCACATCTCCATCGCCGACTACTGGCGCTGGTATGTCGTGCACCTCTGGGTCGAGGGGATGTTCGAGTTCTTTGCCGCCGCGGCCTTCGCCTTCCTGCTCACCACCGTGGGGCTGGTGGACGAGAAGAGCGCCCTCAGAGCGGCCTACCTCACCGCCACCCTGGCCTTCCTCGGCGGGATCATCGGCACCGGCCACCACTATTACTGGTTCGGCGGCCCGTCCTTCTGGCTGGCCCTGGGCGGCACCTTCTCCGCGCTGGAGACGGTCCCGCTGCTGCTGCTGGTGGTCAGGGGCTGGTTCGAGTTCAAACACGTTCAGGACGCGGGGCACGACTTCGCCTTCAAGTGGCCGCTCTACTTCCTGGTGGCGTCCTCGTTCTGGAACTTCCTCGGCGCCGGGGTGTTCGGCTTCATGATCACCACGCCGCTGGTCAACTACTTCGAGCACGCGACGTATCTCACCGCGAACCACGGCCACACCGCGCTCTTCGGCACCTACGGCATGCTGGCCATCTCGCTGATGCTTTTCGTGCTGCGGATCATGATGAAGAAGTCGGCCTGGAACGAGGGCCTGCTCAAGGTCAGCTTCTGGGGCCTCAACATCGGCCTGGGAGCGATGTTCCTCATCACCCTGCTGCCGGTGGGCATCCTGCAGGTGATCTGGGTCATCAAGCACGGCTTCTGGATGGCGCGGAGCGCCGCGTTCTACAACCAGCCGCTGGTCCAGGCACTGGGGCAGTTCCGCATGATCCCCGACGTGATCATGATTGGTGCCGGTGTGCTGGTGCTGATCTATATCGTGACCACGGCGATGTTCAACCTGCGCAAGGCGACGATCAAGGGCGGGGAGAGCTTCCCGGACTAGGCGGCTGTCAAAAATGGGGACTGGCTCTCGATTTCCGAAGGAAATCGGTGTCTGTCCCCGATTTTTGTGACACAAAGGGAGTACGACAGGATGGGTGAATGCGGATCAGGTTGCGGGAGTGGGGGCGGCCCCTTTGCGGAAGGCAGGGAATTGGTGGAGTTTGTCTGTAACGCCCACGGCGGAGGAGTGAAGGACCAGCCCCTGCCCGGTGGCGGGCTGGAAACGAAATGCCAGGGGTGCGGAGAGCCGTTCACCCTCCGGACCTTTGCCGGCCAATGCCCCACGTGCGGCGGCGTGCATGCCGTCTCGCCACCGCGCTGCGATGACGCGGCCAACATTCAGTACGCCGGAGCGGATTTCAAGCTCCAGGCCAACAACAGGCGAAGGTAACCTGTCGGCGGCGTCGCGAATCCTTCTCCGCACATTGAAAAGCCCGGGGCAACACACCCCGGGCTTTATCTTGTGCCATTTCGAGGAACAGCAGGCGGCTGTCACCTTTCAATCAGAACGTCAGCTTCCCTCCCAGCACGAAATACCCCGCACCCATCCAGGCGTTGTCCTGGCCCCAGTAATAGGTGTCGATCTCCGAGCGGCCGATGGCATCCTGGCTGTTGGTCAGGTTGAAGGCGTCGGCGGTGAGGGAGAGGGTGGTGGGGCCGATCTCGAAGTCCTTGCGCAGACGCAGGTCGAGCCACCAGACGCTGTCCATGCGGTACGAGCCGCGGGGATCGATGTAGTACTGGTTCGTGTATCCAAAATTCCTCGCTTCTTCGGGCAGGTACGGATCGATCCGGTTGTAGGGCCGGCCGGTGCGGTAGTTGATGCTCGCCCCGATGATGAAGCCCAACGGGAGGTGGTAGGACCCGTTGATCTTGAAATACTGCCTGTCGTCCCAGGGGAGTGAGCCATAGCGGTTGTACTTCATCTCCTCGAAGTCGGCGTAGATGCTGTAGCCCTCGGGAAAGTCGTCGTAGACCACCGAACCCTTGGCCTGGGACAGGGTGCAGACGGCGAGGAACTGGTAGTTGTTGGATAGCCGCTTTTTACAGCTCAGCTCGAGGCCCCGGTACTGCCGCCTCGCCGACTGGACGTTGGTGAAGTAGTAGAGATACTGGTTGTCATCGCCGTAACGGATGTCGTCCTCGTTGGCCAGCACGTCCTCGATCATGTTGTTCTGCGTGTTGTAGATCAACCGGGCGCCGGCCACGAAGTCGGTGAGGAACACCAGCTCGTAGCCGAGGATATATTCATCCTTGACGTTCGGTTTGAGGTTCTCGTCCACGGTGGCCGGGTTCTCGTATCCCGGAGTGTGGTTGACGAGGTTCCATTCGTCTGTCTCGTAGTTGCCCTCCCAGCGCCACGTCTCCTCGGATTGGCGGTTGAGCTGCGAAGCGAGCGCCAGACCCACGGCGTCGTGGTAGCGGCCAAAGTGGGCGAACAGCCGTGAACGGCCGTCACCGAATATGTCCCAGGCGGCGCCGAGGCGGGGCGACAGCAGATTATCGAAACTGTAGACCAGCTCGCCCACATCGTTCTTCTGCTCCTGCTCTTCCCAGCGCAGGCCGAGGTTGAAGGTCCAGCGGTCACTCCAGGTCCAGCTGTCCTGGACGAAGAGAGTGAAGATCTTGCCCGTATCGAGATAGTTGACGTCGGATGTTTCAGTCCACTGGTCCGGCCGCTCGTAATATGAATCCCGGTTGATGGTGTAGGTATCGGGATAGATCAGGTCGGTTTCGTACTCCAGGTCCTGGTATTCCGCGCCGAACTTGAAATTGTGCTCGCCGGCCCAGTCGCCAACGTAATAGTTCAGGGCCGCCTTGTACTGCATGCGCGGCCGGTGGACATCGGTGATCGACGACACGTTTCCGTAGATGATTGTTCCCATCCCGTTCTGCTGGTCGACGAACCGGGGGTCGTAGAATCCGGCATTGGCCGGGCCGATGGTGTGGGCGGCCTCGTGCTGGCCCAACCGGGCCTCGAGAAAGAGATTGGGGCTGAAGATGCTGGTCCACTGCAACTGCCACAACGTTCCACCGTTCTCCTGCTGGCCGTACGCCGAAGGCTGGAGGGACTCGCTCATCGCATCCCGGCTGTCCCAGACGGCGGAGGTTGCGGCATACTGGGCCCGCAGCTTGTTGTCGGGGTTGACCTGCCAGGTCAGGTTGGCCAGCCCCTCGTCGAACTCCTCCTCCCGTTCGATGACCTCGTCATCGTAATTGATGCCCTCGATGGTGCGGGTGAACCGGTTGTAGGTGGCGAAGAACCAGAGGCGGTCGCGGACTACCCGCCCGCCGAGCGAGGCCCCCCACTCCAGCTCGTCGAACTCCTCCTCCTCGTATGCGTGATCCTCGTCGGTGTCCCGCTTGAGGCCCTTGTCGGTGTAGTAGACGGGCAGCGAGCCGTGGAGCTCATTGCCGCCCGAACGGGTCACCACGTTCACCACCCCGCCGGTGGCCCGGCCGTACTCGGCCGGCATTCCGCCGGTGAGGACCTCCACCGACTCGATGGCCTCCCAGGGGATGGCCATGCCGCTGCGGCCAGTGGCCACGTCGGTGGTTTCCAGACCATCGAGCAGGTAGACGTTGTCGGTGCTGTCCGCGCCGTGGACGTGGAAGAAGGTGTACTCACCGTCGTTATGGCCGAAATTGTCATCTTCACGGTGAAACGGCTCTTCCAGCCCGGCCACCCCGGCCACCATCGAGACGGCGTCCAGATAACTGCGCCCGTTGGGGATGTCTTCGAGGAACTCCGAGGGTAATTTCTCCGTGATGGCCGATGATCCCGCATCGAGCAACTCGCGGTTCCGTTTCCGGCTCACATAATTCGGGGACTTGAGCGGCACGACCATCTCGGTCAGACCCTCCTCCGTCACGGCAAATTCCGGAAAAATCATCCCCTCATATCCTTCCAGGGCGGCCACAATGCGGTAGTCATCAGCCGGCGGCAGGTCACCGATGCGAAAGTTCCCGTTCTCGTCAGCGGTCACCGATTTTTCCAGACCCAGCGATTCACTGGTCACCGTCACCTCGATTCCGGGCAGCGGAAAATCCCCGCCCAGAATTCTGACAACACCTTCGATGAATCCCGGGTTATCTCCGGCGGCAACCGGAGTTGACGCGCAGAGGGACAGGGGGATCAATATCAGCAGACAGACAACAGAAATCATGTTTCCGCGCAGCATTCTCGACCTCCACATCAGGAATAAGGGCAAAAATAATTGACGTTTGGTGAAAACTTACCATTCCACCCAAAGAATTACAATCTCGTGGCCTCCATTAGAAAGCAAGCTTCCCTCCCAGCACGAAATACCCCGCCCTCATCCAGGCGGTGGGCTCCTCGTAATAGTAGGTATAGAGCTCGGAACGGCCAATCACGTGCTGGTTGTTGGTCAGGTTGAAGGCATCGGCGGTCAGGGAAAGCGTGGTCGGGCCGATGGCGAAGTCCTTGCGCAGCCGCAGGTCGAGCCACCAGGCGCTGCCCAGGCGGTTTGAACCTCGCGGATCGAGGTAATACTGCCCCGTATAGCCGGCGATGTATCCCGCCGTCTCCGGCAGGCGCGGATCGATCCGGCTGTACGGCCGGCCGCTGCGCCAGTTGAGGCTGGCCCCGACGATGAAGCCCAGGGGCAGGTGGTACGAGCCGTTGAGCTTGAGATACTGCTGGTCGTCCCAGGGCAGTTTGCCGTAGCGGTTGTGCTTCATCTCCTCGAAATCGGCGTAGACGCTCAACCCTTCGGCGGCATAGTCGTTGTAGGCAACTGAGCCTCTCGACTCGGACAGCGTGCAGACGGCGAGGAACTGGTAGTTGTGGGAGAGCTGCTTCTTCAGACTCAGTTCGAGGCCGCGGTAGTCCCGTCGCGCCGAGTCGACATTGGTGATCAGGTAGATGTATTCGGTCTCCGCACCCTCACGGATCTCGTCCTCGTTGAGCAGCACGTCCTCGATCATGTTGCTCTGCCGGTTGACGATCAGGCGGGCCGCCGCGGCAAAGTCGCCGAGGAATTCGAACTCGTAGCCGACGACGACCTCGTCCTTGTAGTTGGGCTCGAGCCCCTCGTCCGCCGTGTTGTAATTCTCCGGCCCGTACGTCGGTTCGATAAACGTCCAGTCACCGGTTTCGTAATCCCCTTCGCCGCGCCTGATGTCCACCACCTGACGGTTGAGGAAACGGGCCAGGTAGAGGCCCATGGCATCGTGGTAGCGGCCGTAGTGGGCGAAGAGGCGGGAGCGGCCGTCGCCGCGCACGTCCCAGGAGACGCCGAGGCGCGGCGAGAGCAGGCTGTCGAACTGGTAGACCCGTTCCCCAACGTCGTTCACCTGCTCCTGCTGTTCCCAGCGCAGCCCGATGTTGAAAGCCCAGTCATCGCGCCAGGTCCAGTCGTCCTGGGCAAAGAGGGTGAGGATCGACCCGCTGTCGACCCAGTCGACTTCGTTGCGCACCAGCCACACATCGGGCTGGTCATAGGGCCGATTCAGGGTGTAGGTGTCGGGGATGATCTGCTCCTCGCCGTACTCCAGGTCCTGGTACTCGGCGCCGAACTTGAACTTGTGATCACCGGCCCAGTCGCCGCGGTACCAGTTGAGCGAGGCCTGGTACTGGGTTCGTGGAGCGTTGGTCCTGCGGATCGACGCCACGTTCCCGGAGACCACGCGGCCCATGCCGTCCATCTCGTCGATGAACCGCGGCTCGTAATCGTCGGAGTATCTCGAGGCTATTTCGGTGTACGCCTCGTGATGGGCCACCCGGGCTTCGATGAAGAGGTCGGGATTGAGAATGCCGGTCCACTCCAGGTCGAAGAGCTCGTCGCCGGTTCTCTGCACCGCCGGCACGTCGATGGACGGTGAATCGTCGTAGGGCCACTCGGTGGGTGAGTGGGCGTACTGGATTTTCAGCTTGTTGTCCGGGTTCAGCTGCCAGACCAGGTTGGCCAGCCCCTCCTGGTAGATGTCGTCCCGCTCCACCGGCTCGTAATCGTAGTTGAGGTACTCCATGGTGCGGGTGAACCGGTTGTAGGCAGCGAAGAACCAGAGGTGGTCGCGGACCACCGGGCCGCCCAGCGACCCGCCCCACTCCCATTCATGGTACTCATTCGGATTGATGAAACCGCGGCCTTCGTCCTGGCCCTGCTGGAGCCCGTCATCGGTGTAATAGACCGGCAGCGAGCCGTGGAACTGGTTGCCGCCCTGGCGGGTCACCACGTTGACCACGCCGCCGGTGGCCCGGCCGTACTCGGCCGGCAGGCCGCCGGTGTGCACCTCCACCTCCTCGATGGCCTCCCAGGGCAGGGCCATGCCGGTCCTGCCGGTGGCCGCGTTGGTAGTTTCTACGCCGTCCACCAGGTAGATGTTGTCGGGGATATCCGCGCCGTGCACGTGGAACGAGGTAATGTCCGCCCCGTCCATAAAGAGGAAGGAACTGCCGCGGTGATACGGCTCCTCCAGCCCGGCCACCCCGGGCATCATCGAGACGGCGTCGAGCCAGCTGCGGCCGTTGGGCAGGGTGTCGAGGAACCTCCAGGTGAAGACCTCGGTGATCATCGACGACCCGCCGGGGATCAGCGGGGGATATCCGAACCGATCTTCGATCTGGTGGTCGCAGGAGAGAGGTAGCAGCCGCGCATCCACCGCGGCGGCCGCCCCGCGTTTGACCGATACCCCGGTACTGAGCGCCGTGGTGAATCCGGCGGAATACTCCGCCCGCGTCGACGGCGTGGTATTGTCGCCGCCCAGGGCGAAATAGATCTCGTAACTGTCGGCTGCCGGCAGGTTCTCGATACGATAACGGCCATCCCCGTCGGTGACGGTGCTCCTCGTTCCGTCCAGCGCCGGGCCGCTGACCGTCACCGTCACTCCCGGGATGGGGACATCCCTGTCATCCGTCACCACTCCCTCCAACACCCCCGTTTTCTCACCCTTTGCAGAAACCATCGGCGAGATGAGCAGCAGAACCGCCGGAAGGACCAGCAGCCGGACAATACGCGACCGGGTACTCCTGTTCATGATGGCGACCTCCATTTGAAGCGGCCCAAAACCTCAACTGAGGCCCGATAGCTACGTTCACGGCTTCCTCGAGATGCTCACAGACGAACAGAGTCTGCTCCGCTCTCTCGTCGGCCTTCGCCTTGACCTCGATCCACATCTGAGGTTTTTGAACTGCTCGTTTAGGGATGGTTGAAAGAAATTATTATTATGATTGGATAAATGATACCACGCGGCGAGGATCATTTCCGGATTGCCCTTGCTTGAGCATTTCAGGCCCTTTGATTAGACTGGTTTACCGGTGAACGCGTGATTGCGGTCCCCGCCGTGGAGTATTGTCCATGAAAGCATCCGGCAGAGCGGCCGAGCCGTCCGGAACGGTTTTCAACATCCAGCGCTTCTCGACAAAGGACGGCCCGGGCTTGCGCACCACCGTCTTTCTCAAGGGCTGCCCGCTGGCCTGCTCCTGGTGCCACAACCCGGAGAGCCGTGACGCCGCCCCGCAGCTGGCCCACCGCCGGGAGCGCTGTATCCTCTGCGGCGAGTGCGCCGAGGCCTGCCCCCGGGAGGCCATCACGCTCTCCTCGGGCCGGCTGGTCAAGGTCGCAGGCCGCTGCGAGCAGTGCATGGCCTGTGTCGAGGCCTGCGGCGCCGATGCCTGGGTGGCTTTCGGCACGGAGATGACCGCCGGTGAGGTGCTGCGCGAAGTGATCCGGGACGCCCCGTTCTACGAGGAGTCGGGCGGCGGGGTGACTTTCTCCGGCGGCGAGCCGCTGCTGCAGCCCGGGTTTCTCGCCGCGCTCCTCGCCGCGTCGAAGCTGGCCGGCTTGCACACCGCCGTGGACACCTGCGGTTCGGCCGACTGGGCCGTTTTCGAACGGATCCTGCCGCTCACCGACCTCTTCCTCTACGACCTGAAGGTGATGGAGGATGGGCGGCACCGCGAGGAGGTGGGAGCGGCCAACCGGTTGATCCTCGACAACCTCCAGCGGCTCTCCCGGAAGGGCGCCGAACTGCTGGTCCGGCTGCCGGTGGTCCCCGGGATCACCGACGACGAGGACAACGTGGCCCGCTGGGGGGCTTTCATCGCCGGTCTGCACCGGATGCCCAAGGTCCAGCTGCTTCCCTATCACCGCACGGGTGAGGCAAAATACAGTCTGCTGGGAATGGACGGGGAGCGCCGGCCGATCGGCACCCCGGCCATGGAACGGCTGGAGGAGATTGCCGGAACCCTTGGGACATTCGGCCTCGACGCCGTTATCGGAGCGCCGTGGAGATGAACGAGCGGGTAGCGCGACTGAGACAGGCCAGCCTCGACGCCAGGCCGAGCATTTCGGCGGAACGGGCCCGGCTGGTGACCTGGTACTTCCGGCACGCCGATCTGTGCTCGGCCCCCATGCACCGGGCCCTGGCCTTCAAGCACCTGCTCGAGCAGAAGGAGATCTGGTTCGGCGAGGGCGAGCTGCTCGTCGGCGAGCGGGGCCCGGCGCCCAAGGCCACCCCCACCTACCCCGAAGTCTGCTGCCACACCCTCGAGGACCTGGAGACGCTGCACAGCCGCGAGAAGACCTCCTACATCGTGGACGAGGAGACGCGGCGGATCTACGCCGAGGAGGTGATCCCCTTCTGGCAGGGCCGAACGCTCCGCGAATGGATCCTGGGCGAGATGTCCAAACCCTGGCTCGACGCCTACCAGTGCGGCATCTTCACCGAGTTCATGGAGCAGCGCGCCCCGGGGCACACCGTGGCCGACGACAAGATCTACCGTGAAGGGCTGCTCGGCTTCACCGCCCGCATCGACAGGCGCTGCCGTGAGCTGGACTTTCTCACCGACCCCCGGGCCCTGGCCCGCCGCCAGCAGCTCAGCGCCATGCGGATCTGCGCCGAGGCGATCATCCTCTACGCCCGGCGCCACGCCGAGAAAGCCCTGGAGCTGGCCGCCACCGAAACGGACCCGCTGCGCAAGGCCGAGCTGCAGCGCATCGGCCGGGTCTGCGAACGGGTGCCGGCCCACGCCCCGGCCGACTTCCAGGAAGCGCTGCAGGCCTACTGGTTCATCCACCTCGGCGTGATCAGCGAACTGAATCCCTGGGACGCCTTCAACCCCGGCCGCCTGGACCAGCACCTGCTGCCCTTCTACCGTGACGGGCTGCGCGACGGCTCACTCACCGGGGAGTCGGCCCGCGAGCTGCTGCAGTGCTTCTGGATCAAGTTCAACAACCAGCCGGCGCCGCCCAAGGTGGGGGTCACCGCGGCGGAGAGCGGCACCTACACCGATTTCGCCAACATCAACGTCGGCGGCCTGCGCCCCGACGGCTCGGACGGCGTCAACGAGGTCTCCTTCCTGCTGCTGGACGTGATCGACGAGATGCGGCTGCTCCAGCCCAGTTCGAACATCCAGCTCTCACGCAAGAACTCCGAGCCGTTCCTCCGCCGCGCCTGCGCCATCGTGCGCAAGGGCTGGGGCCAGCCCTCGATGTTCAACGCCGACGCGGTGGTGGCCGAGCTGGTGGGGCAGGGTAAGACGGTGCAGGACGCCCGCTGCGGCGGCACCAGCGGCTGCGTGGAGGCCGGGGCATTCGGCAAGGAAGCCTGCATCCTCACCGGCTATTTCAACCTGCCCAAGGTGCTGGAGATCACCCTGAACAACGGGCGGGACCCGCTGACCGGCCGGGCCATCGGCATCGCCACCGGTGACCCGGCGGAGTTCAAGACCTTGGAGGAGCTGCTGGACGCCTTCCAGCGCCAGCTGCGGCATTTCGTGGATATCAAGGTCGCGGGGAACAACATCATCGAGCGGCTCTACGCCGAGGAGATGCCGGCCCCCTTCCTCTCGCTGCTCATCGACGACTGCATCGACAAGGGGATGGACTACAACGACGGCGGCGCCCGCTACAACACCAGCTACATCCAGGGGGTGGGCCTGGGGACGATCACCGACAGCCTCAGCGCCATGGCCCACCACGTGTTCAACGAGAAGACGGTATCGATGAGAGAGTTGCTGGCGGCTCTGGCCGGCGACTTCGAAGGCTGCGAGCCGCTGCGGCTCAGGCTGCGCAACAAGTCGCCGCGCTACGGCAACGACGACGACCGGGCCGACGACATCATGCGCCGGGTCTTCGAGCTCTACCACCAGGCCATCGACGGGCGGCCCAACACCCGCGGCGGGGAGTATCGCATCAACCTCCTGCCCACCACCTGCCACATCTACTTTGGCCAGGTCACCGGCGCCACTCCCGAGGGGCGGCACGCCGGCACCCCGCTCTCCGAGGGCATCTCCCCGGTGCAGGGGTCGGACCGCAAGGGCCCCACGGCGGTGCTCCGCTCGGCGGCCAAGATGGACCACCTGCGCACCGGCGGCACCCTGCTCAACCAGAAGTTCACCCCGCAGCTGCTGGAGGGCGAGGAGGGCATCGACAGCCTGGCCGCCCTGGTGCGCACCTACTTCAAGCTCGACGGCCACCACCTGCAGTTCAATGTGGTCAGTGCCGAGACCCTGCGCCAGGCCCAGGCCGACCCCGGGGCGCACCGTGACCTGATCGTCCGCGTGGCCGGGTACAGCGACTACTTCTGCGACCTGAGCAAGGCCCTGCAGGACGAGATCATCCAGCGCACCGAGCACGACTCGATGTAAATCGGAGACCGTCACGCCTTGGGGACTGTCCCCGATTTTCTGACAACCCGCAAATGAAGGAGATGACAATGAACAGGTGGATGAGTCATGCGCTGATTCCGGTTCTTCTGTTGGTCACGGCTGCCGCGGTCCCGGCCTTCGCCGGCCCCGCTACCGTCACCTTCCCTTCCACCGACGGCCTGACCATCACCGCCGATCTCTATGCCCCACACGAGGATTCGTCGACCCCGTTCATCGTGCTCTTCCACCAGGCCGGCTGGAGCCGGGGGGAATATCGGGAAATCGCCCCGCGGTTGAATGAACTTGGCTTCAACTGCCTGGCTGTCGACGCACGCTCCGGAGAGGAAGTCAATGGCGTGGTGAATGAGTCGGCGCAGCGGGCCAGGGAGAGGAGCCTGGGCACCACCTACCTCGATGCGCTCCCCGACCTGGAGGCCGCCCTGGCCAGGGTGCGAACTGATTACCCCAAGGCCAGGGTCATCGCCTGGGGCAGTTCCTACTCGGCTTCGCTGGCGCTCTGTATCGCAGGAGAAAAACCGGGGTTGGTGGACGCGGTTCTCGCCTTTGCCCCGGGGGAATACTTCGGCAAAGAGGGCAAGCCGGACAACTGGGTGCAGAGCGCCGCGGCGAAGATCACCGTGCCGGTCTTCATCACCTCGGCCAGGAAGGAAAAGCCTAACTGGTCCCCCATCTACGCCGCCATCCCGGAGGGGAAGAAATCCTTCTACCTTCCCGAAACCGACGGCAACCACGGCTCCCGCGCCCTCTGGAAGCAGTTTGACGACAGCAAGGGTTACTGGCATGCGGTGGCGGAGTTCCTCTCGCCGCTCAAGAACAAGTAGGCGCGTTCACGTTCACGGATATACACCTGTCACCACCACCATGTCGCTGTCCGAGTCGCCGGCCGCCGGGTAGGGCGGCTGGTTGTAAGGCGCCGGTGTGACATCCCAGGCGTGCAGGGTAAACACGTTCATCCCCACCAGTGTCGGCAGCGCCGGAATCGACTGCCCCCAGGTAGTGGTATAGCTTGAGCCGGCGTCAATGTTTGCCCAGCCCGATCGCCAGTTGGGGAAGCTGGCACCGCTGGCCAGATCGACGTCGAGACGGGCGGCCACCTGCCGTGTCTGGCCAGTATAGGTGTTCTCGAGCGTGACGCTGAACTGGGTGCTGAAGGGAAGGATACCTGTAGTCGAGGTTGAGTCCAGCCGGCTGATCACCGTCTGTTGCACCGGGTAGTGGAATCCCATATCCACGGTTCCGGCATCCATAACGAAGTTTGTCGCCGTGGTTCGTTCCGAAGCCAGGGTCCAGGCGGTGGTGCCGTCGGTCAGGTTCCAGGCCACCGGGATCTGGATTGTATCGGCCGCCGCGCTGCCGGCGTCGATGCAGGCGCTGTTCACTGGTTGTCCCGCCATCAACTGGCTCAGGTAGTAATCACCGTTCGAACCGGTGACATGCCCCGGGTCAGTGTCGATGACGCCCGGACCCCAGGTGACCACGGCGCCCGAGGCTTCATAGATGTCATTGGCCGCGCGGTTGACGTCGCTGAAATCCACCAGGTGGGCCTGCCAGTCGAAATAGATTTCATTTCCGTTGGCCGATTCGTTGCCCTCGACGATAGAGTCGGTGATCGTGGAAAACTCCTCGAGGAACAGGCCGCCCCCGGCCAGAGTGGCCGTGTTTCCGGTCACCGTGCAGTTGGAGATGGTGCAGCGGGGAGAACTATGTATCCCGCCGCCGCGCTGGGCAGTGTTTCCGAATACGATGTTGTTTGACAGCAGAATGTCCTCGCCGGATGTTTTGATCCCGCCGCCCTCGTAGGTGGAGAGGTTGTCCGAGACGATATTATCCGAGACGTTTCCGCTGGAATACACTCCGCCACCGGCCGCATACAGGGAGAGGGCTCTATTTTCCGTGATCAGGTTACCGGTGACCGATCCCGAGAGGCTGTAGATGCCGCCGCCGACAGCGAAATTCGATGCCGTGACCGTATTATAGGTGACCACGTTCCCCGTGATGCTCGGGGAACTGTGTTCAACGCTGTAGATGCCGCCCCCGTAAGCAGAGGATGCCGATTCGGCCGAGTTGCCGGTAATCACGTTTCCCCTGATGACGGGTGCATAATAGTCAGCGCCCACCCAGGCGCTGCAATAGATGGCGCCCCCCCGCTCCGCATATCCCCCGGTGATGGTGAATCCTTCGACAACGGTAAACGGCCCTTCTTTCGCGAAGTAGAAGCCGCGGTGGGGGTCGGTGATGCTGCCCTGGCAGTCGATGGTGCAGTTGTCCGGCCCGTTGGCCGACCGGACGTGGACACCCTTGCCGTCAAAAGTGATGTCCCTGTTTCCCTCACCGGTGTAGGTGCCGTCAGCCACCATCACGGCTTCGGTCAGGTAGGCTCCTTCCCAGTAAGCGGCATCGACGGCTTCCTGGATGCAGTCGAAGGGGTGGGCCGCCGAACCGTCTTCCAGAGGATCGCTCACTGCCGGGTCTCCAGGCCCGGGATCATTGGGACTGTCGTCGTCCACATGGTAGGTCAGTGGCCCCGGGCGGTGCTCCACCACGATGTAGGGTGTGTTCGCCTCGGCCCAGCCGTCGATTCGGACGCCGCTGATGAGGTTGTGGAATCCCACGCCGAACCAGTTCTCATCGAAGGTGCCGCGAAAATTCGCGATCCCCTCGGGGCCCAGATCCACCGATCGCCAGCCTGGCGAAGAACTTGTGAATCTGGAATACGGATACCGGGGCCCGGAGTCGGCGCTGATGTCCCAGCGGATCCAGTAATCGTCGGTGACCAGCGGGTCCAGCTCCAGCGGTGTGACCTTGCTGCTCGCATTGCCCGACGTGGTATTGACATAGAAATGTACAGAGACACCGAGGATCATCACGTCCTCGGGTATCGACGACGTATTGAATCTGGCGTATCCTACCTCGTGGAAATAGTAGTCGAGGGACCCTCCCGGCGTATGCCAGGCGACGATCTCGCTGTCCTGGGGGGTGGGCCCGTAGACCGATCCGGTGTGACCTGCGGCATTATCCGGGAAGCAGGTAGTGGTGTCGGCAAACGCCGCCGGCGAGAGCGCTGGCGCGGCGAGCAGGCAGAGTCCCACGAGGCGAAGAAGAGATAAATACCAGTTCATGGATGGCACTTCGATGAGTGAGTGTGGGTGCGGGTAAAAGATACCGGACAGTTTCCTGTTGATAAACATAGGGTTTGGCGAGGATAGCGTCAAGGCGGGTTGGAGTGTACAGAAAACAGGGGACAGTCACCTGGGCGTGGCAGTCCCCGTTTTCTGCATTGCACGTGTGGCTAAGCCGTTATTTCGCCAGCGGGGGAATACGCAGCACCTGGCCGGGATAGATCTTGTCCGGGTCGGTGAGGGCCGGCTTGTTGGCCTCGAAGATCACCATGTATTTCATCGCGTTGCCATACTGGGCCTTGGCGATTTTGGAGAGGCTGTCCCCGCTCTGCACGGTGTAGAAGACCGCTTCCGGCTCCGGGGCCGCTTCGGGTGCCGGGGCGGCCACCTTCAGCCGGTCGTCCACCTGGGCGATGCCGCCGATATTCCCTACGGCGAGGATCACCTTCTCCCGCATCTCCTGGCTGGCCACCGTGCCGCCGATCACGGCTACGTTGCCGTTCATCTGGATCCGCAGGTCTTCCACGTTGAGCCTCAGGCTGCGGACGAAGTCGGCGATTGCCTTTTCCTGCTTCCGCGCCGCGTTTTCAGCAGCGGCCATCTCGGACGTCGCGCTCTCGCCGCCGCCAAGCAGTTTCTCGCCCGCATCCTTTACGAAATCAAACAGTCCCATGATCGTCTCCTCCACGGCCCACTCCTGTGAGCCAGGTAGTTGGTCGGCCGAAGACGGCCGTTACTTGTTGCCGAACCGGCCGCCCAGCAGCTTGCCGCCGATTTCCATCACGTCGTCCGCGATCTGACCGTCACCGTCGGTGTCCAGCAGATTGCCCAGCAGACCCAGGGCCTCGGGAGCCTTGCGGCTCACCGCCTCGTTCTCCTGACCCAGCAGGCCGGAGAGGCCGGAAATGTCGAGGCCCTGCTGCTGCTGTTTGCCCAGGGCGCCCATCACCAGCGGGGCCACCATGGCAA
This sequence comes from Acidobacteriota bacterium, assembly GCA_032127265.1. GTDB lineage: Bacteria > Acidobacteriota > JAQAZP01 > JAQAZP01 > JAQAZP01 > JAQAZP01. The sequence goes on from JAQAZP010000199.1 coordinate 19,007, forward strand.
GAATCTGCCCCACCGAGCCGCTGTCCAGACCGCTCATCTTGCCGATGCCGGCCTCGACATTGCCCTGCCGCTGACCCAGCACGTGCTTGAGGATCCCGGCGCCGTCGGACGAGCCGCCCTAACCCAGGAAGCCGCCGATGTCGTCGAGGGAGGGGAAAAGTAGTACCTGTCCCTACTTTTCCTACTTTCCCTACCCACTGAGACATCTTGGGGTGAGGAAAGTCACATAGGTAGGATGGCAATTTTCCGCTGAAGTTACAAGATGTTTTCTTCAGGTCGAACCGGGGTCACTTCACCCGGTACGCCGTCACCCGGTTGTCGTAGAGCGATGGGATGACCAGCAGCCCCTTTTCCGGCAGCCAGGCGAAATCGGCGCAAAACTGGCCCGGCGCGGTGCGGTTGAGGATCTCTGTGGTTTCACCGCCGGCGGAAACCCGGAAGACCCGGCCGTTGAAGTCGGAGGCGACGTAGCCGCCGGCCCCGTCACAGGCGATGCCGTCCATGATCGAGCCGTGGCCCAGCGAGGCCAGGGTGGTCACCGACTTGTCCTCCAGGTTCACCGCCTTGAGACTGCCGTCACCGGAGTTGCCGACGATCAACCGCTGCCCGTCAAAGCAGAGGCCGTTGGGGTCGCTGATCTCACCGCCGGCCAGCCAGGCTTCGAACGTGCCATCGGTCATCCGGTGGATGGTGCTGCCCCGGCTGTCCGAGACGTAGGCCCGCCCCTGACCATCAAAGGCCACGTCATTGAGGAACTGGCCGCCGGGCACCGGGAAGCGGTTCACCACCTGGGCGGTGTCGATGCTGATCTCCACCAGCCCGGTGCGGTCCACCACGAAGAGCGAGTCGCCCCTAACCGTCATCCCTGTGGGCATTCTGAGGCCCGAAACCCACTGCAGGTCGAGGATCTCACCCGCCGTGCTGACCCGGGAGATGAACTCGTTGCCCCCGCTGAAGAAGTTGGAGACGTAGAGCACGTCATGCCCGGCGTCGTAAACCACGGACTCCGGCGTCTTGAAGTGGCGGGACAGTTCCCACTGCTCGGTCAGCCCTTCACCCTCGAAGACCACGTCCGAGTCCTGGGCCATCAGGCCCCAGCCGCCGAAAGTCTCCACCACCATCATCATCAGCTCGTTGTCGCCTTTTTTCAGCGGCAGGTAGACCGCGTCGTGGAGGCCGATGATCCCCTGGTACGAGGGGTTGCGCTGGCGGTAGGCCGCGCTGCCGGTAAAGAGGTTCTCGCCGTTGAGGAAGAGGTTCACCGCGTCCGAGTAGCCGAAGGCCAGCTGCCGCAGGCCGTCCTCCTCGGCGGTGATGGTGGTGCGGGCAAAAACCGTGTCGATCTCGCCGTTGGGGCTGCGGGGCACGTGCCGTGAGATGTTCACCAGCCCGTTGGGCTCGGCAGTGACCTCGGTCCACTGGATCCTGGCCAGCAACTCGTCATCGGGGTAGTTCTCCCGGTCCAGCTGGCTGGCCAGGAACTTCTGCGACAGTTCCCAGCGGGTGACCAGGCCCATGGGCGGCACGGTTTCCGGTGCGGGGTCGAAGTGCAACTCGGCATCGGGGTCGACACGAAAATTCGAAAAGCGGGTGGCCGGACCCTGCGGGGAACCGTTGAGCGCCAGACCGCCGGCCGCCGGGTCGCGCTGCAGGTGGGTCACCACCAGGGCCGGTTGTTCCATGTTGTCGAAGAAGACCCGCATCTGTGTGCCCTTGATCTCCAGGCGCACCGGGACCCATCGCCCGGCAGGGATCTCGGCCGCGGCGATGTAGCCCTCGTGGTAGAGCTGCCAGCAGCTGACACCGCCCCACACCGGGGCATACTGCAGCGCCTCGGGCTTGGTGCTGTTGTGCGGGCGGATGTAGAAGTGCTCGTAGTCCCCCGGGCTCTGGCGGCGGAAGGAGAGGCCGGGGTAGTCCCGGGTGCCGTCCAGCGCCATCTCGAACTCCACCACCCCGTCGAGGAACTCCACGCCCTTCAGAACTGCGCTGCCGGCCAGGGCGGTACGGCCGAGGTGCTCCACCACCTGGGCGCCGCTGAGGTCCCAGTGCGCTTCATCGAAGGGGATGATCTCCGCCGCGGATGCGGCGCTGTAAGGGGTGACGAGAATAATGGTCAGGATCAGGGATAACCGTTTCATGGCGCTGCTCCTTAATATATAGAGTCCTCTATTACTAACGGAGCATCGCCGGATCGGTTCGGCCGGGATGCCTTGGGCGGGGCGGCGAGGGTGGTTCCAATGTTCGGGGACGGCGCGGCGAATTCAGGATTGGCCGCGTCACCCGGCCAACTCCGCCGCCATCGACATGATTTTGACTACCGAACGCCAGTTTCGAGCGGTCAGCGTCACACCCAGCGCTTTTTCGGCATTCGCCGCGATCCTGGAGCGTCCGATGCCGTCGGGTGCATGCAGATAGAGTACGGTGTTGATAAGCCGGAACCGCTCGCTCGGATTTTTGACAGCTTCGAGGCGCTCGAGATCCGGGTCGGCGGGGGCCGAGGCCAGGAAAAAGAGGTGCATCGTCTTTGGCTCGCTCTCGGACTCCGGAAAAGGATTTGATGTAATGGCCTCTTGAAGCTCCCGCATCGAGAGGATCAGAACTTCCGGCGTAAAACCGCGGCTTTTCCCGATGGCGGTTTTGATGGCGTGGGATAGCTTTTGCTCATCGCTTGTCTTGCTTTGAAAGACAGCGTTGCCGCTCTGTATATAGGCCTGGACGTTACGAAGCCCCATCCCCTCCAGCAGCGAGACAAGCTCTTTCATCGGCAGGATGTTGTGTCCGCCGACATTGATACCTCTGAAAAGGGCGATAAACGTCTTCATCTCATGTTCCCGTGTTGAATTTGCCGGCAGCAAACCTTTGACCCGATCGGCCGCCATGTATCGCACGGATGCCCGGTGCTACTTGTCAGTGTTGCGCCGCCGGCGTACAGCGTTCACCAGCAGCACCGTCCCCATAACGGCAAAGAAGATCCCGCTGTACCACCTTCGAGGGCCATCGGCAAGCACGAATACGATCACCGTCACCACGATACAGAGGATACCCACCACCAGGGCCAGCTTGCTCATGGCAGCTCTCCTTCCTCACTCCTCCACGGGAGGCGGGACAAGGACGGTATCAAGCGGGGAATTGATGAACGCCGCTGTATGCATGACCGAGGGCAAGGCCCGTAAAGCCTGGACGACACGTGAATGGGCTATTTGGTGTTATCCCCCTTCCACGGGAACAGCTCCTTGTCCCACCATTCGCTCGAACTGTTTTTTGGCTCATCTGGGACGCTTAATCTCTTCAGGATCAATTCATAGTTCCTTATTGATGGATATATCCTGAGAACGTCGGAACCATGATAAACGGAAATCACGCCTTTCTTGCTCTTTACTGCTTCAGCATCCTTGTAACGCATCGCGAGAGAATCATCGTTTCTCCGAAACGCTATCTGGTCCTCATAGAGCTCAACTACTCGTGGCGCATTGCGTTTGCGGAATGCTGACAGTGCTTGAGGGGTTAAGCCAACCAGAACAAACACGGCCAACAATACAGTGAGGGGGTTCGCATTTATTGCTAAAGAACCGGATAAATAGTGCAAGAACAACAGTAAAGACACCCCCAGGAGGGTGCCGGATACGGCCTTTATTTCATCGAAGTAGATTGAAAACCTGTAACGGCACTCTATCATTTCATATACACCTGACTTCAATTATGCCGGCCTGATTCGCATTCTCAGCCCTGTGCTGAAGTGTGAGAGACGCTGCTCCCGAAAAACGACATCTTTTTGGCTGGTGCGAGAGGAGAGCTACCCAGGGGCCACGGCTATCCGCCATCCTAACGAGAATAGTGAATGGCGTCAACGACAAGCTCGACACGGGCTAAAGACTTGTATATTCAATCAGATGAGATGATCGGTACAGGCTTTGGGAGCCCTCCCCATCGCACATATTTCCGCGACGGTCACAACAATCCTGGAATGAACCGCTTTGTTCGAGCGCAGTAGGACGCGTACGCCGCACCAAGGGAGTCGCTCAGGGCTGATCGGCGGCGAGCCCGCTTGATCAAGGCCAGCGCAA
>JAQAZP010000200.1:0-14435 GCA_032127265.1 Acidobacteriota bacterium
GTTGGCAAAGCCGGCCAGGCCGTTGAACCGGTCTTCCGGCTGTCGGTAGTCCGCGGCCACCTGGTTCGGGTAGGCCGTGGTCGATCCCAGCAGCTGCAGCTGGATCGAGTCGGCGTCACTGATCCTGATCTGGCCGTCGGCTCCATAGACCGTGTTCTCGTATCCATCGGCCCCCTGGCGTGTTGTGGCCAGCAGTCCGATGTTCGAATGTTGCCCCACATCCCGGCGGTAACGAAAAACCCCGGCCAGGTGCGACTGGTCCAGGGAAGTAAAGGACGACCCCTCGCTTCCCGGGAAGATCAGGTTGGTCACTTCGTCCTGGGCGGTGAAAAATCCCCAGGCGTTGGCGCCCTGTTTCCCGGTGACCCTGGCCCCCCACAACGGGTCGGCCACTGTCCGGGTGTAGACCGCGCTGATCGGGGTCTGGAAGTAGTCGGCATCTTCGAGGAAGAAGGGACGCTTCTCGGGGAAGAAGAGAGCGAACTGGCGGTTGATCCCCAACTGGGCCACATCCGCTTCCACCTGGGAGAAGTCGGGGTTCAGCGTCCCGGTCAGGGTGAAGTTTGGGGTGGCGCCCCAACGGGCGGTGAGGCCGGGTTCCAGTTCTGATTTATCTGTGCTGAATTCACCCTCGGGGAAATTCTCGCGGCGCTCCGTATGCACACCGGTGAGCGTGGGGTAGAGGGAAATGTTGCGTCCCGGTTCCAGCCCTTCGATGCCGGTGAGCTTGGATACCTGGCAGTAATGGCAGGAGATATCCATCCGCCGGGGCTGGAGACGGAAGAGGTAGCGCTGGTCCCGGGGGTAGGCACGGAGGATGTCGATCCCCCATGTCTGCACACCCTCGCCATGCGGGAAGCGCAGCTGATTGAAGGGGATCGCCATTTCGGTGACATAGCCCTCGGGGGTCAGCCGGCCGGCTGAAGTCCAGATGGCGTCCCAGGAGGTATCTTCGGTGCCGCTGACGTCGTCCTCCACCAGGTCCATCTGAACGCCCAGCGGAGTGACGAAGAACTCGTAAGCCCTTCGCTCGTCGTTGAAGGTGTCCAGCATCAACCCGACCATGTCGTCGTTATACGGAGCATCACGGTCCGCGTAGTGGGCCCGGATTTTCGCCGGTTCGGGGTCATGGACCCGGAAAGCAGCGTAGAGATTGTTTTCATCGTAGGCCAGCAGGCATTCGGTGCGCACCCGTGCCGGGATGTTGTCGCCGGGGAATGTCTCGTAGTTCAGCTCAACGGTGAGAGCCGTATCCCAGGCCGGTTCGTCAAGGCGTCCGTCCACCTCGATGGCCGAGGAGGCCCGCTGGATGGTGTAGGTCTTTTTCTCGGGGGTTGTCTGGGCCGAAGCATCAATACCGGGAAGCGGCCAGCCGGAGAGCAACAGCAGAAAGATGAGCAGGCGTAGCAGTTTCATCGAACCCTGGGTGTGTATGTTCAGACCTGCGGCAATGCCGGAAAATTCCAAGGATACCTGCTGCGCGATTGAAGTCAACTTGGTCGCCGGCATAGAATATGAAAAAACCGGTATCCCACCTGCCATCCGGCGGGATACCGGGGGAGACTGGAGGAGTGTTACCAGTCAAACTCTATTCGGCTTGGGCAGCCTTGATATCAGCAATGGCCTTTGGGCCGGATTCACTTTCGGGGTTGATTTTCATCGATTTCTCGTAGCTGGCCAGGGCCTTGTCCAACTCGCCGCTCTTGAACAGGGCCTCGCCCAGGCTGTCCCAGGTGTTCCACGAATCGGGGTACATCTCGGTGTTCAGCCTGAATACGGCGAGGGACTCGTCATATTTCTTCTGAGTGAGGTAGCGGTAACCAAGGGCGTTGAACTCGGCTTCGAGGAAGAAGTAGTCGTTTCCTCCCCGGGCGTGGATTTTGCGCATCTTGTTCAAGGACGTTTCGACGCCGTGCTCCTCGATCATTTCCCCGAGGGCGGTGCAGGCCGATTTGGCGCCAGTGGCGTCGGACCAGAAGGCGAGGATGTTGCCGTTGTGCACGAAGTCGAGGGTGAACCCGGGGGTTCCGGCCAGTTCGGGGAAGCGGGTTTCCATCTTGAATTCAGTGAACATGGCCTCCAGGGGCCTGCCATCCTTCACTGCCTGGTTGATGCCGTTATACATCGTATCCATGTAGGCATAGCGGGCGGCAAATCCCTCGTATGACAATTCACCGTTCCAGTGGCCGGGGACATAGGTATTGATTTCGTTCTTGCGGTCGATGAGGCTTTTCCAGTTCCGGAGCAGCCGGGGCATGTCCCGCTTGTTGCCCTGCCGCAGTGAAAAGGACTGCAGGCAGCCTGGAGTGTCGGTGTACCAGGTGTCGGCCATCATGTCCCCGGTGAAGAGCAGGCCCTCCTCGGGCACGAAGATGAAGATGTCGCTGGAGGTGTGGGTGCCGCCCACGGCGTAGAACTCGAGGGTGACATTGCCCATGGGGATGGTCATGGTGTCGGCAAATGTCCTGGTGGGCCGGGTCAGCTCCATGCCGGACTTGAAAGCCGCATACTCCATCCTCGAGGTGATCAGGTCCTCCTCGGTCTTCTTGTACTCGTCGGTACCCTTTTCCAGTTTGGCCAGTGCGGCTTCGGTTTTGGGCAGGTTTTCCTCATACCAGCCGAGAATCCGATCCACATCACCCTGGCGGGCCTGCATCCCCTCGGCGCACAACTCGTGGGCGATGATCTGGCAATCGGCGTAGACCCCGTTGCCATAGGTGTGGTCACCGTGCTCGTGGGTATTGATCAGGACCTTGAAGTCGTTCCGGCCGAACTCCCGGGCGATGATCTTGCGGAACTGTTCGTCCAGAGTGGGGCACTGGGTGGTGTCGATGACCACGATCCCCTTGTCGGTCCTGATCGCCGAGACTGCGGTGGAGGAGATGTAGTCCCCGATCCAGAGCCGGATGGCGTTGTCGCTCAGTTGTTGCACATGCAGCGGCAGCCCGTGAAAGGTCTCCGCCTGGGCCGGGGCAGCCAGGACCAGCGGCAGAATGACGAGCAGAGCCAGGATGTTGCGAAGTTTCATCGAACAGGTCTCCTTGCATATAAGGAAATGGATAAGTGCATACCCCCCCCCCCCGGATGCGGCTTTCGTTACTATGCAACTAGTAACGGGGGAATCGGGGCGGGGTTCGAAATTAATTCAGGTTATTTAAACCACGGAATGTCTACGGTGATGGTGGGTGTCTGAGCGGGTGGAGTTATGCCGATGCGGGAATGAAAAAGCGCCCCCCCGGGAGGGGGGGCGCTGGTGGGTTCCCTGGTTGGCGTCAGTCCTGGAACCGTCCGGCGGCCACGGTGGAGCCGTGGGTCCAGCCGGCGGGGAAGGGTTGCATCGAGAGGGATTCAATGACCGCCGAACCGTTGTAGCGGTAAAGCTTGACCGCGCTCTCCACGTCCGGGTCCGGCCCGGCGCCCACCACCAGTTCGTCGCTGCCGTCACCGTCGAGGTCGACACCGGAGAAGACCTTGGCCCCGTAACGGCACGCGGTTTCGGGCCAGGCGAAGTAACTGAAGTTTGGTAGCGGTGTTACCGAGCCGTTGTCATAGTTCCAGCCGCGGATGTGGGAAGCGAAGACTGCGCCGGGGCCGGCGCCGGTGATGATCTCGTCCATGCCGTCGCCGTCCACGTCACCACAGCAGACGTTGACCCCGAACTTGATCGTGCCGTAGGCGATGTAGCTCACCGCCGGGATCGAGACGGCCGGTCCGTCATCCACGTTCCAGCCCCTGACGTGCGGGCCGTACACGGCGCCCGGCCCGGCGCCGGTGACGATTTCATCGAAACCATCGCCGTCGATATCGCCGCAGGCCACGTTGACCCCCCACTTAGGGGTCCCGTAGGCGAAGTAACTTACGCCCGGCACCTGGGTAACTCCAGGCGAGCCGTCGTAGTTCCAGGCCCTGACATGCGGTCCGAACACCGCCCCCGGCCCGGCGCCGGTGACGATCTCGTCATAGCCGTCGCCGTCGATGTCTCCGGCGCAGACATTGACCCCGTACTTGTTCGTGCCGTAAGCGAGGAAGCTGAGCCCGGGCAGCGGTGCGCCCCAGGCCTCGAAGGCCCTGACGTGGGGGCCGAACACCGCTCCCGGTCCGGCGCCGGTGATGATCTCGTCCACTCCGTCACCGTCCGGGTCGCCGGCGGAGACATTGACGCCAAACTTTGGTACGCCGTAGGCGTCGAACTCGTAGCGGTGTGCCGCCATCGACTCCAGGTCAAAAACCCTGACCGTCGCCGGGTTGTCTTCCGCGGGGCCGGGGCCCGTGATCAGGCCGGTCTCGGGGACCAGGGCGGGTGCGAGAATGTCGAGCATGGTACGCACGGTAATCTCGGCGGCCTCGGTCGCTTCGGCGAGACCGATGTTGCTCCCCACGTGGATATGTCCGGCGGCCAGGACCTGGTCCGGATCACCGGCGGATTCGTGGAGATCGTGATACCAGGCGGCGTGGTAGCCAATGAACTCGCAGAGGAAGGCGCCGGCATCTTCGGTCGTGTCGGCAAAGGCGTTGATTCCGAGATCCGAGTTGTTCAATTCGTCAACAATCTCGTCCATGGGCAGTGTGGAATAGCGAATGTGGTTTTCCGGGACACTGCCGTCGGGCGGTGAGGGTGTGGGTTTACGCGGGTCGGAGTAATCCGGGCCCCAGTCGGCTTCGGGAAGGTTCCGTCCGCGCCACTCCAGTTCCCAGTCCCTGTTCGGCGAGGCCCGGCCAAAGGTGATGATGGCCACCGGTTTGATTTCTTCGGCGATGGGCCAGAAGTCTTCCGACGTATCCTGGTAGTCCACCTCGAAGTCGCCCTCACCCTGGCCCAGCCCTTCGGGGAACTCGGGGAAGAAGGCGTAGACGTTGAACCCCCGGCCCTCCCAGTTGGCGCCGATCCAGCCGTCGGGGTTCTGCAGCGGGTCGGGGCTGAAGCGCCGCAGCATCTCGTTGGTCGGCGGCCAGTACCCGGTGAGCATGACGTTCGGCAGACCGGGATCGCCCCTCATGCCCTTTTCGACGATATAGGGCACCGCTCGATCGATGTGGATCTTTCGCGCGTAGTCGGGCAGGGGAGTCCCCTCCGGTTCGCGGTATTCCTGGGCCAGGGTCACGCCGGTCGTCGCGGCACAGATCAGCACCACAAGCAGGACGATACCGGGGATGGGCCATTGCCTGGTCTGGATCAGCATTGGTCTACCTCCTGACTGCCGACCGGGAACCGTCGGGCTGACCGAGGCTCCCGGGTCTTTGAAACTGAATATGGAAGTGTGTGATGCAGTTTTCTTTGCAACACCGATGCGAGCATCGTTTGTAGTTGCAGGATAGAGAATCGGGCGTGTGGCGTCAAACGTGTTTCACAGTATGCTGGCCCCGGAGCGCAAATATGACAATGACCTGTCCGGCATTGCCAGACAGCGGCCGGCGGTTGTCTCAACATCCGGCACCGTTCCCATTTATCCACGTGCAGTGCACGTGAAATGCAGCACTAACTCACTTCAGTATTTTGTGAATAGCCGGATCGGTGCTATAAGCGGTTGGTCAGCGTAGTTCGTTGGTATCAAATATGAATATAGTTTTTCTTCCATCATGCGGCGGCCTTGTTCACACTGTGCCGGTAAACTCAATTATTCTACAATATAAGTCGATAATTTTTTCATCTATCCGTCCTATCCGGCCGGTTTTCGCGCACAGGTTCGTACGCGTTTCAGACGGATACGGGGAACCGGATGCTCGGAGGCACTAGTGATGCACGCTCGACGTTGCCGCAGCTGGAACATGATTTTGACGACGATGTTCCTTGTCCTCATTCTGCCCTTTATCTTTTCCGCAGGTATTCTCGCCCAGGATGCCGAGGGCGAACCGATAACCAGCGAAGACTGCGTCGGCTGTCACGAGGAGAGCAGCCACGGTACTGATTTCAGGGAAGACCTCTCGCACTCGATCCACCGGGAATTCGAGTGCCTCGACTGCCACATCGACAAGGATACCGCCCCGCACGACGAATCGTCCAACTTCGTGGTGGGGTGTGAGGGTTGTCGGAACTGCCACGAAGACGCCAGTCAGCAATACCTCGCCCACGGGCGGGCCGAAATCGGCACTTGCGACGATATGCCGCAGTGCACGGACTGCCACGGGGACCATGACATCCTGCCTTCCAGCGTGAAGCTTTCGAAGACGCACCCGGTGAACCTTCCCGCCACCTGCGGCAAGTGCCACGAGAACCTCGACATCACCAAGAAATACGATATTCTCATCGACAACCCCATCGCCATCTACGAAGCCAGTGTTCATGGTATGGCGGCCAAAGGCGGCGTGTATGTGGCCGCCACCTGCAACGACTGCCACTCCACCGGGGGCACGGCGCACAAGATTCTTGCACCCGGCCATGCCGACTCCTCGATCAACCACTTCAACATCCCCGACACATGCGGAAAGTGTCACCGTGGAGTGGAGAGCGACTTCATGGAGGGGATCCACGGCAAGTTGGTGGCGCGGGGCGAAACGGACGCCCCGGTTTGCACCAACTGCCACGGTGAACACGGGATCATCTCTCCCGACGATCCACTCTCTCCGGTCTCCAGCGTTCGGCTGGCCGAGGAGACCTGTTCTCCCTGCCACGAGTCGACTGTGCTCAATACGAAATACGGCCTCCGTTCTGGTCGTCTGGCCACTTTCATCGACAGCTATCACGGCCTGAAGAGCAAGGCCGGCGATACCCACGTGGCCAACTGCGCCTCCTGCCACGGTGTTCACCGCATTCTCCCCAGTTCCAATCCCTTGTCCACGGTCCACCCGAAAAACCTTCAGGAAACCTGCGGCGACTGCCACCCGGGGATCTCGGAGAAGATGGCGGCGATGCCGATCCACGGGGTCACCGGCGAAGGTCTGCGCACGCCGCTGGCCGACCTGGTGGAGAAGCTTTACATCATCGCCATCGTGGTGATCATCGGCCTGATGGTGCTGCACTGGCTGATCGACCTGGGACGGCACATCAAGATGATGATGGACCGCCGGCCCCAGGTGCGGCGGATGCGCTACAACGAGATCTGGCAGCACACCTTCCTGATGATCAGCTTCACCGTCCTGGTGGTTTCCGGGTTCGCACTGACCTATGACCAGAGCTTCCTGGCCTCCGTCTTTTTCGGTTGGGCAGGGGGGTTCCAGATGCGCGGCCAGGTGCACCGGTTCGCCGCGGTGTTTTTCAGCATCACCGTGATCTGGCACATACTGTATCTCACCACCAGCAGACGCGGGCGGGAATTCCTCAAAGACATGCTGCCTCTGCCGAAGGATTTCATCCAGTTCTGGCAGCGCATCCTTTACTGCATCGGCCGCCGGGCCGAATCCCCCCGTTTCCATCGCTTCAGCTATGTGGAGAAGGCCGAATACTGGGCGCTGGTCTGGGGCACGGCGGTGATGGTGGTCACCGGCCTGCTGCTCTGGTTCGACAACTGGTTCATCGGTTTCCTGCCCAAGGGGTTTCTCGACGTGGCGCTGGTGATCCACTTCTGGGAGGCCTGGCTGGCCTCGCTGGCCATCCTGGTCTGGCATTTCTACTCCACGGTCTTCAGCCCTGTGGTCTACCCGATGAACCCCAGCTGGCTCACCGGCCTGATGCCCGAGGACATGTATCGTCACGAGCATCCCGAGCATGTGGATGAAGCGCGAAAAGTGACCGAGGAGCGGCTTCGCAAACAGCTGGAAATTGTGAACCCCAATCTGGAGAAGGATTCGGATCCCGAGAACTAGCAGAAATATCAGGAAAGACAGCTGTGGAATCGTGACCGACGTATCTGTTGTGTTGAGTAACCTACTCATTATATAGAAATTAATGGTTTTCTCTGGTGGCTGAGGTCTGCCGGTCCATCTCCCACCCCCGGCGGCTGCACATTCTCTACTCGCTCGAATCCGGTGAAATGCCGGTGGGCGAGCTGGCGGAAAAGGTCGGTTTCGCTGGATCGAGCCTTTCCCAGCACCGGAACATCCTCAAGCAGGCCAATATCATCCGCAGCCGGCGCCAGGGGCGTCAGCTGCTCTACGGGATTGCCAACCCGCTGGTTATGGAAGCGATACACATCATGGCCCGGGTGGTCTGGGAGACCTGCCACAACAATGTGGAAGTGATGGATATCGGTGAATTCGATGATCCGTTGGATTCCGGCGAGTAGCACTCAGAACCGATCTCGATCAATCAACTGAATCTGAATGTTGGTTTGTCAACTGAGGGTCCGGTCAGCGGACCCGCCCGGTCCCGTTCCCACCCGTACTTTGTACGCAACACACACCACGGCGGTGAAACCCTGGCCGACCTTTGCCGCTAGGGATCAGCGGTAGCCGAACAGCATGGAGTATGTGATCAAGGCGATCAGGGTCAGTCCGATGGTGAGGGCACAGAAACCAAAGACGCGGAACAGGCGTTCGGCCCTTCTCGGGTAGGGGTGGGCCATGCGGGATTCGAGGGTCCCATCGGCCACTGCCTGTTCATATTCCCGCGGTTTGTCGTGCTTCAGCTCGTCGAGGGTCACCCGGCCGGTGAAGATCACCGGGTCCATGGGAAACTTGTCCGGACGAAAGTGAGTGTTGAAGAAATGGACGGTGAAGATGAAGGCCACGGCCAGCAGCGCTTCGTCGCTGTGGATAATGGTGGCGACGTTCACCGACCAGCCGGGGAGCAGCCGAGTGAATATTTCCGGGAACCAGAGCACGAATCCGGTGGAGCCAATGATGAAGACCCCCCAGAAGACGGCGAAGTAATCGAACTTCTCCCAATAGGTGTACCGACCGAATCGGGGACGCGGACCGATGCCGAGGAACCACTTGATCGAGGCGATGAACTCGGTGAGGTCCGTTTTGGTGAAGAGCATGGAATAGGGGCCGGTGATGAACTTCAGCCAGGGGATTCCCATTTCCTTGCGCTTGGTCCAGACGTTCATCAGGTGGAAGATGAAAATGATGATCAGCGCCACCGCCCCCATTCGGTGCAGGGTGCCCATGGTTTCGAAGCCGCCGAGGGCATCGGAGATTGCCTGGGCCCAACCCATGTAAGAGAATTTGAGCGCCATGCCGGTCAGGGCCAGGGTGAAGAAACTGAGCAGCATCACCAGGTGGTTGACCCGCTGGGCGGTGGAGAACCGCTTGTAGAACTGTGTGCCCGGCTTGTGCAGTTCGCGGATTTTCTTCCACTCTTCGCGGGAGCGCCAGAGCCGAAAGAGCCAGGCCAGGGTGTGGATCATGGCGAAGCTCAGCGTTCCGACCAGGAGGGTGGTCATGCCCCAGAAGGCCCAGAAGAGGAAGGGGTATTTTTTCGGGTCGTGGTGCGTGGCGTGGGTCAGGTATCCGGCGAACCGCCGGTGCGCGCCCTCATGGCACTTTCCGCAGGTACCGACGATGTTATCACGGCTCAAGGTGCTCTCGGTATTGGAGACCGGCAGGATGTTGTGCGTGCCGTGGCAGTCGTAGCACTTGGCCGCACCGGCGTCTCCCAACCGGGATACCTTGCCGTGGAAGGTGTCGAAGAAGGTGTTGGTTTCATCTTCGTGGCAGCGCCCGCACTGGTTCATCATCAGCATGCGGAAGTCGTTGCCGTCGGTGCGCGAAATGGTGTGCGAGGTGTGACAGTCCTCGCAGGTCGGCAGCTCCTTGTCGGTATCCACATTCCCCGGCGAGTGGATGCTGGTCTGGAACGTTTCCTCGATGCCGTGGTGACAGGTACCGCAGGTGTGGGCGATGTTGTCCGGGTGCACCGTGGACGCCGGGTTGCCCGGGGGCAGGGGCCCGTGGGCAGTGTGGCAGTTGATACAGGTGGCAGTGACCACCAGGCCGCTCTCGATGAGCCCCTTGCCGTGGATGCTCATATTGTAACTACCGACGATGTGTTCCGGGTGGCCGGGGGCGATGCGGTTTGCAGCGACTTCGCCATCACGGTGGCAGCGGGCACAGAGGTCGGGCACGTTGCGAGCGTACGTAGGGGAACCGGGAAGTTTGTGATCCGGGGTGGCATGCTTGTCATGGCAGTCGAGACAGGTCGGTGCGTCAGGGTCGCCGACGGCCGCCAGCTGGCCGTGAATGCTGTTTGCGTGCTGCAGGACCTGGTCGGCGTGGCAGATGGCGCAGTCCACCTTCGAGCGAACCGGTTCGCAAGGGCGGACCAGCGAAGTTGAAACCTCGGTGTGGCACTGGGCGCAAGCCGTCCCGGAGTGTTTGCCCGAGTTGTAGGCCGCTTCGTCGACAAAGAGGGAAATCGTCTGGCCGTCGTGCTCCATGATCAGGGCTTCATCCGCGTGACATCGCAGGCAGTCCTTGTTTGCCGCACCGGCCTGGTAGAAGACCCGGCGGATCTTGTGCGGAGAGTGACAGTCGACGCAGACCGGGATCTTGTGCGGCTCCTTCTCCCACAGTTCGCCCTCGATGAATTTGCGGTGCACTTCCTCGATCCGCGCGTGACACTGGGTGCAGGTGCCGGATACGTTGTCGCGAAAAATGCTGGACCGCCGGTCGGTGTGGGGGAGGATCATGTGCGAGGTGTGGCACGAGGTGCAGACCGCGGTTACGGTCAGCCCCTTCTTGAAGATGCCCTCACCATGGATCGACATCGAGTAGTTGGCCAGGATATGGTCCTGGGGGATGTTGCGGTTGCGGGCCACCGGCGCCCCTTCGCTGTGGCACTTGCCGCAGAGGAGGGGGATGTTGATGTTGTTGGTCGGCGATCGCGGATCGAGGTGGGAGAGGATGTGGTGGCTGGTGTGGCAGTCGGAGCAGCTTGGCGCCAGCGCGTCTCCCCGGGCAAAAGCCTGGCCGTGAAGCGAAATGGCGTGCTGCTTGGCCTGCTTCTCGTGGCACATCGAGCAGTCCACCGGCTCCACGTCCTCGTCGTGCTCCATGTCGATGCCGCTGAGGTCGAGGTGGCAGTCAACGCAGTCCATGTCACTGTGGACCGATTCGCCAAAGATCTTCAAGTCGACGTAGACGGAGAACTCTTCGTCCCCGTGGAAACCCGTCATGTCCGAGTCTTCATGGCACATCAGGCATTCATCGTTTTCCTGGGCCTGGAGAAGAGGGGAGAGGATGGCGGGGCAGAGCAGGACGGCGAGCAAGAGCACCAGGCCGGCAACGACCTGGTGCTGAAGAGATCTGTCTGAGCGAACGATCATCAAGTGAATCCTCTCGGCGCAAGCCGCCGATCAGGCCGTAAGGCAGTGCGGTGGATGCTGCGGTTCAGGCTATTCGGCGGCCTGCTCCTTGATGTGGCATTCCTTGCACTTCTTCTTCAACGGGCCGGCGGCCTCGCCGGCATCAGCCTTTTCCTGGTGGCAGCCCTGACACTTCGCGTGCAGGGCATCCTTCAACTTGGGGGCCTCGTCCTTGACCTCTTTGGCCATGTGGCATTCGGAACAGAGCTGGGGAACGGCGTCTCCTTCGGTCTTGTGGTGACAAGTCACGCAATCACCGATTCTGGCCGCGTGTTCCATGTGGGTAAAGGTCACCTTGCCGAGTTTGGCATCAAAGGTCAGCACATCCTTGTCAGCGGGAATGTCCGCTGCAATCACCAGTACACTGCCCAGGGCCAGAAAAGCCACTAGGCTGAGAGCTTTTTTCACTTGATTCGTCTCCTGAATGAAAGACTGGAGGTCTGCAGGGTATATTATTTTTCGTGTCGCGAGCAAGGCAGGCAGGTCTTTGACTCACCTGCGGTGCGAGCATGACAATTCAGTGAAGAACGAAGTTAAAAATATATAATGGAATCACTTACGAGTCAAGAGCGGGAGGGCAAAGACATGCCTTCAGGGATGCGGGAAAAGCCGCCTCAGGGGAGAGGGGCCTCGCGAATCGCCTCGTGAGAATTGGCGGCGTTCATTCGAACTCAGGCTGATCGAAGGGACGCTTGCGGCGGATCAGCCGCCGGCGGCTTCGCCATCCACCGGCTTTCCTTTGAAAGCGCCGCCGTAGGCATTTTCGCGGTCGACCACTACTGGCCGGCAATCGATCACCGGCCCCTGGGTCTGGAGCTTTGGGTGGACCGATTCCACCACCTCGTGACCGGCGGCCACCCAGCCTTTGAGACCCTCTTCGTAACAGTGGACATTGCTCATCCTGAGGTTTTCCAGGCGTTTCACCGCTTCGGCGGCCAGGGTGCAGCCCTTGCCCGCAGAATAGACGGCCACAAAGGAATCGGGGTTCATCACCCTGGCGATACGAAATACCAGCGACCCAAGCGGTGCGGTCTTGGCGCCGGGGATGTGTCCCATCTCGTAGACCACGTCACCGCGGACATCGAAGACGGCGGCCATGCCGTCCTTCATCCGCTCGTGGAGCTGACCGGTATTGATGATTTTCATTTGCTGTAGACCTCGTTGACCTTGTCCCAGTTGACCACGTTCCACCAGGCCTCGATGTAGTCGGGCCGGCGGTTCTGGTAATTGAGGTAGTAAGCGTGCTCCCAGACGTCGAGGCCCATCAGCGGAGTGTGCCCCTTCATCAGCGGTGAATCCTGGTTAGCGGTGCCGTAAACGTGAAGCTTGCCGTCGCCATCGGCCACCAGCCAGGCCCAGCCGCTGCCGAACTGGTTGGCCGCCGCGACGTTGAAGGCGGTCTTGAACTTTTCGAAGCCACCCAGGTCCCGGTCGATGGCCTCGGCCACGGCACCGGAAGGGGCACCGCCCTTGCCCGGGCCGAGAATCTGCCAGAAGAGCGAGTGGTTGGCGTGGCCGCCACCATGGTTGATCACCGCCTGGCGGATCGACTGAGGCACACTGGCGATGCCCCGCAGAAGCTCTTCCACCGGCTTCCCCTGCAGGTCGGCGGTTGATTCCAGGGCGGCGTTGAGCTTGGACACATAGGCCGCGTGGTGCTTTGTGTGGTGGATCTCCATGGTCCGCGCGTCGATGTGCGGTTCCAGGGCGTCATAAGCGTATCCGAGACTTGGTACTTCGTGTGCCATTTTCTGAATCTCCCGTGTATACCGAAAGCGCCCGGTGGGTGCTTTGTGTTCCTGTCCAGCCCCGTGGGGGCTGGCTGAATTCTGGCTGGTCGATCAGGACCAGTCTCAATGATTGACTCATTTAGTCTATTATGTTTCCAAGGGAAATACAAGTCTTTTTACCTTTCGGAAAGACCACTTACGCTAACTGTTGCCTAACTCCTTGATATGCAACAGATATGAGAAATATCTTTCAGACAGTGCTCATCGGGCAGCCATGGTCCGGCCCTCTTGAATCTCCGGATTCAACGGATCGAAGCCGGCGATTTCGGTCAGACGGAGATTGTCCCGGCAGGGGAGTACACGGTGAGCCTCTCGGCGGGAGAACTGAGCGACAATGGTGTGGTTGAAGTGAAGGCCGCACCGAAGTGATCCCGGTTACTCACCGTCGAGCAACTGGTCCTGGACCTGGTCGGTCACCGCGCGGAAGTCGATCTTGCCGCTGCCCATCTCGGGCATGGATTCCATCACCACGTACTGACTGGGCAGAGCGATGTTGGGCAGCTCCTCGGCCAGCCTTTTCCGGAGGTCCTTCTCGTCGATCTTTTCGGTGATCACGGCAATGATTTTCGCCCCTTTCTTCACGTCGGGGATTTCCACTACGCAGCAGTCAACACCGTCGGGCAGCAGCTTTTCGATCCGGTCCTCCACCTGGACCAGGGAGACCATCTCGCCGCCGATCTTGACGAAACGCTTAAGCCGGCCGGAGTGCCAGAGGAAACCGCCCTCGTCGAGGTAACCCATGTCGCCGGTGTCGTACCAGCCGTGCCGGATACGCATCGCCGTCTCCTCGAGGTCGCCGAAGTAGCCCTTCATCACCAGTTCACCGCGGACCATGATCCGTCCCACGTCCCCGGTCTCGCATTTTTCCCCGGTTTCGTAGTTCTCGACAAAGACCTCCACGTTGGGCAGGGGACGACCCACGCTGCCCGGCCGATTGTAGCCGGGGTAGTTGACGGAGATCACCGGCGAGGTTTCCGTGGCCCCGTATCCCTCGAACAGGGTGACCCCGTGTTTGTTCAGGTAGCCCTGGCGCAGGGCGTCGGGGCATTTGTCGGCGCCGCTGACCACCACCCGCAGTGATTCGAAGTCACCCTCTTTCGACCGGCGCAGGTAGCCCTGGAAAAAGCTGGGTGTGCTGACCAGGATGGTGGGCTTGTCGTCACGGATGATATTGGCCACGGTCTGGTATTCGGTGGGGTTGGCATAGGTGACCATGGTGGCCCCGTAGTAGATCGAGGTCCAGAAATTGACCGTCAGCCCGAAGACGTGGAACAGGGGCAGGTTGGCCATCATCCGGTCACCTTCCGAGATCTGGAAGACCTTGCAGAAACTCTCGATGTTGGACGCGATGTTGCGGTGGGTCAGCTGAACCGCTTTGGGCTCCTTCTCGCTGCCGCTGGTGAAGAGGACTACGATGTTGTCGTCCGGTTCCCCCTTCTCCATGAAGCGGCGGGTCAGCAGGCCG
>JAQAZP010000201.1:0-9950 GCA_032127265.1 Acidobacteriota bacterium
GACACACTGAAATTCCCGGAGCAGTGGTATGACCTGGCCCGCGAATACGACTTGCAACTGGCGCTGCTCAATGTCCGATCGCCGATCGACGACCGGCTGATTAAGACGCTCTACCAGGACCCGGAGTGGGCGCTGATCCAGCATGACGGGACTTCGGCGTTCTTCGCCCGCAGGGGCGGGGCCAACGACAGGGCCATCGCCGCCCTGGACACCGATCTTTCCACGTTGAGCGAGCCCCCGGCCGGGGCCATCCCGCCGGTGGAGCCGCGGCGCAGCCTTACCGGCAGCCTCTATCCCGCCTCCGAGATATACCTCGGGCTCTTTTACCTTAAACTCGGGTTTCCGGCCCTGGCCCGCCCGGTGCTGGAGCAGGCGGTTGAACTGGGCACCGACCTGGTGAGTACCAGGCTCTACCTCGGTGAGATCTATGCCCAGGCCGGTGAGATGGAAAAAGCTCTCGAGCAGTTCCAGGACGTGATCGGGCAGGAGCCGGGGATGGCGTTGGCCTATGAACGGATGGCCAGCGTGCTGCACAACACGGGGCGGGTGGAGCAGGCGCTGTCGAACTACAAGCGGGCCCTGGAGCGCGGCCTGGACAACGATCTGCTGCGGACCAACATGGGTGACTGCTACCTGCGGATGAATCTCCCGGGAGAAGCGCTGGTGGAATTCGAACGGGCGGTGGAGATGAACCCCGGCAATCCGGACATGCGCTACAACGTGGCCTTTGCCCACCAAGTGCTCATCGAGCCGGAGATGGCCGCCGGAGACGAGCACGCGGTCGAGGAGCGGCTGAATCTCTGCCTGGATGAATACCACCGGGTACTGGAGATCGATCCCCAGCACTTCCGCACGTTGTTCAATCTCGGACTGCTCTATTCCGGCAGCGGTGAGTTGCCGGAGGCCCGGCGTTATTTCCTCGCCTTCCTTGCTGTTCCCGATGTGGACCAGAGCTACCGTGAGCAGGCCCAGGAGTATCTGGCCCAGATCGAAGGCCAACTGGGCCAGGCGGCGGCGGAAGGTTCGCTGAACAACTCACCGGCGGTGGGGCCCCTGGCCGGCGGCGTGCCGTAGATACGGCCAATCCCTGGAACTCGGGATCGTCAAGGCTGAGCGGGTTTGTGGTCAGGGATATCTGTAGATGTTGTCGAAATTGAGCCAGCTGGCGGCGTAGAAGAAGTCGGTGGTCAGTTGGAGGGCCAGGCTCTTGTAAACATACTGGTGGGCCCAAAGCCGGACCTTCGAGACCGTCTTCATCGGCACCAGCACCAGGTCACCCGGTTCGAGATAGAACATCCCCGCCTCTGTCAGCGATGCGTCCATGTTGGTGAGGTCCAGTTCGAAGAAGGCGGTTTCGGTGGGGCTTTTCTTGCGTATCAGCACGATTCGCGACAGCGCCCCGTGGTTCGTCACATTGCCGGCCATGGTCAGGGCCTCACGCACGGTGACCGGTTTGCGCAGCGAGATGATCCCCGCGTATCGAACTTCCCCGCCCACGAAGGCCCTGGCGGCCACCGAGTAGCGGAGTATCACGTCGATCTTCGGGTGCCGGTAGACCACCGAGTACTTTTCCCGCAGGATCACCGAGAGTTCATCCAGCCTCAGGCCCGCCGCCCGCACGTCGTCCACCAGGGGCAGGGAGATCATTCCGTCGGTGCGCACTTTGGCCATGGTGCGATAGACATTGGTTCGCAGGGCGTAGACCACCTGCAGGGAGTCTCCGCAGCAGATGCGATACGGCTGGCGCATCACCAGCTTCACGTCCGAAAGTGCGGCCTCTTCCTGGGCGAAGGCGGGTGCCGAGGCGCAATAGCAGATAAGCAGCAGAACGAGCAGGACTGGCCGGGTACGGAACATGCCGCCGGGCACGGTGACGGCTGGTCGCGGGGCTCTGGGCCGGAATCTGTCCACCTGGCTTTCTCCTTTATTACAATTCCATCGTCATATTCTACCAGAGTGTTGAGTTTGACGAAACAGCGCAGTTCTCTACCCCGGACCGTCGAAGATGGTAAACTGTCCGCAGCGGATTTCCTGCCCCGTGCCGCTGCCGGACCGCGGCTGCCGGGATGGATACGTGGCGAGCAAGGGTGTGAACGCAACAGGAGGAACGAACAATGGGCAAGCTGGCCTTTCTCTTCCCGGGCCAGGGGTCGCAATACGTGGGTATGGGCAAGGAACTGTATGATCAGCTCGACTATGCCCGAGACATCTTCAACGGGACCGACGAACTGTCCGGCCTGCCGGTTTCAAGCATCTGTTTCGAGGGGCCGGAGGACCGGTTGATCCCCACCGTGATCCAGCAGCCGGCGGTCACCGCGGTGAACCTGAGTTGTCTCGAGTTCCTGCGGCGCGAAGGCATCGAACCTGATTTCGCCTGCGGGCACAGCCTGGGAGAGTTTTCGGCGCTGAATGCCGCCGGGGTGCTGGGGCTGGACGATACCATCAGCCTGGTGGCCTTGCGCGCCCGGCTGATGCACCGCGAAGCCGAGGCCAATCCCGGGGCGATGAGCGCGGTGATCGGTCTCGATTTCCACACGGTGGAGCAGATCCTGGCGGCGCATTCCGATGCGGGCCGGGTGGGGATTGCCAATCACAACTCGGCGGAGCAGATCGTCATCTCCGGGGATGCGGGCGCGGTGGCCGCGGCCGGCGAAGCCTGTGCGGCACGGGATGCCAAGGTGGTGCCCTTGCCGGTGAGCGGCGCCTGGCACAGTGAACTGATGCGCGGGGCGGTGGGCGATTTTGCCGAAGCGGTGGACCATGCCCGGGTGCGGGCGCCGAGCTGCGCGGTGGTCTTCAACGTGACCGCCGGCTCGGAATCGGACACGGCCGCCATTCGCCGGATGATGGTCCGCCAGCTGGTGAGCCCGGTCCGCTGGTTCGACTCCATGCGTCACCTTATCGCCCAGGGAGTGGACACCTTCGTGGAGGTGGGTCCGAAGAGCGTGCTCAAGGGGTTGTTGCGGCGGATCCACCCCGATCGCAAGGCGGCAACCATGGCCAACGTGGAGAGCGTGGTGAGCCTCTCCGCCTTTGTGGAGCAGTGGAAATCATGAATCGACGTCAGCGAATCCGCCGGTGGTGGCCGGCGCTCCTGTTGCTGGCCGTTGCCGGAATCACCGGCATTGCCGGTGCCGGCGATGGTTTGCCCCACTGGCTGACGGTGATCACCGCGGACCAGCTGCGGGGGGACGTCGGTTTCCTCGCTTCGGAAGAGTTGGCCGGCCGGGCGGTACTCACGCCAGGCTCGCTTACCGCGGCCTCCTTCATCGCTTCCCGTTTTCAGGCCCTGGGTTTGAAACCGGCCGGGGAGGGGGATCGTGACTTTTTTCAGGAGGTGCCCCTGATCCGGACCCGTGTCCGGTCCGGCCACTGCCGGGTGGAGCAAAAGGGAGGGGACCCGCAGGCACTGGAACTGGTCTGGGGTAAAGATTTCCGCTGCCGGCCATTGAATGATGGCGGCATGGAAATCTCCGCAAAAGCTGTATTCGCAGGATACGGCATCCATGCACCGGATCTCGGACACGATGATTACGCCGGCCTCGACGTTAAGGATCGGGTGCTTGTCGTATTGGCCGGCGGACCGGCGGTGGAAAGTGATTCGGAGAGCGGAACCGGGCTGTCGTCCCATAGCTGCAGTTCGGTGGCCGCCAAGCAGGCCGCGGCCCGGTCTCGGGGTGCCGCGGCGCTCATCGTTCTCCCCCTGCCCGGCACCGGGGAAGAGGAGGCCCGCCTTCATCCCGATTTCTGGGCCGACGATCTGCTGCTTGTGGGGGAAGAGGAGCGGGAAGGCTCGTCCTGCCCCGCCATTCTTCTGGAAGAGGACGCTGCCGGCCGTCTGGCCGCCATGGTCGGCCTGGAAATGGTGCCGGCGGGTGGTCCGCCCCGACGGCTGCCCGGGGTCCGGGTATCCTGCCGCCTGGAAATGGACGCAGCCGAACAGGTTCATACGCGAAATGTTCTGGCCCTGGTCCCGGGCAGCGACGAACTCCGATTCCGCGAGTTCATCCTGGTCTCCGCCCACTATGACCACCTCGGTACTCGGGGCGCCGGCCGGTTCTTTCCCGGGGCTGACGATAACGCCTCGGGAGTGGCGGCGCTGCTCGGTGCGGCTCGGGCCCTGGCCGCGCTGCCCTTGCACCGCCGGCCGGCCAGGAGCGTTCTGTTCGCTGCCTGGGCCGGGGAAGAGCGGGGGTTCCTCGGTTCGAAGTTTTTCGGGCGTGAGCCAACGGTGCCCCGGGGACAGATCAAGGTGATAATCAATCTCGACATGGTGGGACGCAACAATGGCGGCGAGGAAGCCAACCGCAACACGGCCCTGGCCATTTACTCCGCCCAGGCCGCTGGTCTGGAGGCCGTACTGGATGAGATGGCGCAGGCCGCCTCCCTTGACCTGCGGCTCCGCCCCCGTTTGCAGATGGGCCTGCTCAGCGACCACAAGATCTTCCACCGGCTGGGAATCCCCGTGGTTCATTTCTTTACCGGACTGCACGGGGACTACAACCGGCCCGGCGACACGGCGGACAAGATCAACTACGACAAACTGCTTCGGATATCCCAAACCGCCGCCGGCCTGGCCTTCCGGCTGGCCGACGAGCCGGATCCCCCGTCCTTCGATGATTCCATCACGACCGTCCAGGGTCGCAACGATCCTTTCTAAAACCCCATCTGCGGTCCGATAGCGGCGTTGACGGCTTCCTCGAAATGCTCACATACCACCAGAGTATGCTGCGCTTTCTCGTCAGCCGTCGCCTTGCTCTCGAACCGCAGATGAGGTTTTATTCGCCGCCTTCAGCCGGATAGCTCCAGTTCCCAGAACCGGGCATCGGGCAGGGGGTTGTGGCGGTAGGCGTCGATGGGGTGGAACCCCAGTTCGCGGTAGAGCGTGTTGGCCGCAATCATCCGGGCGGTGGTGTCCAGGCGCATCTTTTCGTACCCCGCGTCCCGGGCGGCATCGATCACCGCTACGGCCAGCGCCCGGCCCACGCCCAGACCGCGGCAGGCCTGGACCACGAACAGCCGTTTCATCTCGCAGATGCCGGGGCCGAAGGGACGAAGGGCTACACAACCTGCTGCGGTGTCTTCCGTCCGGTCCCGGGCCAGCAGCAGCCGCCCCCGCGGCGGAGCGTACTCACCGGGCAGGCAGGCCACCTCATCGTCAAAATCCTGGAAGTCGAGGTCGAATTCCAGCGAGGCGGCATATTCCCTGAAGAGCCGGGCGGCGGCACCCAGTTCCGGCCGGCGGTGGGCCTCGAGAATCTCGATGCGCGGCGGTTTCCGGCTGGTCATTGGTGACGCTCGGCCAGACGATTCAGCGCCTCCCGGGCCGCCTCCTCCACCTCCGGGTGGAGGCCGGTCTTGAGGAGGGCTTCGATCTCATGGGCCAGTTCCGGCGGCCCGGCTTCGCCGAGGATATAGAGCATGTCGCCCTGGGCCGGTTCCGGCGCGCCGGCGAAGTTGTCCTGAAGGTCGGGGACCAGCAGTTCCACCAGGTCGGGGGAGTTCAACAGAAGGTCCTCCATCACCATCATGGCGCCCAGCCGCACCGACATGGCCTCGCTGGCCAGCAGGGTGCAGAGAGCCGGGGACGCCTCTCCCGCATCGATCATCATCCGGGAAAGCGGTCCGGCGTTGCCGTTCTCCAACAGCCGCTCCAGGACATCGGCGCCGAGGAACACCCGATCCCCGGGGGCCAGCATGGCTTTCAGGTCACCGGGGCGGGTGCTGCCGGTCCAGCGAAAGGTCCGGTCGAGGATCAGCGTGGGCACCGCTTTGATCTTGTCGGCCCTGGCCAGGTCGCCGCAGGCCTCGCTGTCAATGACCTCCAGGCTCAGCGGCCCCCCGGGGACGATCAGCGGCAGGAGGGCCCGAACCGCGGCAGGACAGTGCCGGCAGGCCGCGGCGACAAAGATCTGCAGGGATGCGGAGCGAAACAATCCTCCTCCGGCGGCTTCGCCGTCTCCGGCCAGGGCTTCGAGGAAAGGCTCCAGTTCGGTGCCGGTCGGAATGGCCCGGTAGATGATCGAGCCCTGCCGCAGGCTCAGTGCGGGCAGGTCGTCTCCGGAAGTCCCCACTTCGCTGACCTGCACCATCCCGCAGGATTCGGCCAGCCAGCGGCAGAACGCACGAAGCGCTTCAGTGCGCGGGTGGTCGACAGCTGTCAACCGGATCTCCAGCCGGCGGTTCTGTTCCTTCGACCACTTTTCGATGAGCTCCCGCGCCTGCTCACTGTTCTTCATTGGGCGGCCAGCCTCAGAATCTCCACCACCATGGCCAGCGCCTTTTCCATGTCGGCCACGTGGATGTGCTCCTCGGTGGAGTGCTCCATCCGGGCCCCGATGCCCACCACCGCCATCTCGATCCCGCGGTTGTTGTAGATCGATGCGTCGGTGAACCCGGTGATCAAAGTGGTCTCGGCCTCGATGCCCACGCTGCGCAGCGCCTTTTTTGACAGTTCCACGGTCCAGGAATCCTCGGGGATGTCCACCGCCTCACAGAGACAGTCCATGGTCACCGTCGCTTCGGCTCCGGCCGCTTCGATCTCGCTGGTGATGATACCCACCATCTCTTCGGCCAGGGCCAGGGCCTTCTGGTGATCGAGGCTGCGGCACTCGGCGAGGAAGGTGGCCGAGTCCGGAACACCGTTGCGGATGATCCCGCCGTTGATCACTCCCACGTTGGCGGTGGTCTCGGCGTCCAGCCGCCCCAGTTTGAGGGCCGAAATGGCTCGGGCCGCGGCGAAGATGGCGTTGATCCCTTTCTCGGGCTCCATGCCGGCGTGAGCCGCGCGGCCCTTCACTTCGGCGTCGATGGCGAAATAGGACGGGCCGCCAATGACAATGGTATCCAGGGTGTCGTTGTCCAGCAGGAATCCGTGCCGGGCGGTGATCAGGCTGTAGTCCAGTTTCTTGACCCCCAGCAGACCCACTTCCTCCTGGCGGCTGATCGCCACTTCAATCGGCGGCCGGATTTCGGCAATACGCAGCGCCTCGAGCATTTCGGCGATGCCGGCCTTGTCGTCGGCGCCGAGAATGGTATTCCCCGCGGAGCGGATCACGCCGTCCTCAAGCAGCGGTTCGATGCCAGTGCCCGGCTGGACCGTGTCGGCGTGGCAGGAGAGCAATACAGGGTCTTTCCCTTCGCAGCCCAGGGCCGGCAGTTTTGCCACCAGGTTGCCGTAGCTGTCCACCGTGGTTTCGGCGCCCAGGGCACCGAACTCCCGCTGCAGGTAAGCGATCATCTCCGCCTCGTTGCCCGACTCGCTGGGGATGCGGACCATCTCCATGAACTGTTCGACCATTCTCTGCGACATGGTTCACCTCGCTGTCGGGAACGGATCCCGCTACCATTTCTAGTTACTCTCTTTCTTGCTCAACTCTCTCTTGAGCCAGTTCTCCATTCCGCCGGCGGCCACCAGCTCCTGGGGGACCATGGAGAGGGGCTGGAAGCTGAAGCGCTCGCCGTCGAACAGCACCTCGGAGGCCGCGATATCCACCAGAATCTCCCGGCCGGTGTTCACTGTGGGTGCGCCGGGTTCGGGCAGGGTCCGGCGGAGGTGGTCGAGCAGGCCGGGGCACTCGATGCAGATAAAGCCGTTGTTGATCGCATTCCGCTTGTAGGTCTGGGAAAACGATGCGGCGATCACCAGCTGGATGCCCGCATACTTGAGGCAGGTGGCGGCCTGCTCCCGGGAACTGCCGCAGCCGAAATTCATCCCGCCGGCGATGACGTCTCCGGTTTCGACGATGGACCCGAATGACGGGTCGTAATTCTCGAAGGCCTTTCCCGCCATCTCTTCCGCGGACAGGTCGTCGCGGTAGGTCCATTTCCCGGCGTAGATGCCGTCGGTGTTCAGATTGTCCGAGGACAGGTAGAGCAGCCGGCCCTTCAGCTTGTCGGGGAAGCCCTCGATCATCTTTATCACGGGCGGCGGAACGGTCTCGGCTGAACCGCGGCGCCGGAAAGTGGCCTTCAAGTGCGCAGGCCCGTCCGCGCTGTCCGGACCGGTGATCCGTCCGGCCACGGCCGAAGCGGCCACCACTGCCGGTGAGGCGAGATAGGCTTTGGCCGAAGGGTGGCCCATCCGGCCCTTGAAGTTGCGGTTGGTGGCCGAGATTCCGACCTCACCCTCTTTCAGCGTACCCACACCCAGGCCGATACAGGGTCCGCAGCCGGGGGGCAAAGTGATCGCTCCGGCATCGATGAAGGTCTGCCAGATGCCCTCTTCCTCCGCCGCGGACTGGATGGCGGCCGACGCGGCGGCCACATAGAATTCCACGCCCCGGGCCACGGATTTCCCCCGCACCACCTTCGCGGCGGCCCACAGGTCTTCCAGCCTGGCGTTGACACAGGAGAGCAGATAGGCCTTGTGGATCTTGATATCCTGTTTCCTGATTTCGGTCAGGGGGATAGCCTCCCGAACCCCGTCAGGGCCGGTGACCCTCACCGAAACGGTGGAGAGGTCCAGAGAGATCTCCGCCGCATAGCGGGCGCCCGTATCCGGACGGAACCAGTCGGTCTCGAAGCAGCGGACCTCGTTCTCCCGCAGCCGCGGGCTGGGGGACGAGGCCATGCGCTGTGCCTGCTGCAGGAAGTAGTCCCGTGTCTTCTCGTCAAAGGGGAAGAACGCGGCCAGCGCTCCCCACTCGGTGGACATGTTGGCGATGGTCATCCGTTCGGCGATGGAGAGGGAGGAAACGCCGTCGCCGCAGAACTCGATGGCGCAGTTGAGCACTTCATCGTTGTTCAAGGTGCCGCACAACGTGATGATCACGTCCTTGCCGGTGGTTCCTTCCGGCAGCCGGCCGGTGAGGTGCACGCGCACCACCGGGGGCACCTGCCACCAGGTTTCGCCGCTGGCCCAGATGGCCGCGGCATCGGTGCGCACCACCGGGGTGCCCACGGCGGCCAGGGCCCCGTAGATGTTGGAATGGGAGTCGGAGGCCACCACCAGGGACCCGGGGGTGACAAAGCCTTCCTCGAGCATCAGCTGGTGGCCGATGCCGGCACCAGCGGGATAGGCGGAGATACCCTGCTCCAGGGCGAATTCGGCTATTGCCCGGTACTTGGCCAGGTTTTCTTCAGAGCGGTCCTGGACATTGTGGTCCAGGGTGAATACCGGCTGCTCCGGTCGAGCCACGCGGTGGGCACCGATGGCACGGAACTTGGGAATCACGGCCCCGGTGTTGTCATGGGTCATCACGTGTTTCGGCTGGACAAAGATGTAGTCGCCGGAATGCACACGTACCCCGGAAGCCAAGCGGACGGCATAGTGCTGGGCGATTTTTTCAATGGAATTCTGAGCCATCTGATTCTCCCGCTGCTAAGGCGGCCCGCCATGATGCCCTGCATCGCCGCCGGGACCTGTCAGTCAAGAAGATCGGTGGAAAGCAGTATCTTATCCTTCCGCACCCGATTCTTCCAGTGAATAAAAGGGGGATGGCTGCGGCGGCGGCAGCCGGGAAAAAATGATCAGCCGGCCACCGGCTCCTCGCTGAGCACCCGGTGAATGGTCCGCAGCAGGGTCATCCGATTGAACGGTTTGAGGATCAGATCCCGTCCCGAGTGGCGGATCTTCTCGATGATCTTCTCGTCGGTGGCATGACCGGAATTGAAGATCACCCGTATTTTCGGGTCGATGTCCTTCATTGCCAGGTAGGCTTCCCAACCGCCCATTTTCGGCATGGTGAGGTCCATCAGCACCAGGTCGACGGACTGCGGGGACTGGCGGAAAAGCTCCACTGCTTCGAGGCCGTTCTCGGCGGAGATGGTGCTGAAACCATGTGCCTGGAGCATTTCCTCGTTGACCTCGCGCACGTCCTGCTGGTCCTCCACCACCAGGATGGTTCCATCACCGGGGGGCAGTTCCTCCTCCACGGATTTCGACGCTTCCGGGACAGGCTCCCTGGTCACCGGCAGGAAGATGGAGAAGGTGCTGCCCTTGCCCGGGC
>JAQAZP010000202.1:0-3705 GCA_032127265.1 Acidobacteriota bacterium
TGCACCGTGCAGTCGTTGCACTGATGGCAGAGCCAGACGTCGGGGTCGCCCATCAACCGCTCCCGCAGACCCCACTGGGCCCAGATCATCTCCTTGCGCGGGAACGGCTTGTCGGTCGGCGCCAGTTCGCAGACCGCGGAACAGGTGGCGCACTGGTAGCACTTCATCACATCCGATCCGCCGGCGCGGATCACGTCGTTGGCGAATTGCAGATCAGGTGTGGTATTCATGGTCCTCGCCCTACATGCCCTTGAAGGGGTTCATGCCGACCTTTTCGATGGTCTCCATGAACTCCTCGATCACCTGCACCACTTTCTGATAGTCGGAGATCTCGATCTGGTGCAGCTGCACCCGCTCGTTCTCCATCGACATCTGCTGCAGGGTTTCCTTGATGTTGTCTCCGCGGGTGTTCATCAACTCGCTGCCCTTGATGTAGTGGCACTGGTAGTCGTCACCCCACTTGCAGCCCAGCAGCAGCACCCCGTCGAAGCCCACCGAGATGGCTTCCTTGATCCAGACCACGTTGCAACTGCCGAGGCAACGCACCGGGATGACCCGGATAAATCCGGAGTATTGCAAACCTTGCTGAGCCGCCCTCTCCAGTGCGGGAACAGCATCGTTCTCGCAGGCCAGCACCAGCACCCTTGGTTTTTCCTCGCACTCGTCGGGGACCTCCACCGCCTTGACCATTTCGGCCACCGGCACCACGCCGTAGTCGGGGAAGTTGATGATCCGTTCCGGACAGGCCCCAAGACAGATCCCGCAACGGCGGCAACGGGTCACGTTGTATTCCGGAGTTCCCTTGGCGTCCTCGTTGATGGCGCCGAAGGGACACTCCTCGGTGCAGCGCTTGCACTGGGTGCAGCGTTCGAGGGAGAAGACCGGGTAGGAGACATCCCCGGCCCGGGGATGCACGGTCTCCCCGCGGGAGAGCATTTCCACGGCCTGGATCGCCTTCAGCGCGGCACCCATGCCGTCCTCGGCAGCGCTGTTGCCGTTCATCGGTGAGCGAACGGCACCGGCGGCATATACGCCGGTGCGCCTGGTTTCATAGGGGAAGCAGATAAAGTGCGAATCGGGATAGCCATGCTTCAGTGCCGGCATGTCCGGGCCCTGGCGATAGTTGAGATTGAGGATCGCCGTGCCTTCATGGCAGGCCAGTTCCTCAACCCGCTTCACCGAATCCTCGTATTTTGCATCCTCCGGACCCTTGGCCACGATGGCCTTGGAGTCCTCCAGTTTGCGGATCGCCTCGCCGTCGGCGGACACGGGAACCATGCCGGAATTGAGCACCAGCAGGTCCACGTCCACCGAGATCTCCTCGCCGATCATGGTGTCCTTGACCTGCAGGGTCAACACGCCCCCATTCTCGGCGACCGAATCCACCGACCCGCGGGTGATGAAGACACCAGGGTCTTCCTGGACCCTGCGGTAGAAATCCTCGTGCTGTCCGGGAGTGCGCATGTGTTCGAAGAAGACATAGGCCTTGGCGTCCTCGCCCTGCTCCCGCACATAGAGTGCCTGTTTGAGGGCATTGAGCGACATGATCGCCGAAGCGTAGGAGAATGTCTCGGGATTCCGCGAATCGCCGCACTGGACGAAAGCCACGTTTCTGGCTGGGCCGCCGTCGGAGGGCCGCCTGATGCCGCCGCCACCCGCCATCTCTTCAAACTGGTGGTTGGTCACAACGTTGGCCATCTTCCCGTAGCCGAGATATTCGAAATTTTCCGGTTCGGCTGGCCTGAAGCCGGTGGCCTGGACAAAGGCTCCCACAGCCAGTGTCCCGGCGGCGCTGCTGTCGCCGTCGAGGGTCACCTTGAACAGACCGGGGCCGCCGACGGTGGAGGCGATGGTGGTCCCGGTGTGCACCGTGATATTCGAATGGGACGTGACCGCTTCGATCAGGGCACCGATGCCGGTTTCCTCCAGATCGCGGTATGGCGGCCCGGTGGGAATGGAGCGGTGCAGCTTCTTCATGTATCCGCCCAGCTCCTTCTCCTTCTCCACCAGCACCACCTGGTAGCCGGCGGCGGCGGCCTCCTTGGCCGCGGTGAGGCCGGCAATCCCCCCGCCCACCACCATGATCGTCTTGCACAATTCCCCGTGTCCGTCGAAGGGCTTGATCGCCCCGGTCTTGCGCGCACGCACGATACCCATCCGGAGGTAGTCCTCCGCCATCATCTGGGTGTCTTCGTCGTTGCCCGGGTGGGTCAGAACCACCCACTCCAGCAGGTTGACTATTTCCACCGCCATTCCCCGGGGCAGATCCCCGGCGGCGTAATTCCGGCTGGAGGGCCCGGCGAGCACCAGGTGGGTAAGCTGCTGCTCCACGGCGGCGGCGCGCAGCGCCTGCAGGTCCTCGGCGGCGGTGGAGGCGATGGTTTCACAGAGCGCGGCCTTGTATTCACCGGTGGCCACCTTCTGCAGGGCTTCAACGTCCAGTGCCTCGCCGATGCCGTATCCGGTGCAGATATATACTCCGAGTTTCTCTTCCACGGCTATCTCCTCACGTCCTGGATGGCCTTCAGTACGGCCGCAGTGGCATCCTTGACCGAACGGGAAACCTCGGTGGGCCGCCTTGCGCAACCCACGGCATAGATCCCGTTGCGCTCTGCGCCGGGAACGATGAACCCGTAGTCATCGGTTTCGACATTGGCACCGGGGATCGGCCCGTCGACATTGTTCGGCACCACGCCGGTGGCCAGAACCACCAGGTCGAAAGACTCCTTGAGCAGCTTTCCGCCCACGGTGTCCTCCACCTGCAGTTCCAGGCCCTCCCCCTTCCCTGTTCACCCTGGCCACCTTGCCCTTGACGAATCGGACCTTGTCGTCCTGCAGCAGTTCGTAATAGAACTCCTCATGACGGCCGATGGTTCTGATGTCGATGTAAAAGATGGTCACTTCAGCTTCGGGCAGTTTCTCCCGGACGTAGCGGGCCTGCTTCAGCGAGCCCATGCAGCAGACCGCGGAGCAGTACGGCAGGTTGTTCACGTCGCGCGAACCGGCACACTGGACAAAAGCCACCCGTTTGGGTTCGACACCGTCGGAAGGGCGCAGGATCTTGCCCCCGGTATGCCCGGTGACGGCGGCCATCCGTTCCAGTTCCACGTTGGCGATAACGTCCGGACTGTCGTTGTATCCCAGGATGTCGAGGTTCGACGCGTCGTAGGGCCGCCAGCCGGTGGCGATGATCACCGCCCCCACCTTGACATTCACCGTCCGGGGCTGCTGTTCCAGATCGATGGCGCCCCGGGGTTCGGCGTCCTTCAGCGCGGCCAGTTCATCGCTGCTCAGGGCGCCCTTCTCCAGCACGTGCAGTGCCGGGTAGGCCATGTCGTGTGGCAGGTGCAGCGCCTTTACCGTTCCTTTTCCGAGGTTGAACACGTCGGGCACTTCGCTGGTTACCGCATCGAGATGGGCCGCGCTCACCGGCTGGTCACCGGTAACGTAGCGCGGGTTGACCGTGATCGAGACATCGTAGGCTCCGCGGCTGCCGGAAACACTGTTTACCTCGGCCAGGGTCAGCACCTCGATACGCGGGTTGCCGCGGATGCGGCGGAAGTTCACTTCCATCCCGCAGGTGGGCGGGCAGAGTTTCGGAAAATACTGATGAAGCCGCATCACCCGGCCGCCGAGGGAGGGGTCCCTCTCAACCAGAATGACCTTGTAGCCCACCTCCGCCGCTTCCACAGCAGCGGTGATGCC
>JAQAZP010000203.1:0-9519 GCA_032127265.1 Acidobacteriota bacterium
GCACCACACCGTGGACCTGACCAACGAATCGGCCGACATCACGGTTATCGGGCCGCACGACGATTCGATTCTCGGTCGGAACGTGGCCTGTGGTGACTTCAACGGTGACGGTATCGAGGATTTCGCCGGGGCAGGCGACTACATTTTCTCGCCTGAGGGTCTGGAAACCGGGGCGGCCTACCTGCTTTACGGACGTACCGATTTTCCGCCCTTCGCCGTCATCGACCTGGCGCTGCAGCCGGCGGACATCACTTGCTACGGGGAAATGGAGTATTCCAGTCTCGGCTACGGCACCATGGACATCGCGGACATGGACAACGACGGCTTTGCCGAATGGGCCATCTCCGCATATCGCAGCCAGAGTACTCCCGATTACGCGGGGATCGTCTACGTCCTCCAGGGGTCGGACGGGTTCCCGGCCAATCACGTCATCAAGTTCGCCGAGCAGCAGCCGATGGTCGCCGTGTACGGCGACGACGAGTGGGATCTGCTCTCCCTCTGCGGGGAAATGACCGACGTGAATCAGGACGGGTATGTAGACCTTGTTCTCGGTGCCTACAACGCCGCTCGAGAAGACGCCAAGCGCTGCGGCGAGGCCTACATCATCCTCAGCCACGGCCCGGTGAACGACCCGCCGCGGATCGTCGCCGGGCCGGGTCCCGCTGCGGGCAACGGGGTCGAGGTCCGGCTTTACGATCCGCGGATCACTTCCCCCTGGTGGTCGCGTTTCGAGCCATACGGGTATTCCGGGTACGGGGTCAATGTGGCCGCCGGTGACCTGAACGGCGATGGCTATGACGAGGTCATCACCGGACCGGGGCCCGGGAATGCACATCCACCCAATGTGGCCGGGTTCACACCCGGGGGTGATCGGCTGTTCGATTACCTGGCCTACGGTGTCCCCAAATTCGGTGTCATCGTCACAGCTGGCGACATTGACGGCGATGGCATCGACGAGATCGTCACCGGCGCCGGCCCGGGGCCGGTCTACGGGCCCCATGTCCGGGGCTGGAAGTGGGACGGTGCTTCAGCGGTTGCTCCGCTTCCCGGGGTCAGCTATCTGGCCTACGGCACAAACCGCTGGGGAGTCAACGTGGCCACCGGCGACATCGACGGCGACGGCCGTGACGAGATCGTCACCGGCGCGGGGCCGGGGGATGTGTTCGGCCCCCACGTCAGGGGCTGGAGATACGACGGTGCGGCCACCCTGCCCATTCCGGCGGTGAGTTTCTTCGCCTACGGCACGCTCAAGTGGGGGGTCAACGTTGCCTGCGGCGACATCGACGGTGACGGCATCGACGAGATCGTCACCGGGCCGGGGCCGGGCGATGTATTCAGCTCACACGTCAGGGGCTTCGACTACGATGGGGCGGAAGTAGCCAGCATGCCCGGTGTCAGCTTCATCGCCTATTCTTCCCTGTCCGTCGGTTTCGGCGCCATTGTGGCCTGCGGCGACGTGGACAATGACCGGGTGGCTGAAATACTCACCGCACCCGGACCCCACCCTGACTATCCTCCATGGCTCAAAACCTGGAACTATGACGGGGATGAGTTGACCCTGGTGGAGAACAGGAGCTTCATGGTCTTCGAGGAGGATGAATTCCGTTCGGGAGCGAACCTGGCCTTCGGAAATTTTTACCAGGACCCGCCATACCTGCCATAGTCATCCGCCACATGAATCAGGGTTGGCCGGTGCCTGCTAGAGGAACCCGTGATCGGCCAGCATCTGCTCGTCCACGGTCCCGCCGTCCCCCTTTTTCTCGTCACTGGAAGCGATCACCCCGCGATGGGCCAGCATCCGGGCCACATACTTCCCCAGCACGTCCACCTCGAAATTGAAGGAATCGCCGGGAGAGAGGTCCCCGAGGTTGGTGGCGGACATGGTCTGGGGAATAATGGCGATTTCGGCCTGCAGGCCATCCAGTGAAGCCACGGTGAGACTCACCCCGTTTACGGTCACCGAGCCCTTTTCCACGACGAATGCACCGAGGTTTTCGGGGATTTTGAAGGCCAGCTGCAGCCAGCCCGACTGCTGACGGGCACCGGTGACCAGGGCCACCGCATCAACGTGCCCCTGGACCAGGTGGCCCCCCAGGCGGCCGCCAAGCTGCAGGGCCCGCTCGAGGTTCAGACGGGCACCGGGGCGCAGGGACCCGAAGGTGGAGCGGCGGACGGTCTCCTCGGAGAGGTCGGCCCACCAGTGGTCGGCCGTGCGGCGGGTGACGGTGAGGCAGACGCCGTTGACCGCCACGCTCTCCCCGCTGGCCAGGTCCGGGGCCAGAAGAGGCGCACCGATTTCGAAGCGCATGCCCCCGGGAACCTTTTCGGACCTGTGCAGGCACCCCACTTCTTCCACCAGGCCGGTGAACATCTTCAGCTGCCTCCCTCATCCCTGCCGGCTACCACCACGGGTGCTGACTCAACCAGCAGATCCCGGCCCACCCGCCGGCATTCGAGCGGCTCCAGTTCAACCGCGCGGGAAAGATCGTCCCCGGGCAGCCCGCTGAGCAGCGGCACGCTCATTGTACCCCCCAGCAATTTGGGGGCAAGAAAAATCGATACCCGGTTCACCACGCCGGCGGCCAGGGCCGAGGCAAAGACCGCGGCTCCGCCCTCCAGCAAAACCCGGGTCACCTGCTGCCGGCCCAGTTCTCGCAATACTTCGAGAAGGTCCAGCCCCTGACCGGCCCTGTCCAGCGGTGACCGAATGACCTCCGCCCCGGCCGCGGTCAGTGCCGCTTCCCGGTCCCGGGGCGCATCGGGAGCGGTGAACACCAGCACCGGCCCGCGGTCAATGCCGCGGATCATCCTGCCGTCCGTCGGAAGCCGCAGGCGGCGGTCCAGCACCACCCGGGTTGTTTTCTTCCAGTCCCAGGCACGTCCCCCGGAGGGCGGGCGGGCCGTCAGGTCGGGATCGTCGGCCAGGGCGGTTCCCACGCCCACCATCACCGCGTCTGACCCCAGACGCCAGCGGTGCACCAGCCGCCGCGACTGCTCGCAGCTGATCCACTTCGAACTCCCGCCGGCCGCGGCCAGTTTTCCGTCCAGGGTCACCGCCGCCTTCATCTGCACAAAAGGCAACCCGCTGGTGATGTGGTGCAGGAAGGCCTGGTTGAGCTCCTGCGCCTGGTTGGCCAGCAGACCGCTGCTCACATCGATGCCGGCGCGGCGCAGCTGGTCAAAACCCGTGCCGGACACCGTCGGGTTGGGATCGGCGATGGCCGCCACCACCCGGCTGACCCCGGCGGAAATCACCGCTTCAGTGCACGGCGGGGTTCGTCCGTAGTGCGAACAGGGTTCGAGGTTGACGTAGATCGTGGCGCCGCGGGCTGCATTTCCGGCCGACCGCAGGGCTTCCACCTCGGCATGGGGCTGCCCGGCCCCGTGGTGGTAGCCCTCGCCCACCACCTGGCTGTCACGGACCACGACGCAGCCCACCATGGGGTTGGGGCTGGTGCGGCCCCAGCCGCGCCGGGCCAGGCTCAGCACCCGCCGCATCCGTAGCCGGTCCTCGCTGCTCCAGCCGTCCTGCACCACCATTCCCTTTCAATTCCGCAGCGCGCCCTGGCCCCGGGGCTACTCGAAGAGGGCCTCCACAAAGCGGTCGGGGTCGAATTCCAGCAGGTCTTCCACCTGCTCCCCTACCCCCACATAGCTCACCGGAAGATCCAGCGCCTCGACAATACCGAGGGCCACGCCGCCCTTGGCGCTGCCGTCAAGCTTGGCCAGCACCAGGCCGGTGACCTCGATGGATTCGGCAAAGACCCTGGCCTGGCTGATACCGTTCTGTCCGGTGGTGGCGTCGAGCACCAACAGCACCTCGTGGGGCGCGCCGCCGATCTCCTTGGAGACCACGCGCTTCATCTTCTCCAGCTCGCGCATCAGGTTGCTCTTGGTGTGCAGCCGCCCGGCCGTGTCCACCAGCAGCAGGTCGGCCCCCCGGGCCCGGGCCGCGGCGCAGGAGTCGAAGAGCACCGACGAGGGGTCGGCCCCGCTGGCCCCGCGAATCATCTCCACCCCCACCCGCGAAGCCCAGCGTCCCAGCTGCTCCACCGCGGCGGCGCGGAAGGTGTCCGCGGCGCAGATCAGCACCTTGTGGCCCTCGTCCAGGTAGTGGCGGGCCAGCTTGCCCACGGTGGTGGTCTTGCCCACGCCGTTGACACCGACCACGAAGACCACCCGCGGGTCGCCTGCGGCCGGGGCCCGCCCCCGGGCCTGGCCCACCGCCCGGGCCAGCCGGAGCCCGTTCTTCATCTCGTCGGTGAGGAACATCTTCAGCACCTGCGGGTCGCGGATCTTGTCCTGCTCCACGCGCTCACGCACCCGCGCCAGCAGTTGCGAGGCGGTGACCGCCCCCACGTCGGCAAGGATCAGCGACTCCTCCAGTTCCTCGTAGAGGTCATCGTCGATTTTCTCGGCGCGGCCCAACACGCTGTCGATCCGCCCCACCAGTGATTCGCTGGTCTTGGAAAGCCCTTTTTTGAGACGGCTGAAAAATCCCGGTTTACCAAAGGCCATACTTCTTCCTGCTCCACTGGGTACATAGGTTCGGAGGGTTACCGGCCGCTCAGTGGCCGGACTCCACCATCATGTTGAGATATCTGGCAGATTGTGAACTGTAGTCCGTGCCCGGCGAGTAGCGCATCACCCACTCGAAATTGAGCCGGGCGTCCACCGCCCGGCCGGCCCGGAAATAGAGCCGGGCAAGGCTGAAGTGGATCTCGGGGCTATCCGGCATGGAGGCGAGCACTGTTTCGTATTCGTGGATCGCCTCGGGTTCGCGGCCCAGCCGTTCGAGCATCAGGCCGCGCTGGTGCCGGGCCTGAATGTAATCGTCCTTCAGCTCGAGGGCCTGGGTGTAGTAGAACAGCGCCTCTTCCTGGTTGCCGGCACTGGCCGCGGCGAATCCGAGGTTGTAGTTGGCGATCCAGGGCTTGCCGTAGGACGGCGTATCCAGCAGCTGGCGGAACGATTCCATGGCCTTGAGATACTGCCCCTGCTCGTTGTAGATCATGCCCTTGATATTGTGCACTTCGGTGTAGTTCGGTTTCAGCTCCAGGGCGCGGTCGGCCTCGGCCATCGCCTCGTCCAGCCGCCCGACACGGAGGTAGACCAGGGCCAGGCTGTAGTGGCAGAGGATGTTTCCCTCGTCTATTTTCAGGGCCTTGTTGAACGAGGCGATGGCCTCCGCGTAGCGCCCGCCTTCCAGCAACAGGGCTCCCTGCTGGTATTCGGTGATCGCCTGTTCCGCCGGTGACGGCAGGCTGGGGTCGACCTTCTTTTTGCCGCAGCCGCTGCCGGTGAGGCCGCAAGCCAGCAACAGCAGCAGCACCGCGATGAGAGCCGACCCGGGCCTTGTCGAGAGCGTCCGGCGGCACCGGCCGCCACAACTGCTGATACCGCTGCTCATCTTTCCTCCTCCGTTGGTTGCGCAGGCCGCCGCGGCCCATGGGTGACAGCTTTTCAGGTGGCCGTAATTTCACCGGACTTCACCGCCAAATCCAGCGCCGCCACCACCTCGGGATCATAGCGGATACCGGACAGACTCCTGATCTGGTCCATGGCCTCGTCGAGGGGCATCCGCGGCTGGTAGCAGCGGTCGGTGGTCATGGCGTCAAAGGTGTCGGCCACGCCGATGATCCGGGCCATCACCGGGATGGCATCACCGCTGAGGCCCTCGGGATAGCCGCCGCCGCCGAAGTACTCGTGGTGGTATTTCACCCCGGGGACGCTTTCCGCCATTTCCGCGATAGGCGCCATGATCCCCGCACCCTTCAGCGGGTGCATCTTCATCAGGTTGTATTCCTCGTCGGTGAGCATTCCCTGCTTCTTCAGCACCCGGTCGTCGATGCCTATCTTGCCCACATCGTGGAGCAGGGCGGCGATACGGATCCGCTCCAGTTCCTCGTCGTTCAACCCCAGTTTCCGGCCGATGGCCAGGCTGTAGGTGGTGACTCGCTCAGCGTGGCCGCGGGTGTATGGGTCTTTCTCGTCGATGGCCTCGGCGATCATGTGCAGCGACCCAAGAAAGAGCTGGTTGTATTTCTCCAGCGCCGTCTTCAGCCGCGTGATGTAGTTCTCCAGGTTCACCGACATGAAGTTGAACGTTCGGGCCAGCTGGCCGATCTCGTCGCTGGAGCGGATAGCCACCCGCGTGGAGAAATCGCCGGCGGCGGCGGAACGGGTGGCTTCGGCCAGCTGCTGCACCGGCAGGGAAATGCGGCGCACGAACAGCCAGCCGACAATCACGGCGGCCACCAGCCAGACCGCGGCCCAGGTGATGCTCTTGCGCACCATCTGGTGCACCTGGAAGTAGGCGTCGTCATCGGTGATCTGGATCACCACCATGCAGTCGAGCACCGGGATCCACTTCGATGTTCCCAGCATCCCCACCCGGCTGCCGCCCGTCGTCTCAGCGGTAAAATCCATGGCCGTGGTGAACGCGCGTCCCGTTGGTTTGAGCAGCGGCTCGACGATGGGCCGGTCCGAGTAATCAGGCTCGTCCAGCATCTCCTTGCGGTCATGGTGGGCAAACAGCCGACCCGACCCGTTGACCAGGTAGACCGTATTGCGGTCAGCGCTCTGATCCGTCACCCCTTCGAGCAGCGGCTGAAGGTTGACCAGGGCCAGCAGCACACCGTGCACCTCGCCGTTCCAGACGATGGGCCGTGCGCCGGCCACCACCGGCACCGCCCGTTCCCGCAGCACGAAGGCCTCGCCGATCACCGGCTTCGGGGGCCCCGCCGCCGACGGCCTCCAGCCCTCGACCCGGCTGAAGATTTCCTGCAGTTTGTAGCCGTACTGCCGCTCGATCTCCGAGGGATCGAAACTCAGTGACGCGGTGACCCCGCTTCCCCGGTCGTTGTCCACCAGGGCGAGGTAGAAAAAAGTCTTCTCTCCGTCCACATCCAGGGCCCGCTGCAGAATGGTGGTGCCGTGCTCCTTCAGGGCCTTTGAAAAATCACGGCTGCGTTTGAACTCCCGGTCGTTTTCCAGGGCCTGGGCGATGGCTTCAATACGGGCCACACTCTCCACTACGTGGGCGCTGATGGTTTCGGAGATGAAGTTGGCGATGGAGAGTTGCCGCTCCTTCTGGATCGTCCGCAGGGTCTCGCGGTTCATGTCGATGAGGATCCAGTAGGTGAAGAGCAGCGGCACCAGGCAAACGAGAAAGAGCATCACCAGCAGGGAATAGATGATACGCCACTGCGGACGGCTGGCTTCCAGCGGCTGCAGGCCGCTGTCACCGGTTGAGGTGGTTTCTTTCGCCTTGTTGGTCATTTTGCCAGTGGCTCGTAGATTTCGTATTTGCGGCTCAGCCCCTTGAGGGACACCGACCCGAGATAATTCCAGCGAAAATGGTCCCGGGTCATCTGGTAGGTGTTCTGCCCCACCACCACCTGGCCGGGCTTGGAAACACTGGATTCCAGCCGTGACGCCACGTTCACCGTGTCGCCGAGCACGGTGTACTCCATCCTCCTCGGCGATCCGATATCGCCGGCGATCACCCGGCCGCTGTTGATGCCGGCGCGGATGCGAAACTGGTCGCAGGCCTGGCGCCGGCTGTTCAGCTCGACCAGCCGTTCCATCATGGCCAGCGCTGTCTCGATGGCCCGGGTCGCGTGATCCGCCTGGGAGATGGGGGCGCCGAACACGGCCATGATGGAATCCCCCACGTACTTGTCCAGCGTCCCCTCCCGCCGGAAGACTTCGTCGGTCATCACCGAGAGATACTCGTTGAGCAACTCGGACACCTGCAGCGGCTCCTTGTGCTCGGAGAGCGTGGTGAACCCGACGATGTCGGTGAACAGGACGCTGACCTCGGTTTCCTTGGCCCTCATCCGCTCCGACCCCTCCCCCGGCGAATCATCGATGATCCGGTTGACCACCCCCGGGCTATGGTAGCGTTCCAGGCGGCTGCGCACCAGGCTCTCCCGCCGGATCTTTTCATTGAGCCGGGCCCTCTCGATGGCCACCGCCGCGTAATTGGCCAGGGCGGTGAGCAGTTCAAGGTCGTCCTCGCTGAACGAGGTGGTTTTGATCGAGGAGTCGACATGGATGATGCCGATCACCTGGTCGCGGTCCCAGAGCGGAGCGCAGATCGCCGATCGTATTCCGAGAACGCGGATGCTCTCCCCGCCCTTGAAGCGCGGGTCCACCTGGGCGTCGGTGGTCAGGATCGACACCTTGTCGCGGAACACTTGGTCGGCGATGGTCTTGCTGATGGTGATGTTGGCCAGGTCGGTGTCGTGGTTCTTGCGCCGGACCACCTGGGGCTCCAGGCGATCGGTCGCTTCGTCGTAGAGCATGATGAACCCGCGTTCCACCGGGATGTTCTCGAAGACCAGCTCCATAACTTTTTCCAGCACTTCGTAGAGCGGTTCCACCGTGATCAGGGCCCGGCCCACCCGGGCCAGGATCTGCAGGTTGCGGTTGGCCTTCTCCACCCGGGCCAGGTGGTCCCGGGAGCCGGCCGGGGCGGGCCGCGACCCGGCACCGGGAGCACTTTGGGGGCTTCCCGCTTCGGCAGCGGGTCGGGA
Organism: Acidobacteriota bacterium; assembly: GCA_032127265.1. Lineage (GTDB taxonomy): Bacteria > Acidobacteriota > JAQAZP01 > JAQAZP01 > JAQAZP01 > JAQAZP01. The sequence goes on from JAQAZP010000203.1 coordinate 8,541, forward strand.
CTCGAGCAGCGAACTGAGATCCTTCACCGAACGGACGATGGTGCCCCCGCCCTCGTTGAGCGGCTGCTCCTCGGAGAGGAAGACCTTTTCCGTGAGCGGCCCCTTGAGGGTCAGGGCAAAGCCGCCCAGAACGATGGTGTCGCCATCGTGAACCGGGCTCTCCACCACCGCCACCCCGTTGACCGTCGTGCCGTTCTTGCTCCCCAGGTCCCTGATGGACAACATCCCGCCGTTGAGCACGATCCTGGCGTGCTCCCGGGAAATGCTCACGTCGGCCAGCACCAGGCTGCAGGATGGGGCCCTGCCGATAACGGTGGACTCCTCGGTGAGTTCGAAAACCCGTGTCTCACCTGCTTCTGTATAGAGCAATTTGTTCATAGGTTATCCGCCCGGTCACATCACACGGCCGATGAGCAGGCTCAGCAAAAATCCGGTCATGGCCCCGGCGGCCAGGAAATGGATGCGGAGCCGGAGCACCACGCGCCGGTCGACCCCTGCCCGGCCTGCCGGCCGACCAAGGCCGACGAGCCAGCGATACACCAGTCCGCCCCCCAGCAGGCCAAGCAGGACACCGGTGAGCCGGTCCAGCAGGGAACGGCGGTCCGCGGCAGCCAGCAGGACCCCGGTCTCCAGGCCGGTCCCGGATACGGCCAGGTAGCGGCAGTGCGCGCCGCTGTCCGCGGCCTTCGGGGACATCCGATCTATCCTCAAGGAATGAACGCGGTTATCCTCACCTCCGGGAGACGTGTATTTCAGAGTATAGTGGCCTGTGAAACCTTCAGTCAACTTGAGGGCCAGTTGCCGGAGATAGTCCTTGATCCGGTCCCCGTCACGCTCGGGATGCAGCACGGGGTAGACCGCCACTCCCGGGTGGCTACGCAGCCCCCTGGGCACCTCCAGCCGCATGTCCTCGCGGGTGAACGGACCGGGACGGCAGAAATAGACCACCACCACTGGGCCGGGAGGCCCAGTGGAAAGG
>JAQAZP010000204.1:0-14832 GCA_032127265.1 Acidobacteriota bacterium
GCACGTCGTTGGGCACGAACCGCTCGCCGGTGGGGGAGAGCTGCTCGATCACCGGGTGGCGGCCGGCAGTGATGTTCAGCCGCCGCCCCTCAGTAATGGCGGGCCGGCAATAGCGGTGGCGGGAGGCCGCCTCGGCCAGGCAGAGCAGCACGTCCAGGGTGGCCACCCGGTCGGCGGCGGACTTGATCCGCCCGGCCTGGGCCGCGGTGAGTTCCCGCACCTCGGTGAACAGCTGCTGCTCCAGGTCGCTGATCCGCTCCTCGGCGCCCACCACCTGCTCTTCGTATTCCTTCAGCTCCGGGGTGCTGAATCGCTCGGCGCCCACCATGGTCTGCTTGCGCTCATACGACTGGGGCACTCCGGCCAGGTTGCCCTTGGACACCTCGATGAAGTAGCCGAACACCCGATTGTACTTCACTTTCAGCGTGGAGATACCGGTGCGTTCCCGTTCCCGGGCCTCGATGCCGGCGATAATCCGTTTGCCGTCACGGGCCACGGTCCGCAACTGGTCCAGTTCCGGGCTGTAGCCGTCGCGGATCAGGCCGGGATCGCGGATGGTGGCCGGCGGTTCGGGATTTATCGCCTGCTCCAGCAGGCCGCGCACGTCGTCCAGCAGGTCCAGGCCCTGGTGAAGGCCGGTCAGTATCGGGGAGGAGAGCGTGCTCAGCTCCGTGTGCAGACCGGGAAGGACGGCGATTGAACTTTTCAGGGCCACCATGTCCCGTGGACCGGCGGTGCCCAGCACCACCCGGCCCAGCAGGCGTTCCAGGTCGTGGATCTGTTTCAGGCGGTCGCCCAGCCGGCTGGCGGCGGTCACCTCGGCCTGCAGCTCTTCCAGCCCCTCCTGGCGCCGGCGTATTTCTTCCGCGTCCAGCAGCGGGCGGAGGAACCAGTCGCGGAGCTTGCGCCCGCCCATCCCGGTGCGGGTCAGGTCGAGCACGGAGATCAGGGATCCCTCCCGTCCCCCCTCCACACTGCTCACCAGCTCCAGGTTCTTCACCGTGGCCGGGTCGAGGGTCATGAAGCGGCCGGCGGAGCACCAGGTCAGGGAATCGATGTGGCCCAGGGCCGATCCCTGGGTCTCCCGCAGGTAGTGGATCAGGCCCCCGGCTGAACGCACGGCCAGGGTGCGGTCCTCGCACCCGTAGCCCTCCAGGGTGGAGACCCCCAGCTGTTCGGTCAGCGTGCGCCGGGCCGTCTCCTCGCCAAATGACCACCCGGGCCGCGGGCTGAGCAGCGGTTTGATCTCGCCGTTTTCCGGAACCGCGTCACCGATGATTCTGCTCAGTTGCTGGTCGGATTCCGAAGGCGGTTCGCCGGCTTCCGGGTGGACCAGTTCCCGGGGGCGGTAGCGTGCCAGCTCGCGGCGCAGAAACTCCAGCGGGTCCTCGTCTTCCGATTCCACCAGCAGAAAGCGGCCGGTGGAGACGTCGAGGAAGGCCGCGCCCACAGCCCCGTCACCCTGCCGGACCACGGCGCAGATGAAGTTGTTCTCCCGGGCCTCCAGCAGTCCCGCGTCGGTCACGGTTCCCGGGGTCACCACCCGGGTCACGGCCCGGCGCACCAGGCCTTTGGCCGCCCGGGGATCCTCCACCTGGTCGCAGATAGCCACCCGGTGGCCCTTGCGGATCAGCCTGGCGATATAGCCTTCCGCGGCGTGAAAAGGCACGCCGCACATGGGCACCGGGTTGTCGCTGTTCCGGTCGCGGGAGGTCAGGGCGATCTCCATGTCCCGCGAGGCCACCACGGCGTCCTCGTAGAACATTTCATAGAAATCGCCCATGCGAAAGAAGAGGATGGCGTTCTTGTGCTGCGCCTTGATCTCCAGAAACTGGCGCATAACCGGGGTGGTCTTGTCTTTCGTGGTCATCGGCTGCCGCGGGTGTCTCCCTCTGCCTGGCGGTATTCAAAAGTAGCAATGGAAACACGGTGGAGTGTATCATATCCGGTATGGTGGAAAAATAACGGACGGTTCGGCCGGGCCGATGGCGGTTGGCTGCTTCGGGCAGGGAGGATTGCCGGACAATGATGGTTCTCGGGGTGGACACCACCACCTACCACGGCAGTATTGCGCTGAGCGATGACCAGCGCGGTCTGCTGGGCGCGGTGTGCCTGCTTTCGCCCGAATCATATTCCCGGCGGCTGCTGCCTACGGTTCAATGGCTGCTGGATCAGCTGTCTTTGGAACTGCAAGAGATCCAGGGACTGGCCGTGGCCTGCGGGCCCGGTTCGTTCACCGGGGTGCGCATCGGCATTTCCATGGTCCAGGGGATCGCCCTGGCCGCCGGGTTGCCCGCCGTGGCCATTCCTACCCTGGAGGCTTCGGCCCTGCGGGCCGGTGTGCCCGGAGGCCTGGTCTGCCCGCTGCTGGCGGCCGGGCGCGGCGAGTTTTACGGCGCACTATACCAGACCGGTGGCCAGGGTCTGGTTGCCGGGACCCTGATGCACCCCCTGGTCCGGCCTCCGGCGGAACTCCTGACCCTGGTGGCTGAACGGGCCGGCGACCGGGAGGTCTGGTTCAGCGGGGACCGGCCGGAAACCATCTTCGGCGGGGAAGAGATCCTGGGGATGATGCACGGCCGCTGGTCCGGCGCCGACCGCTATATCGCCCCCCAGGTGGGTCGTTTGGGGCTGGAAGCATTTCGGGGGGGGGATGCCGGTGACCCGGCGGCAATGTCCGCGGTCTACGTCCGGCCCTCCGATGCCGAGCTCACCGTGGGAAGTGCCTGATCGGCGGGGCCGGAGATCCGGGTAAACCGATGGCCGCCGACTTTCGTATTAGACAGGGAACGGGCGGGAATTGCATCCACGCCTCTCGGAGGCTATATTTTCAGGAGCGACCCGACCATCTGGACTGGATATTTTCGATCCGCAATCCGCATAGGAGGAACGCGATGGTTTCAAGCACTGTCGACCTGAAGTCGAAACTGATGGACGAGGACGACGAGTTCCGGCACATGGTGGAAAAGCACCGGTCGCTGGACAAGCAGATCGAGGAACTTGCCGGAAAGATCCTGCTGACCACCGAGCAGAAAATGGAAACAGTGACGCTGAAAAAGAAAAAGCTGCACCTCAAGGATCTGATTGGAGCCCGGCTGACCGAGTATGGCCAGAGCCTGAAGTAACCCGCCGGGAAATGGAGCACACGGTGCCGGAAAAGGGAAGGCTGGCCCCGGAGGGTCGACCTTTTATCATCGGCGGGGGAGTGGTAACGCTGCTGGCCGCCATTTTTACGCCGCTCTGGGCCACGGTGGTCTGTGCGCTGCTGGCGTTGTTCGTCATCTGGTTTTTCCGCGATCCGGCCCGCCGGATTCCGGCGGAGCAGGGGCTGGTGGTGTCACCGGCGGACGGACGGGTGGTGGATGTGACCCCGGGGATCAGCGGTCCGGACCTCCCCTGCGACGGATACACCAGGGTGGCCATCTTTCTCTCCGTTTTCAATGTCCACGTCAACCGGGCGCCGGTGGGGGGAACGGTGGAGAGTGTGGACTACACCGCCGGCCGGTTTCTGTCGGCGTTCAAAGCAGAGGCATCAACCGAGAACGAACGAAACCGCATCGGCCTGATGTCCGGCGAGGACCAGCGCCGGGACCTGATCCCCTTCACCCAGATTGCGGGCCTGATTGCGCGGCGCATCGCCTGCTACAAGAAACCGGGTGACACGGTGCGGCGGGGTGAGCGGGTGGGCCTGATCCGCTTCGGTTCGCGAACAGAAATTCTGATTCCGCCGGGCTACCGGGTGGATGTGGTCCCGGGCGACCGGGTGAGGGGTGGTTCCAGCATCATCGCCAGTCTCCGGCCGGCAACGGACTGAGGGTATTTGAATGGTTCCGGAACAGGGCAGCAGCAAAAGCCGGAGGTCATCGCGACGGCGCAATCGGCGGCCGCGGCGCGAATCCTGGAGGCCCAACCGCCGGTTCAAGCGGGGGATCTACCTCCTCCCCGGGTTCTTCACCGTCTCCAACCTCTTCTTCGGCTTCCTCTCCATCATTTCCACCATGCACTGTTTCGCCTGGCCCGGCGGGGACGGTCCCGGCCCATGGAGCCTCTCCTACTCGGCTCTGTTCATCGGGATCGCCGGCCTGCTCGATGTGCTGGACGGCAGGGTGGCCCGAATGGCCAACGCCACCAGCCAGTTCGGGGTGGAGTTCGATTCTCTTGCCGACATCGTCTCCTTCGGCATGGCCCCCTCGCTGCTGATCTATGTCTGGGGCCTGCAGTCCCTGGGCCGGGTGGGCTGGCTCACCGCGTTCATCTTTCTCGTCTGCTGCGCCGCGCGGCTGGCCCGCTTCAACATCCGTGTCGATGCCAGCGGCAGCGATTCGAGGTTTTTCAAGGGCATGCCCACGCCGGCGGCAGCCTGTTTCTTCGCCGCCCTGGTTTTTGCCCTGCCGCCGCCGGTGACCGACCTGCGCGCGGCCATTGCGCTGATGGTGGTGAGCGTGACCATCTCCTACCTGATGGTCAGCAATTTCAATTACGCCAGCTTCAAGAATCTCAGCCTGAAGAGCCGGCGGCCCTATATTTTTGTGGTGCTGGTGGGTCTGGTGCTGGTTGCGGTTGCCGCCGCGCCGCAGGCGGTATTGCTGGGGCTCTCCCTGGTCTATGTTTTTTCCGGGATTCTGCGCCGCCTGGGTTCGCTCCCCTGGCCCGGCCGTCGAAAGGCCGTGGAAGCGGATGAGGACACCGGCGAACAGGGTGCTTTACCTGGCTCCATGACATCGGGAAAGGGAGGGGAATGATGAGGAAGTTCCGGATCCTGTTCGTCGTCCTGCTTGCCGGCCAGTTGCTCGCCGGCCTCGCCGTGGCCCAGGACTTTCCCAGCTCCAAGTACCGCTCCACCGTGTACAGCCTGGAGATCGAACGGAGAATTGCCCAGAGCCACCTCGAGGAGGATGTCAAGGCGTACGAGGAACTGCAGAAAATCTGGCAGGAGACCCTGTACAGCATCACCAGCAAGCGTGCCGTGATCGACCGCATGGTGCTGGTGGATCCGGAGAGAATAGACCCCGGCGAAATGGCCCGCTCCGAGCGGGACCTGCAGGACCTGGTCTCCCGCTTCAATTCGGTGCTCTACGAGAGTCAGCGTATCCGGGACCGGATCACCGAGCGGGTGCGGCTGATCAACGCCGTGGAGTCGAGCATCGGGAGGATCAATGAGGACCGGACCGAGAACGAGGGGCCGCTGAACGGGGTCTGGGAAGTGGAGATCATGCCGGTGGGGGAGAGCGGTATCTTTGTCCTCTCCCAGGACGGACCCCAGGTGGTGGGGGAATACCTGCTGGGCACCAGCGACCGGGGATCCCTGGAAGGCACTTTCGTGGACGGCAATGTCCGGCTGATCCGGCGTGACAGCAAGGTGGGCAACCACTCGGTGCTCAAGGCCTCGTTCTCCTACAATGCCGGGACTTTGAACGGCACCTGGCAGAAGTTCGACCTCTCCTCGGGTATCACCAGCGGCGACTGGGTGGGGCATCGGAAGGTCGAGGAGGAGGAGCCGTACTAGGAAAACCTCGTCTGTGGCCCAATGGCTGCGTTGCACGCCGCTTCAAAATGCTCACATACCAGAAGAGTATGCTCCGCCTTTTCAGCGGCGTGCGCCTTGCCCTTGAACCACAGCCGAGGTTTTCTGTGTGAAAAGCAGTGGCTGTCCCTGTTATGACTCCGCCGGCAGGACCACGGTGACCGTGGTCCCCTCACCAGGTGCGCTCACCGCCCCGATGCGGCCGCCGTGGTCGGTCACCGTGCGCCGGGCAATGGCCAGTCCCAGGCCGGTGCCGGTGTTCTTGGTGGAGAAGTAGGGCTCGAAGAGCTTGTCCAGGGTCTCGCGGTCCATGCCCGCGCCGCTGTCGGTCACCGCGATGGAGACGGAGTCGGGCCCCAGCCGGGCCACCCGTACCGCGATGGACCCTTCGCTCTCCTCCATGGACTGGATGGCGTTCTCAATGATGTTGACCAGGGCGCGTTTGACCAGCCTGGTGTCCACGGCCACCGCGGGCAGCGGCTGATCAGCCTCCAGCCGCAGCGTCAGGCCCTGCGGCAGGCTGCTCTCGTACGGGGCGATCACCTCCCGCACCATGGCCGCCGGGTCCACGCCCGGTTCAGGCTCCAGCTCGAGGTGGCGGGAGAAGTCCGAGAACTCGATGGCGATCTGCCGCAGTTCCCCCACCTTCTTCAGCACCGTGTCCACACTCAGCTGCAGTGTGTCGCCGAACTTCGGGTCGCCGTTCCGGTGGACCCGAAGCAGGTGTTCCATGTGCAGCTGGATCGGGGTCAGCGGGTTCTTGATCTCGTGGGCGATGCGCCGGGACATCTCGGTCCAGGCTTTCAGGCGGTTGGCACGGAGCAGCCCCGAAATGTCCTCGAAAACCATGATCGTGCCCCGGGGCCCCTGGTCCTCGTCGCTGCCCAGCGGGGCGAAAACCAGGTGCAGCAGCCGGTCCTCCTCGCCCCCGTCTTCGGCCATCGGGATGCGCACTTCCTCTTCCCGCACCGGCTGGTTGGGCCGCTGCTCGGCATCCGCCGGCTGACTGAAATACCGCTCGACGGTGTCCAGCAGGGTAGCCAGTTCCGGCCGCCGGGAGAGCAGGTCGGTGATCCGTCGTCCCAGCGGGCCGTGGGACTGGTCCAGGCCCAGCAGTCGCAGACCGGCGGGGTTGATGGTGGTGATGCGGCCCTTCTCGTTGAGTGAGATGACCCCAGTGGCGGCGTTGGCCAGGATCTTCTCGATGTAGTCCCGGCGGCGCTCCAGTGCCTCGTGCTGGGTCTGGAGATTGCCCGCCATGGTGTTGAAGGCGTCCACCAGGGTCTTGATCTCATCCCGGGAGCGGGTTTCGATCCGGGTATCCAGGTGGCCCTCGGCGATCCGGGACGTGCCCCGGACCAGGGTCCTGATCGGGGCGGTGATGCGCTGGGCCAGGGGCCAGGTCACCAGCAGGGCCAGGATCAGCAGCAGGAAAAAGGCCAGCAGCACCGAACCGTTGAGCTGGGCCAGGGTGCGGTTGGTCTGCTGCTGCTGGGCCATCAGCGGTGTGGAGAGCACCGCCGGCACCAAAGAGGAACCGGGCAGCTGGATCGGCGTGGAGAGCACCAGGTATTGTCCGCTGCCCAGGCTGCGGCGCGATTCGTGGAAGGTCCGGCCCCGGACGTCGAGATCGAGGTAGACCGGCCCCTCCAGGCGGTCGGGGAGCAGGCCGATGGAAAAGAGTTCGCGGCGGCTGGAGGCGGCCAGGGTGCTGCCGAGATAGATGTTTACGTCCTGGTCCACCAGCCGGCTGACCCAGATCAGGAAGTCGTCGGTCAGCACGTTCTCCAGTGTTTCCCCTTCGTCGAGGGTGCTGAGAAAGTCCTCCACCAGGCGGCGGGCCGCATTGAGTGATTGCTGACCCTGGGCCCGCAACTGGTCCTCCAGGGAGTCGCCCATGGTCCTGGTGACCAGGAAGGAGAGCAGTCCGAGGGGCAGGATCACCACGGCCAGCAGGGCGGCGAGGATCTTGCGGTAGTAGCTGGGCGTGGTGGAGCCCAGCAGGCCGCGCAGCGAGAAACGGCCGCCGCCGGCGGTGAGCCGCAGCAGGAGCAGCAGGATCACCGGCGGCAGGGGCAGCAGCAAACAGGCGATGAGCAGCCGCAGCCACTGCACCACCTGATCGCGGAAAGACCGCACCGGGTAGCCCAGGGCAAAGATCCGGCTTTCGTTGTCGCCGAACCAGGCCACGCGGTGCGGGCCGTCCCTGAATGCGGTCTCGCGCCAGAGCACCTGGTCCGGAACAAGCTCCAGTTCGGAGATGATCCGCGACGACACCGAAGGGCTGTCCCCACGGGATGAAAAGAGTACCCGGCCATCGGTGCTGGAGTAGACCGTGAGAAAAGGGCTGTCCCCCAGGGATTGCCGTTTGAGACGCCCCTCGGAGGGGAGCGGAGAGAGCATCTCCCGGTAGGGGTTGAGTCGGGCCAGGAAACTGAGATCGGCGTAGTCCACGGTGACCGTGAGCACCAGGGTTCCCACCGAGCGGTCGTCCCAGCGCAGTTCTTCACTGCGGGAGAGAACATCCAGACGGCGGTTGCCCAGGCGCATGATCCCTTCGGCCGTTTCCGGGGTGGCCAGGTGGGGGGTCAGCTCCACGGCTTCGATACCCTTCTTCGGCAGCTCGTAGGAAAACCCGCTGACCAGGTTGCCCCCCTCGTCGAAGATCTCCGCCGAACTGCCGTAGCCAAGTTTTGAAACCAGGGTCTCGGACCAGAAGCTGTAGGCCAGGCCCGGGATGTCCGAGGGCTGGCCGGCGACCAGCCTGGCCGCCAGCGGCTGGATTCGTGTCTCGGCCTGTTCAAAGGCCTGGTCCAGCAGGAAGGCCCGGTGCTCACCCATCCGGGCCACTTCTCCCACCAGCTCCTGGCTGATGTAGCGTTCCCGAGCCAGCTCCAGGTGGTGGATCACCACGAACTGGAAGAGCAGAGCCGGGAGCAGCAGCAGGGAGAAGAGGGCCAGCACGGCGCCGTGGGGGATGCGGGTTCCCGTTGTCCGCGGCGGCTGCAGCGCGCCTGCCGCCACCAGCAGGGGCAGGAGGTGGAAGAGCACCAGGGCGGTGAGGCAGGGGATGTCCAGGGCGGCCGAGAGACCGAAGGACGCGTTCTCGAAACCGGCGGCCGGCGTGGCGATCCGCGGACCAAGCCAGGCCGCCGCGGCCAGCAGGAGCGGCCCGGGGATCATCCAGGCCAGCAGGGCCCTCGGGGTGCGCAGCGATGCCGCCCGCAGGGCCATGGCCGACCCGGCCAGGGCCGTGGCCAGGGCGAAGAGGATCAGCCCGTTGCGGATGGCGTTCACCGGTTCGGGGCCCAGCAGGCGGCCGAAGTCGGTGATTTCCGCCGGGGCGCGGATCACCACCCCGGCCACCAGCAGGTGCAGCGCCAGGACCAGCACGCCGTGGAGCAGGGACATGGGGAAGACCAGCACCCAGCCGTCCTGGCCCTGCCGGCCGTCCGACGCGGCCGGGGGGCGCAGCGTCAGCCGGTGGTGCCAGGCCAGCAGGGCGGCATATCCGGCGATGGTGAACATCAGCAGGCCGCTGGCCAGGACGTCCAGCGGGGATCCCAGCAGCTGCAGCGGGGTCTCCAGGGAGAGATAGGCCGGTTCCAGGAGTTGCCACTCGGGCAGCTCGGGCCGGATGGCGGGCCAGCCGGGGATACTGCGCAGCAAGAGGGCCGCGCCCACGGCGATGGCCGACTGCGTGCCCGCTCCGCTGTTTGCGGCCAGCGGACCGAAGGAGCGCCTGGCCGCCCCGAGACCAACCACCAGGGCGGCCAGGGCCGTGAGCAGGGCGCCGAGGAGCGCCAGCCGTTTCCCGGCCGCCGACAGCCTCGGCCCGCTGCCGCTGTTGCGGTGCTGGATGGCCAGTTCACCCAGCAGGGTGCCGTCCGGAAAGGTGATGGGGTAACGGGCGGTGGCACCAGCAACACTGCCTCCATCGTCCCCTGCCCTGGAGAACTCCTTCGGGAGGAGCTGATACTGCAGCGCCACACCGTCCTCCAGCGCCGCCGCTTCCAGTGAAGGCGGGAAGAACCCGCCGATCAGGTTGCGGCGGAAGCGGCCCCGCCCGGTGTCCAGCAATCGCTCGCTCACCGCAAACATCGTCTCCGGCTGCTCCAGGAACTGATCGCTGTCCCCGCCGTCCAGGTCCGAGCCTGGAGGAGTGAGGGCGAAGGGGTGGATGCAGTAGAGCCGGGAGGCCAGGCGGTTGTAGCGGCGGATGCTGAACTGCGGCGTGTAGCGCCGTGTCCCGCCCTCCACCGGGCTGAGCGGGGCCTGGGACAGCAGGGTGGCGTCGAGACTGGAGGCCTGCCCGGCCCAGGCCAGCGGCACGCCGTTGCGGTCATAGAGGGTGATGCCGGCCAAACTCTCGCCTCCCGCCTTGCCCAGTGCGGCCCGGGCGGAATCGAAAAGCGCCGTCCGATCCTCCATGCTGTTGCCCTGCCGGGTGAGTACCCGGTGCAGCGTCTCGTCCCGGGCCAGCAGCGCGGAGATTGAGGAGAGTTTGCCCAGCAGACGGTTGAAGTCGGCCTGGGCCGATTCCGCCAGGTCCGCGCGGTCCGGATCGCCGGACGGCGCCCCGGAAGCAGGTTGCGGGAGGACCCGGGCGGTGATGGAGATCAGCAGCAGCAGGATGACCAGGGTGGCCAGAACCGCGGTCAGCGGTTTTCGAAGACCGGAATTCCGCAGGAAGGTCACGGCCACCACCACAAGGAGAGCAGGAAGCACAGTTGCCAGCAGCAGGGGCAGGGTAAATCCCAGGGCCAGATCGGGCAGCAGCAGGGCCAGGGACAGGGAGAAGAGCCAGACCGCCGGCGATCCGGGCAGACCGGTTTGGCGGGTCCCTTCTCTTCGTGACATGCTCACCCTCCGGCCCCATTGGCGGCACTGGCCCCGAACAGCAACCGGGCCGCCGGTGCGTTGCTAAACCCCTTGATCAAAATAGCATGGGGATGGGGGGGAATCAATTGAGCACAGTGAAGAAACCAGCTCTAGACGGTCAGAACCGCCCCGCCGCCACGTTTGTCCCCTGGCTCAGTCCGGGGTAGGCCTCCAGCGAGATCCACAGGCTCACTGTCACCCCGTCGTAGGTGAAGACCTTCACTTCGGTGTCCGCGTTGGGCGCCGGCCCGCGCCCGGCCACCAGCTCGTCCCGGCCGTCGTCGTTGAGGTCCGTGCCGGCGAAAACGTTCACCCCGTGGGTCAAGGGCGCTGTCTGCCAGGCAAAGAAACTGTACCCGGGTAGTGGCGCGACCGTGGCGCCGTCGTAGTTCCAGCCGCGCACGTGGGGGCCGAACACCGCACCGGGACCTGCCCCGGTGACGATTTCGTCGATGCCGTCGCCGTCCACGTCGCCGGCGGTGACGTTGACGCCGAACTTGTTCGTGCCGTAGGCCAGGAAGCTGACCCCGGGGATTGCTGCTGCCGCACCGCCGTCCACGTTCCAGCCCCTGACGTGGGGGCCATACACCGCACCAGGCCCCGGCCCGGTGAGGATCTCGTCGTACCCGTCGCCGTCGATATCGCCGGCGGCCACGTTGACGCCCCACTTCGGCGTGCCGTAGGCGAAGAAGCTGACGCCGGGCACCGGTGTAACACCCGGAGTGCCGTCGTAGTCAAATGCTCGAACATGCGGCCCAAACACCGCCCCCGGCCCGGCGCCGGTGATGATCTCGTCATAGCTGTCTCCGTCCAGCTCGCCGCCGGTTACGTTCACCCCGAACTTGTTCGTGCCATAGGCCAGGAAACTCAGTCCGGGCATTGGGGTTCCGTTGACCTCGAACCCGCGCACGTGGGGGCCGTAGATCTCGCCCGGCCCCGGCCCGGTGAGGATCTCGTCCAGGGGATCGCCGTCGAGGTTTGCGGAACCGACGTTGGCGCCGTATCTCGGGGTGGCGTAGGCGGTGAACTCGCCGACCGCGGCTGCATCCTGCTCGGGCGGGAAAATCCGAACCACTGCCGGGTTGTCCCGATGGGGACCCGGTCCCGCCACCAGACATGGCCTTTCGACGTGCAGCGTGACCGGGACCAGTTGAGGGGTATTCGTTGCAAAAGCCGATGTGATCGTAATAGTGGCAGGGTAGGACCCGGGCCCGAGCCCTGACGGGTCGACGGAAAGCTGGATCACATCATGCTCGCCCGACGACCAGCCGGAAGTCGGGCTGATCGTGAGCCAGCTTGCGTCTTCGCTCAGATGGTAATACATCAAGCTGTCGTACCCGGCATTCCACACTTCCAGTTGCTGTCCCGGAGGGGGTGGGCCGGCGAAACTGCAGTGGAATGAAAAGCTGTCCGGTGCATACCCGATCACGTGTTCACGCAGGCGGAACAGTACGTCGATCTGCTGCGGGGAGTTCACAGCAGCCGGGTCGGCGATGGTGATCGTGGCCTGGTGATCTCCCGCGCTCAGGCCCGAGGAGTCGACATGCACGGTGACCGGGTCGTGCTCTCCCGTCGATTGGCCCGAAGCGGGATCCAATGTCAACCAGGGGGCGTCACTGCTCACCGTCCAGTCGAGAACGAAGAGATCTCCGTTCCAGACCTCGAGGATCTTGTCTTCCACCGGCTCCTGATTGAGCACCTCGAAAAAACTCATTGAAGCGGGGTCGTGGTCGATTTCGATGTTTCCGACGGCGATGGCCACCGGAACCGATTGCGGTGAGTTCAGGGCATCGGCGGCTTCGATCGAGATAGTGCCCGTATACGATCCCTGCGGCAAACCGGTTGCATCGATGTTCACGGTGACCGGAACCGGGTCGCCGGACGAGATGCCGCTCTCGGGGGTGAGGGACATCCAGGGAACATCACTGGCCACCGTCCACTCCAGGGCTCCGCCCATGCAGGGCTGCAACTCCACGAGCGCTTCCGCCGTCAGTGGGCCCCCGAAGTCGATTTCAAATTCAAGGTGGCCGGGGAACTGGCAGAGGTAGAGCCCGCCCGATGAAGGGGCGTGGTGATACCCCATGTCCAGAACACCTGAATCCTGAACCGAGTCGGTGCGTGTCGTCCCCTCCGCGATTGCTGCCGACGGGTCGCCCGCATCCACGCATGGGCTGTCCAGCGGCTGCCCGGCGGCGGTCTGCCCCAGGTAGCAGGTCCCGTCCGGTCCGTTGGTGAGCAGCGGGTCTGCATCGATGTTGCCCTTGCCCGGCCACCCGCCTTCAATGGCAGAGTAAGTCACCGATACGTCACCGGAGATCAACAACTGCGGTTCAAGATTGTTCCAGATGATGCTGTTGCGGATCGATCCATCCCCGCAGTAAATACCTCCCGCTGGAGGAGTGGTGTAGAAGTGGGATGGATCCCCGTTTGCCACCGTGCATCCGTTCATCACCAGGTTGCCGGCGTGGATCTGGTCAGCGAAGTTTTCAGTAAAGAGGCTGTCATTGATCGAACAGCTTTGAGCCGAGGAATATATGGCGCCGCCATAGCTTTCCTCCTGGTTCCACAGGACGTTGAGGGCGAAAATACTCCTGTTCACCGTGAGTGAGCTCGAGCTGAAGAGGATGGCGATGCCACCTCCGCTTGAACTTACACCATACGGGGAATCAACATCGGCAAAATTGTCGATGAACTCACAATCGTCGATAACAACCGATGACCATGAGGCATAGATGCCGCCGCCCCAGGCAAAGCCGCCATAATCACCATCTGCATAAGCACCGTTTCCACTGATCACGGAACTCACCAAGTGCACCTGACTTTCGGTGGCGTAGAGAGCCCCGCCAAATCCTGCATCGGCCCGCAGATATCGAAAATTGGCAGCGTTGTCCGAGAGTGTGCAGTCCAGGATGTTCAGCGTACTCTGGAAACAAGCTATTGCCCCGCCCAGAGCGCTCTGTTCAGCGTTAGCCGCTACATTGCTGGTGAGCGCACAATTCTGCAGCGTGACGTCCGAGTTGCTGCAGATGTACATGGCCCCGCCAATCCCGGAAGTTTCCAGGGAATACACATAGTCGGCGTCATTACCATCGAGCACACAAGTGTCAAGAATGACGGTGGCCTCTTCGCAGTAAACGGCCCCGCCGCCGAGACCCGGCTCGGCTTCTCTTGCCTGACCGTTGATGATGCTGAAACCTTCGATGGTCACCGGTCCACTGCTCACCGGGCCGATGGTCAACCCCCGGCCCAGTCCCTGACAGTCGATGATGGTCGACTGAGGCCCTGTCTCGGATAGCAGGGTGATCGCTTTCCCGCTGATCAGCACGTTGATGTTCCCGGCACCGGTGTACAAGCCGTCCGCGACGAGCACCGTGTCGCCGTCAGCGGAGGCGTCGACCCCGGCCTGGATGGTGGGTTGGTCGGCGGGGACGTGGATGGTGGCGGCGGGGGAGGGGAGGCAGGAGAGGACGAAGAAGAACAGGAGAAGAAGGGGGTGATGCAGGATATTAGCAATTCGAGAGTTCATCTTCATCTCCTCGTTGCGAGTTAAAACTTTCCCGCCGCCACGTTCGACCCCTGGTAAAGGCCCGGGTAGGCCTCCAGCGAGATCCACTGGCTCACAGTTGTCCCATCGTAGGTGAAGACCTTCACTTCGGTGTCTGCGTCCGGAGCGGGCCCGCGCCCGGCCACCAGCTCGTCCCGGCCGTCGTCGTTGAGATCCGTGCCGGCAAAGACGTTGACCCCGTGGGTCAGCGGCGCTGTCTGCCAGGCGAAGAAGCTGTAGCCGGGGAGTGGCGCGACCGTGGCGCCGTCGTAGTTCCAGCCGCGGACGTGGGGGCCGAAGACCGCGCCCGGCCCGGCGCCGGTGACGATCTCGTCGATGCCGTCCCCGTCCACGTCGCCGGCGGTGACATTCACACCGAACCTGTTTGTGCCGTAGGCCAGGAAACTGACCGCGGGGATGGCTGTCGCCGGCCCACCGTCCACGTTCCAGCCGCGGACGTGGGGGCCGTACAAAGCACCCGGCCCCGGGCCGGTGACGATCTCGTCGTATCCGTCGCCGTCGATGTCACCGGCGGCCACGTTCACTCCCCACTTGGGTGTGCCGTAGGCTAAAAAGTTGACGCCGGGGATTGCCGTGACACCCGGTGTGCCGTCGTAGTTCCATCCCCTGACGTGGGGGCCGAACACCGCGCCCGGACCGGCGCCGGTGATGATCTCGTCATAGCCGTCGCCGTCCAACTCGCCGCCGGCCACGTTGACGCCGAACCTGTTCGTGCCATAGGCGAGGAAGCTAAGCCCGGGCAGGGGAGTGCCGTCCACCTCGAACCCGCGCACGTGGGGGCCGTAGATCGCCCGGGGGCCGGGACCGGTGAGGATCTCGTCGAAACGATCTCCGTCGATATCGGCGGCGGCGACATTGGCGC
>JAQAZP010000205.1:0-19857 GCA_032127265.1 Acidobacteriota bacterium
CCCGAGGGCGGCGGACAAAAAAACGGACGGCCCGAAGGCCGTCCGTCTCGTAACTCCTGACTCTGAGGGTCAGATGGAGGTTTCGAGCTTTTTGCCAGGCTTGAACTTGGCGATCTTCTTGGCTTTGATCTTGATTTCTGCTCCAGTCTGGGGGTTTCTGCCCTTTCTGGCCTTCCGCTTGCTGGTGGAGAAGGTACCGAAGCCAACCAGGGTCACTTTCTGGTTTTTTTTCAGCGACTTGGTGATGCCATCGATAAAGGAGTTGAGGGCGGCGTTTGCCGCAGTCTTGGAAATGTCAGAATCCTTGGCCATCTTGTCGATCAGTTCAGACTTGTTCATTCGTCTGCACTCCTCTGGAAAAGTCTCTGTTGATGTACATTGTGGATATTGTCAGGCGATTTATAGCAGAGCATTCAGGGGCTGTCAAGGATCAAATCGCTGTAACCCGTGCCTGTATTGGGTTTGCTGGATATCACCATTGTGAATGTAGCAATCACGGGTTCTCCCGTTGGTGGCACTCATTAAATGCGAGAATAAAACGACTTACATGCGTTTCACCACGGTGAATTATTATCCTCAATCCACTGTCCCAATGCCGTGAGCCCTTTCCAGAATTGACGTTTCCATAATTTTCCCGATATTTTTTTTAGCAGTTTTATGGGCGTTCCGTAACCTTCCGCTATTTTTGGTGCTTTTGGACCGCCCTCCCTCGAGGAGCTGCGCACTTCCATTCCTTGACTTTGGCTCTGGTGGATACCTATAATCGCCTGCTTCAGACGTAAACTGTGCGCTTGAAAAGCTTTCAGCCACGGCGAATGGTTCCGGCGGCGCCGGAAAACCAGTGAACAGAACGCTGAATACAGGGGTGTGACGGGGATGCAGAAAAGTCGCCTCACCATTTCTGGAGAATTGCGCGGGCTCCTTGACTACAAGGAACTGGTGCGCAACCTGGTGGTTCGCGACCTCAAACTCAAATACAAGGGGTCGGTGCTCGGTTTCTTCTGGTCCCTGATCAACACCCTGATCATGCTGATGGTCTACTGGTTCGTTTTCACCGTGGTTTTCTATGTCGATCTGGAAAACTTTCCCGTATATTTTATTCTTGGCTACCTGCCCTGGAACTTCTTTGTCGTTTCGCTGATGACCGCCTGCAGCTCCATCGTGGACAATGGCGGTTTGATCAAGAAGGTCTATTTCCCGCGGATGATCATCCCCCTGTCCATTGTTTTATCCAGCTTCGTCCAGTTCCTTCTCACCTTTGTCGTACTTCTTCCGGCGCTCTGGTGGTTCGACATCCGTCTCAACTTTTCCATGGTGGCCTTGCCGGGGGTAATGATTCTTCACATTCTGTTCACCTCCGGGGTCTGCTTTTTTGTTTCCACCATTTACGTCTATTTTCGGGACACCAAGCATTTCCTCGAGATTCTGGTCACCATCTGGTTCTGGGCCACCCCCATTGTCTACCCCATTGCCAAGGTGACCGGGGCCAATGCGCCGATGGTGGTGAAGAAGATTCTGCTCTACAATCCAATGACCCAGTTCATCAACGCCTACCGGGACATACTCTTCCTCTCCGGTTTCCCCTCCCTGCGGCGCTGGCTGGCCCTGGGTGCGGTGACGCTGGTGACTCTGGTAATCGGGTTCCTGGTCTTCCACCGGCAACAGCCAAAGTTTGCCGAAACGCTCTGACGGAGGGCGCGGTCTGATGAAAGCGGAACCGGTGATCGCGGGCAGGAACCTGTCGAAAAAGTTCACCATTCACCATCTCAAGACCACCAACCTCAAGGAGCGGATCCTGGGGATGGTTCATCGCAAGAACTACACCCGGGAGACATTCTGGGCCCTGCGCGACGTGGAATTCGAAGTGCGCCGGGGGGAGACCCTGGGCCTGATCGGGCCCAACGGGTCGGGCAAGAGTACGCTGCTCCAGTTGATCGCCCGGATTATCCTTCCAGACCAGGGATCGATCACCATCGATGGCCGGGTGGCCGCACTGCTCGAACTGGGGGCCGGGTTCAACCCCGACCTCAGCGGCAGGGAGAACATCTTCCTCAACAGCTCAATCCTCGGTTTCGGCCGGCGTGAAATCGAGTCGAAGCTCGAAGACATCATCGCCTTCTCCGAACTGGAGCGGTTCATCGACACCCCGGTGCGCAATTACTCCACCGGGATGTACGCCCGCCTCGGTTTTTCCATTGCCGTCCATGTGGATCCCGACATCCTGCTGGTGGACGAGGTGCTGGCGGTGGGTGACGAGGCCTTTGCCCGGAAGTGTTCGGAAAAGTTCGATCTCTTCCGCAAGCGGGAGAAGACCATCGTCATCGTTACCCACGACCTCGATGCTGTGGAGCGGCTTTGCGACCGGGCCCTGCTGCTGCACAAGGGCGAGGTGATCACCCTGGGCAAGGCCCGGGACGCGATCATCGACTACCACCGGCTGGTGGCCCGGCTCCAGCGCCGGCAGGAGAAGGACGAGCGGGCACGGCTCAAACGGCAACGCGATGCGGCGCAGTCTTCCGCCGGGACCGCGGGGGACGGCAGCGGCGAGGACGAGGAAACGGCCGAGGAGCAGATGGAACAGGTGAGTTACTCCGAGGACCGCAGCCGCTGGGGCACCGGGGAGGTGATCATTACCGGAGTGACCTTCCACAATGAACGAGACGAGGAGGAGAGTGATTTCCGCACCGGCGAAAAGCTGGTGGCGCGGATCCACTTCCGGGCAGAGGCAAAGATCCTGGAGCCGGTGTTCGGGGTGGCGCTCTTCGACCGCAACGGGGTGCAGATCAACGGACCGAACAGCTATTTCTGCGACTACCGGATCGAGAGTATCGGACCGGGGACCGGTCACATGGACTACATCGTGGAGAACCTGCCCCTGCTCACCGGAAAATATCTCTTCTCGGCGGCGGTCTACCGCAAGGACCTGCGGACGCCGTTCGACCACCACGAGCGAAGCTTTTCATTCCGCGTGATCGAGGGCCAGGTGCGGGAGCGTCTGGGGCTGGTGCAACTGGATAACCGCTGGTCCCTCAACTCCGGCGGAGGCCAGTGATGTCGGACGACCTGACCTTTCTGCCCTTTGACATCTACCAGCGCTACCGGGTGATCGCCGATCTGGCCGAGGCCTGTCTTATCCGCTTTGGCGCCGAAGAGGACGGGCTGCTTGACGTGGGAGGGTACCCGGGGCACCTGGCCGCATTTCTCCCTGACCGGCAAGTGACCTTCTGCGACCTGATCGAGGGCGAGATCAACCACTCGCCCTATGTGCGGGGTTCGGCCGCGGCGCTGCCATTCCCCGACAATTCCTTCCCGGTGGTCAGTTGCTGCGATGTCCTCGAACACGTCCCTGCCGAAAACCGCCGCCTCGTTCTCGACGAGCTGCTCCGGGTGGCCTCGCTGGCCGTGGTGCTGGCCGGCCCGTTTGATGACCCCGGGGTGGCTGAAGCGGAGAAGATTGTCGCTGACTACTACAGCTCACTGTGGCACGAGGAACACCCCTGGCTCGCCGAGCACCTGGCACTGGGCCTGCCCGCGGCAGAGGAAGTCACCAGCTGGGCCGCCGAACGAGACCTGCCGGCGGTCTCCTTGCCCAACGGGTATCTCCACCACTGGTCGTTCATGATGTTCGCCAATCATCTGACCCTATCGCTGCCGGGCTTCCCTGAGATGTACCGGCACTTCAACAAGTTTTACAACCTCCATTTTTTCCCCGAGTCGAACCGGGAGCCGTCCTACCGGCGGGTGATCTACATTCAGAAGGCACCGGGCGGCCTGCTGTCCGGCCTGCCGTCCGGTTTGCCCCGGCGCGATGCGGGCCAGGGGGACATTCGCGACATCCACCGTCTGCTGCAGGTATTTTTCCGCTGTCTATCCGACCGGGCCCAGGGGCATCACCGATATGCCGTGGAGCAGGAAAAGAAACTGGATGATGCGTTGGCCCTCAATGCCCGGATGGAAGAGGCGCTGTCCGCGCCCGGTGGGCCCGGGTCGGCGGCGACGGAGGAGCTGCTGTCCGCTGAACAGGGGCGGGTACTGAAAGACCTGCGGCTCAAGGAAGCTCGCTGCGAAGAGGCCCTGGAGGACCACCGGCGGGCCATGGCCCTGGCCCGTGATGAGATGACCGCCCAGCAGGCCCGCATCGAGCGTCTGGAAGAGGCGCTGGCCAATCGCCAGGCCGAAGCCGGAGAATGGCGTGGGCTGGCCGAGCAGCGGGACCGTCTGTTGCGGGAGGTGGAAGAGGGCTTCTCCCACCGGTTGGTCCGGGTCCTGCGGCGGCTTCTTGGGCGGGAGGTCAAACCGTGACGCCGAGCGGAGACCCTCCACGGCCTTCCGGACCACCCGCGGTTTCGGTGATCGTGGTCAACTACAATGCCGGCGAGCTGCTCGACCGCTGTCTCGATTCCCTGCGCTCCCGGTGGGCCGAACCCACGGCCGAGGTGATCCTGGTGGACAATGCGTCCACTGACGGCTCCGCCGAGCGTGCGTCCCGCCAGCACCCGGATGTGACCCTGATTCCCACCGGTCGCAACCTCGGTTTTGCCGGCGGCGTCCTGCAGGGCGTGGCCCGGGCTTCCGGAACCATCCTCGTGCTGCTCAATCCGGATGCGGAGATCTACCCCGACACGCTGGAAAAGCTCTCGTCCGGACTGGCCGGCGATTCCCGGTTGGCCGTGGCCGGCTGCAAGATCTACGAACCGGACCGCTGCACGCTTCAGCACGCCGGTGCAGTTTTGCACCCCTCGCTGATCACCTCCCATCTCGGCCGCGGTGAACCGGACCAGGGACAATACGACCAGCCCGCCGAGGTGGACTATGTCACCGGCGCGGCGCTGGCTGTCCGGCGGGAGGTGTGGGATGAGCTGGGCGGTCTCGATCCGGGATACCGGCCCGGATACTACGAGGAAACCGAACTCTGTCTCCGTGCCCGGCGGCGGGGATACCTGGTGAAGGTGCTTCCGGCCGCCCGGGCGGTGCACCACGAATCGGCCTCTTCCGGAAAGCTCAGCGCCCGATTCTTTTATCACTATCACCGCAACCGGCTGCGGTTCCTCATTCGGAATTTCAGTCCGGCCCACTGGCTGTTCCGTTTTGCCCCCGCTGAATTCCGCTGGTTGACCCGTTCCATGTCCGCCGAGCAGCGGTTTCCCGTCCTCAAAGCCTACCTGGTGAACCTGGCGCGCTTCCCCCTTACGCTGCTGGGCCGGTAGCTCAAGTATTTTGCATCCTGGTCCGATATATGTGCGTGGGAACTTGACATTTTAAATGACGATCTTTATTATTGAAAACACGGTTTGTGCATATGATGATAATTTTATCGGTGCGCAACATTCTATCTCATCACAACTTCAATTATTTCAAGGATTTTAGTGTGGAACCGCTTTACCGCATCCACATGTTTCCCTCTCTTGAGACATGAATACTTTCGGGGTCGGGATTGTGTCCCTGGCTCTGCAGGCAAGGAGGTACCCATCGGGCAGACGGCCTCACCCTGATCTTGCCGGTGAGGCAATATATATGTTTTGCTGACTCAAAGACCTGTCGGCACGTCAAGGGGGTTTCGGGTGCGGGTGGCTAGTTCAGCGCCAGTCGTTGCACTCGGGACAGCAGGTTCCCTGGTTTGAAAAGGGAATTGGCAGAACGGGCCGGCGAAACCTATCGGAGGATGAGCATGATGAAGAAAGTTCTCTTTGTGGTCTGTGCCATGCTGCTGGCCTGCAGCACTCTTTCCATGGCCGAATTGATCGGCGATGATGTGCAATTTGACGCCCTGTTCGCCGACGAAAGCCCGTATTTTGGCGGTGAGTGGGTGCGGGCCTCGGTGCTGGTGGTCAACGGCAACCCCTGGAACCAGCCGATTCAGCTGCTCTGGCAGATGATGGACCCGCTGGGCAACATCTCCCAGGGTGGGATGGTCAAAACCATCCCCGCTTACTATGCCCGGACGCTCAGCTTCAGCAAGCCCCTGCCCGCCGAAGCTTTCCCCGGTCTCTACACCTGGACCGCGATCATGAAGTCGCAGGAGCCGGGCGGCGGCTGGAACACCCTGGGACAGAAGCAAGTCGCCTTCTACGTGGGTGAACAGGGCTCTGCCGGCCCCGGCGGCAGCTATGAATTCTACTGCACGCTCTACCCCGATTCTTTTGCCAAGGGCGAGAGCTTCACCCAGGACGCCCTGGTGGCCAACGGCGTCGAGAGCGAGGCCGACCTCTTCGTGCAGTCCTACATCTCCGCCCCCGGTGGTGCTGAATACCTGCTTGGACCGCACCCGCTGACCGTGGCGGCCATGAGCAGCACGTCGGTGCGCTTCATCATCACCCCGCACATGGATGCTCCTTCCGGCGCGTACGGCGTGACGCAGCAGCTGCTGGACGGGGATAGTGAGGTGCTCAGCGAAGTGGTCACCAGCTTCGAAATCACCGGCAACAGCTTCAACTTGCTTCATGGCGATACCCTGCTGGGCCTGGCCGCCATCCCGGAGGAGAACAAGCTCGATCCGGAATATGACGTGGCCGCCGACCTGGACAATGTGCTGACACTGTACAATGCCGGCGACATTCAGGGAGCCCTGGATCAGGCCCTGGCGATGGTCGCCTATCTGCCTGAGAAATTCACCACCGCCGGCGACTTTGCTCCGGCCCTGGACAACGTGGTCGACTATCTCGAAGCGTCGCTCAACATGAATTTCACCTTCACCCTGGGCTAGTTTCCAGGCGAGGTTGATTCTTTCAGGCCGCTGACCATCCGGTCAGCGGCCTTTTCTTTTTATCCACCTTGACCCCTTTCCGCAGTAACACTTAGAATTTCGTTTGACAGCTATCCTTGAAAGGGAGGGTTGACCGGTGCACGAGATCTCGGTGGAAGTGATCTTTTCCGCCGCCCACCGCATCACACTGGGCGAGGGGGAGGTGGACCGCCTGCACGGGCACAACTGGAAGACAGTGGTTTCCGTCCAGGCCGACCGTCTAGACGAGAACGGCCTGGCCCTGGATTTTGGCCGTTTGCGTCAGATCACCCGTGAAGTGACCCAGAAGCTCGACCACCAGGACGTGAATGCCGTGCCGCCCTTTGACCGCCTCAACCCCACGGCCGAGAACGTGGCCCGGTGGATATTCGAGGAGATCGCCTCTCGGCTGACCGAGCCCCACCTGCGTGTGTCCAGGGTTCGGGTCTGGGAGGAAGAAGGGGTCTCAGCATCCTACTTTGCCTGATCTGAAGATCCAGCTGAACGAACTGTTCCACAGCATCCAGGGCGAGTCGACGCTCGCCGGGTTGCCCACGGTCTTTGTCCGCTTCCAGGGCTGCAACCTCTCCTGCGGGTATTGCGATACGCCCCGGGCCCTGGAGCCGGGGGCCGGGCGGACGGTGAACGCCAACATGCTGCTCGACCTGATCGAGGGCCGGGAATGCCGGCAGGTCTGCCTCACCGGCGGCGAGCCGCTGTTGCAGCCGCAAGCCGTCGATTTCCTGGCTCGGCGGCTCATGAAATCGGGGCACACGGTATCACTGGAGACCAACGGCAGCCTGCCCATTGCCGGCTTGCCGGCGGGTCTGCGCCGGGTGATGGATCTGAAAACGCCGGGCAGCGGCATGGCCGACCACAATCATGGGGAGAATTTCGGCCAGCTGGCCGACGGTGACGAGCTGAAATGTGTGGTCACCGGCCGGGAGGACTTCCTCTGGGCCGTGGAACGGGTGCGGGGAGCGGGCCTGCTGGAGCGGGTCCCAGTGCTTTTTTCACCGGTGCGGGGATCCGTGGAGGCGGCCGAGCTGGCCGGCTGGATTCTGGAGACCGGGCTGCCGCTGCGGCTGCAGCTCCAGCTGCACCGGTTGATCTGGAAAGATGGCCGTGACGGAGCACCGATGGACCTGCTTCCCGGGGCGGAGGCGTGAGGCCATGACAGGAAAGGGAACAGTGCAGGCAGTGGTGCTGGCCAGCGGCGGCCTGGACAGCTGTGTCGCCGCCACGCTCACCGCGGACCGCTGGGGCCCCGAATCCATCGCCCTGCTCCACGTCAGCTACGGCCAGCGAACCGCTTCCCGCGAGGAGCGGGCCATGACGGCCATCGCCGATCGTCTGGGCGTCACCCGGCGGCTGGTGATCCCGTTGTCCGGTCTGGGGGCCATGGGCGGGTCGAGCCTGACCGACCAGGGATGGAGCATCCCCGAAGGCACGGGAGGAGGGGGGGAAGAGATCCCCAGCACCTATGTGCCGTTTCGCAACACGGTGCTCTGTTCGTTGGCCGTGGCCTGGGCCGAGGCCCTGGGGGCCGGGCATGTGGTGCTGGGAGCGGTGCAGTCGGACCGGGCGGGATACCCCGACTGCCGCACCGAGTACATCGAGGCATTGAACCGGGTGGTGGACGCGGGGACCCGGCCGGGAACCCGGATCGAGGTGCAGGCCCCGCTGATCGACATGAACAAGGAGCAGATCATTCGTCTCGGGGTGACGTTGGGTGCTCCCTTCGAATTGAGCTGGTCCTGTTACGGGATGGAAGACCGGGCCTGCGGCCGCTGCGAGAGCTGCCGGACCAGGCTGGAAGGCTTCCGGGCCGCCGGCCTGACCGACCCCGTTCCATACCGCCCGGGGATGCGTGACCGGGGTGAAGAAAGACCGGGAGAGACCCGGCCTGATTGAAGATACGGGCCGGCTGTGATATACCGCAGACGCCATTATTTCATTGGAAAACCGGAGGGGCGCCAGACAGCGGTTCTGTCCCCGTCCGGTGCAATCGTTCAAGGAGAGACCGATGTCCCCCAGGAAACCGAGCGAGAACGAAGCGGAATATTTCGCCAGACAGGAGTTCGAACGGCTCAAGGTTCTGGCACGGGAAAAAGAGAAAGCGTTGGCGGGCTCCGAGTGTGACAAGCTCAAGGAGCTTCACTACATGTGCTGCCCCAAGTGCGGCCACACCATGGTGGAAGTGGAGCTGGAGGGGATCAAGGTCGACAAGTGCACCTGCTGCAAAGGCATCTACTTCGACGACGGTGAATTAGAGCAGATCCTGGAGAAACAGCCCGGGCGTTTTCTCAAGACCGTTTTCCGGTGGTAAGA
Source organism: Acidobacteriota bacterium (assembly GCA_032127265.1). Taxonomy (GTDB): domain Bacteria; phylum Acidobacteriota; class JAQAZP01; order JAQAZP01; family JAQAZP01; genus JAQAZP01. The sequence goes on from JAQAZP010000205.1 coordinate 9,053, forward strand.
ACTCCGGACTAGGCATACACACACATTCCCTGCGGGGGCCCCATGTCCCGGATCCTGTTCTTCGGGTTCTCCCCTCTGCCGGTGGAAAACAGCCACCGGCTGCACGCCCCGGGTATCCGGACCTGGCAGATGGCCAGCCCGCTGCTCGCTGACGGCCACGAGCTGCTGCTGGTCTGCTGTCGCTACAGCGCCGGGTACGGGGAGGACGAACCGGATACCATCGAACTGGAGCGTCCCGAGGAGGGGCTTCGCTGCCTGCTGCTCCGGGACTCCCTGTTCAACAACGCCGCCCACCTGCAGGCGCTCCACGACCAGTTCCGGCCGGACTGCGTGGTGGGGGCCACGGTGATCCCTTCGGCGGCGGCGGTGAAACTGGAGACCCGGGCGCCGATCTGGGCCGACCTGTTCGGTCATTTCATGGCCGAGGGCCAGGCCAAGGCGTCGGTCTACCAGGACGACGAACTGCTGACCAGCTATTTCGGCATCGCCCGTTCGATTCTACTGCGGGCCGACATTTTTTCCACCGTGTCCCACGCCCAGGAACTGGCCGCCATCGGAGAACTGGGGCTTTCCGGCCGTCTCAACTCCAGGACTTCCGGTTACCGCTTCACGGTGGAAATTCCCTGCGCCATGGATGCCGAGCCCTTCCCGCAATCCGGCCCGGTGATTCGTGGTGACCTGGTCACCGAAGACGATTTCGTGATCCTCTGGAGCGGAGGTTACAATACCTGGGCCGATGTTGACACGTTGTTCCGGGCACTGGAAACAGCGATGAGCCGCGACCCCAGGATCCGCTTTGTCTCCATTGGCGGCGAACTGGCCGGACAGGATGATCGCACCTATCCCCGCTTTCGCGAGATGGTGGACCGTTCGTCCTTCCGGGACCGCTGTTTCTTCAAGGGCTGGATTCCCACAGCGGAGGTCCCCGCGTATTACAGGGATGCCGACGTGGGGATCAATGTGGACAAGGACATTTACGAAGTTCAACTGGGGAGCAAGAACAGGATTCTCGACTGGATGCGGGCCGGTCTTCCCGCGGTCTGCTCCCGGGTCTGTGAACTGAGCGTGGCCCTCGAAGAGGCCGAGGTGGGGTTTACCTACCCTCCCGGAGACCATGCGTCCCTGGCCGATACGATTCTGAGGCTGGCCGCCGATCGTGAGGGAACAAGGGCGCTGCGCCGGCGGGTTCGGGAGCATGCGCTCGATCACTACACCTTTCCGATCACCACCGAACCGCTGCGCCGCTGGGCCCGCGACCCGCTGCCGGCTCCGGACCGGGACAACCCGGTGCGGATCGATGAAAACTGGTATGACCGTTTCGTGGGGCTGCACCGGGAAAAGGACCGGATCGTTCTCGACCTCGAAGCCTCGCTGATGAAGCAGGAAGGGACCCTCCGGCTGCACGAGGAGGCGGTGCGGGTGCGTGACGAGGAGATCCAGCAACACCGGCGCTTCCGGGAAGAGGTGGTACAGGACCGAATCTACCAGCGGCTGCAGGCACTGCGCCGCTTCTGGTCGCGGATCCGCGGCAGCTGAACACCGGCCGCGGCCCATTGCATAAACGAGCGATACAACATGGCTGTTGATGACGGCTGGGAAATACTGGACAGCGCAAACGAGTGGCACCTCACCCCGGCGGGGGAACTGGTGCCCGGCCAGGAAGTGGGGCAATCCTTCGTCTGTCACCGTGCGGGGCTGCACCGGGTGGAGCTGTTGCTGGCCAATTACGAGCGGCCCATTGATTCCTCCGTGCTGGTCCGGCTGCACGAGGAAGGTCCCGCGGGGCGCCTGATCTTCCAGCAGCCGTTCAATACTCTGCGGGTGGTGGATAATGCCTGGCAGAGTTTCGACTTTCCGGTGATCTCCCGCAGCGCAGGCAAGCGCTACTACCTCTCGCTCACCACGCTCCGTTCGGACAACGGGGGTCACATCACCGCGTGGCACCATCCGAAGCTCAAACTGGCCGGAGGGACTCTCTACCGCAACGGGAAGGCCCAGCGTCGCGGCGCACTGAGCCTGCGCACCTGGGTGCTGGAGAATGAGCCGGTTCGTCACCGCTACCGCGAATTCCGACGGGCCTGCCGCGAGGGCGGGGACGGCCATCGGGAGCCGCCGTTGCAGCTCTACGTGGAGGTGGCCTCCCGCTGCAACCTGAGCTGCATCATGTGCCGCGACCAGGACGGGTCGGTGATGGTTCCCCAGAAGGCCGGCAGCGCAGCAGGTTTCATGGAATTCGACCTGTTCAAAGAGTTGCGCCCGTTGCTGGAGAACGTCTACACGGTGAACCTCTTCGGCTGGGGTGAACCGATGATGCACAAGGAGTTCATCCGCTTCATCGAGTTCACCCGGGAGTGCAGCGCAGACTGCCGGATCAACTTCAACACCAACGGCACCCTGCTCACCGCGGAGAAGGCGGCCCGGCTGGTGGACCTGGACGTGACCAGGGTCTGCTTTTCCATCGACAGCCCGGATCCCGAGACGTTCGAAAAAATCCGTCGCGGGGCGAAATTCGACCGGATAATCACCAACATCGAACGGCTGCGCATGCTGCGCGACGGCCGCCTGGCCTCGGGCCTGGGCAGCCGCCTGGTGCTGGCCATGGAGCAGGTGGTGATGCAGCCCAATGTGGAGCAACTCACCGCTACGGTGCGGTTGGCCAGCCGCCTGGGCATCGGCGAGATCTACCTCGAGCAGCTCTACGGTCCGTTCCCTGACCTGATCATCGCGAACCTCGAGCCGCACATCGACAGTTACCGGGCTGCCCGGGACGCCTCACTGGAGCTTCACGTGGCCCTGATCGGGCCGATGGTCCGCAAGTTCGAGGCGCTGCTCGAACAGGACAAGGAACATCGGGTCGGGACGCCGGATAGCATGCCGCCGGACCCCGCTGGAGGCCGGCCAGCGCACCTGCCGGCGGCCCGTTGTCCCGAGCCGTGGCAGACGATCTTCGTCGACCGCACCGGCAACGTCATTCCCTGCTGCTTCCAGCAATTCTGCACGGCCCTGGGCTGCATTCCGAACCTGGCGCCCGAGGAGGTCTGGCTGGGCGAGGGGTACAAGACCCTGCGCCGGGGCGTGGTGGACGAACCGTATTACCCGGGCTGCGAGAACTGCATTGCCGCCGAACTGCCGCCGCCGCCGATCCTGTCACCGGAGTGGATGAATTCGCTGGAGCTGGCCCCCCCGGGGACGGAAACCTTTGACATTCCCCCGGTGCCGGCGCCGCCGCCACGCGGACCGGCCCGTATCGCCCGTGCCATCTGGCGCCGCCTGCCCGGTCTGGGCCGGCGCTGATTGGAGGATATGCCCCTGAGCCGCGTGACTTTGATATCACCGGAACGGATTCGCCCCCGGATGGCCGGGGTGGGTGTGCGCTACCTGGAAATGGCCCGATACCTCGGCCGCCGTCACCAGGTGACCCTGCTGGCGCCAAATACCGACCTGCCGCGGGAAGAGGGGATTCGCCTGGACACCTGGCGCGAGGGGGATTTTGCCCGGCTGACCCGGGACGCCGAGGTGGTTGTGATTCACGGGCACGTATCAAACCACTTCTTTGACGAGGTTCGGGGCATCCCCACCGTGGTGGATCTCTATGACCCCTTCCTGGTGGAAAACATGCACTACGCTGCCACCATGGGCCGGGAGGTCTTTCTCCACGACCACGCCACCCTTTCCCGGCAACTGCGCCGCGGGGACTACTTTCTCTGTTTCACCCCCTGGCAACGACTGTTCTACCTCGGGATGCTGGCTGCCCTGGGCCGGGTCAACCCGGACAATTTCCTCGATGACCGAACCCTGGACAGCCTGGTGGCCCTGGTCCCTTTTGGCGTGCCGGGACTCGAACCGGTTCGGGGAGAGCCCATGCTGCGCGGTCGGGTGGAAGGGATCGGCAGCGAAGATCGGCTGCTCTTTTACGGCGGCATCTACGATTGGCACGATCCGCTGACCGCGCTCCGTGCCCTGGAGATCCTCTGGGACCGGGAGACCGGGGGAGCCGGCGGCCAGGGGCCCAAGCTGGTTTTTGTCCGCAATCCCAATCTGGAGACCACGCCGCAGCAGCGCTACCGGGAGGCCCACGACTGGTGCGGGGAGCGGGACTGGCTGGACCGGCGGGTCTTCTTCATCGACTGGATCGATTACGAGCGGCGGGAGAGCGCCTACCTGGAGTGCGATCTCGGGCTGGCCACCTTCCCCGCCGGGTTGGAGGCCGATCTTTCGTTCCGCACCCGGGTGCTGGACTGGCTCTGGTGCGGGCTGCCGGCGGTGGTCACCGACGGTGGGTGGACCGGCGAACTGTTGCGCGGTGAGGAGGCCGGGGCGGTGGCCGAGCCCGGAAACCCCGAATCGGTGGCCCGCCTGATCGGCGATCTGCTGGGTGACCCTGAACGGTGCCGGGTTCTGGCCCGGAGAGGGCAGGAGCTGGTGCGGCGCCGTTTTCGCTGGGAGACGATCCTCGAGCCGCTGGACCGTTTCTGCGCCGCCCCGCGGAGCGCCCGGGACAAGGGCCTGGCCGCCCGGGCCGTGGGTCTCGAGCCGCCGGGTGGTAAACGACAGGGTGCCGGCGGCTGGTTCAAAAACTGGCTGTCCGGCCGTGGCCGGTGATGGAGAACGTGTGGGAGGAGGGATGTCCGTAATGCCGGAACCGGGAAGCAATCCGTTGCTGGTCACCGTGGTGGTGCTGAACTACAACGGCCGTGACCACCTGGAGCAGTGTCTCCCCTCCTTGCTCGATCTGGAGTTCCCGCGGGACCAACTGGAACTGCTGGTGGTGGACAACGGGTCCACCGATGGATCCGAAGAAGTCGTGGCCCGCTTTGCGCCACGGGTGGAGCTGCTCTCTGCAGGGGCCAACATCGGCTTCAGTGCCGGCAACAACCTCGGCGCCCGGCGGGCCCGCGGCCGTTACGTGGCCTTTTTGAACAACGACACGCGGGTCGATCCGGGGTGGCTCGCCGCGCTCTGCCGAACCATGGACGGCGCCCCCGACGCGGCCGCGGTGGCGGGCAAGCTGCTCTCCTGGGACGGGTCGCGCCTCGATTTCGGCCGGGGGATCATCACCTTTGACGGTCACGCCTTCCAGGAGGGGGCCGGGTTGCCGCTGGACCGCGACCCGCACCACGAGGTGGCCGAGACCTTCATCCCCTGCGGTGGGAACATGCTGGTGCGTCGGGAGCTGTTTCTTGAGCTGGGCGGGTTTGACGAGGACTATTTCGCCTACCTCGAGGACGTGGACCTGGCCTGGCGGTTCTGGGCCTCGGGTCACCGGGTGCTCCTTGACCCCGGTGCCGTGGCCTATCACCGTTCGGAAGGTACATCAGGCCGGATGGATCCCTTCGACCGGGGCTTTCTCTTTGAACGAAATGCATTCATCACCGCGGTGAAGAACCTCGACCGGGAGTATTTCCCCCGGGTCTTTCCCGCGGTATTACTGACCCTGATCAACCGGACCATGTGCCTCGGCCCGCGCCTGGCTGATCGGGACGGCTTGCTGGGCCGCTATCCCTTCACCCGCGAGGGATATGCCGGGGACCTGGGGAATGGTGGTGAAGCCGTCGGGCATCAGCAGCGGGTGAGGGGCGGGCGGATCGGCGCCCTGGCTTCCAGGCTCTGGCGCTGGCTGGTGCCGCAAACGGAGAAACCCCGGGAGTCGTTGACCATGGACCACCCGCACAGCATCAGCCAGCTGCGGGCAGTCCACTATGTCCTGGAGAATCTCGACGCGATACTGGAGAAGCGACGGCAGGTGCAGCAAAAGCGGCGGGTGCCGGACCGTACGATCTTCGGCCGCTTCCCGCTCCACCTGGTGCCCACCTACCCCGGGGACAGCGACCTGTTCCAGACCCGTTTTTTCCAGTGGTTGCTGGCGGTGGAGACGCAGGGGAAATCCCTCGAGGAGATACACCACAACGATGAGTGACCGCGCTGCGCCATTTGTACTGTCGGTGGTCATCCCCACCTACAACCGGCTGGAGATTCTCCGCCGCTCCCTCGGGCTGCTGGCCGACGAGGGAAACGCCTTTGGTGCGCCCCATGAGGTGCTGGTGGTGGACGACGGCTCGTCGGACGGCACGGCGGCCTGGCTCGCCGGCGCCGGGGTGCCCAAAGCCTCCACGGCACGGTTCAGGGTCATCGGGCAGGAGAATGCCGGGCCGGCCCGGGCCCGGAACCGCGGGGTCGAGGAAGCCGCCGGGGAGCTGGTGCTCTTCCTCGGCGACGACGTTCTGGTGACCCCCGGGCTGCTGGCCCTGCATGTGGAAGCCCACCGGACCCGGAACGGCACCGGCGAAGTAGCCGTTCTGGGCCGCACCCTCTGGGCGCCGCAGATGCGGCCCACCGCCTTTCTGCGTTTTCTGATGGAGGGGGACCAGTTCGGTTTCAAGCATATCGAGGACCACGAAAACGTGCCCTACAATTTCTTTTATACCGCCAACGTTTCCCTGCGCCGGCAGTCGATGCTGGACGCCGGCCTGTTCGACGAGAGTTTTCCCCATGCGGCCTGGGAGGACGTGGAGCTCTGTTACCGGATGACCATGGACGGAATGCGGCTGGTCTACGAACCGGGGGCCCTGGCCCACCACTTGCACCCCACCAGTCTCGCCTCCTTTTGCCGCCGCCGGGAACTGGTGGGCCTGGACGCGGTACGGCTCTTCCGCAAACACCCGGAGACGGAGAAGATGCTCTGTTTCGACTGGTTTCCCGCCGATGAACCGGCCCGCTGGAAGAAACAGTCTTCCCGCTGGTTCGAGCAGGCCTATGCCAATCTCGAGAAATGGCGGCTGGACCGCGGGCCGCTCTGGGCCTGGCGATTTTTCTTCCGGCGCCTTTCCTATTACCATTATTTCAAGGGCGTCCGGCAGGGGCTGGCCCTGGAGCAGGAAGGCCGGGCCGCGGTGGCCACCGGGGAGGATGCTGCGTGAAGTTCTCGATCATCGTCTTCAACTTCAATGGCGGGACCCGGCTGGAGAACTGCCTGGCCGCCATCAAGGCCGTTCGGGCCCCCGAAGGGGCGGAACTTGAATATCTGCTGGTGGACGTGGATTCGGGCAGCGGTCTGGCCGAACGGCTCAAGACACGGAACCCCGGTCTGCGGTTGCTCAGCATGCCGGTGCGCCTCGGTCTCACCGAATCGCTGAACCAGGCCGCCCGCGCGTCAGCCGGGCAATACCTGGCCTTTGTCCACTTTCACCAGGTGCTGCACCCCTCGTGGCTCACCTCCTGTTTCCAGCCTCTGGAGTCCGCGGGGGCCCGGGGGACACCGGCCTGCATTTTTTCGGACAGTGCCACCGACCTGGCCAGCGGGCGAGTCTGGGAAGCGGGGGATACCAGCGGCCGGACCGAAGTGCTCCACCCGGCGCCGGGGGCCATGCTGGTGGACCGCGAAGCCTTCTTCGAGTGCGGTGAGTTCGATGGTGACTATTACATCGCCGAGGAGAACGTGGACCTGGGTTTCCGGCTCTGGCAACAGGGCCGGACCGTGCTGCGGGTCAGCGGGGATCTGGCCCGGTCTTCCGGACCGGGAGTCATTGGTCACTACGGCAAGGCCGAACAGTCTTTTTTTGAAACGCGCAACCGGCTGTGCACCGTGATCAAGAACTACGAGCTCGACTCCATCTACCGCATCCTCCCCACCCTGCTGCTGGAGATGCTCAGCGGCGTCTGGAACAGTGCCGGCCTGGACTGGGAGCGCTACCACTTCGAACGGGCCGCCGGGAAGTTCGCCGGTGACGAGGCAAAGATCACACCGGAGTCGGTGGCCGGCCTGCTGGCTCTCGATGACCTTCTGGGCCGCTTCGACCGCCTGCGCTCCACCCGGCGTGCCGTCCAGGCATCGCGCCGTCTTTCCGACGCGGAAATCTTCGCCCGTGTGCCCCACCCCTATTCTGAAGCGGACCGGACGCCGGCGACCGGTCCGGCTGACCCATCGCTGCTCATGCGCTTTCGCCGCCTGATGGAAGCGTTGGCCCAGCAGGATGGCGGAGGCGGAGACGGGCCATGATTTCAGCGACCTTCCAGTGCCGGATCCGGGCCGCGGCTGCTTGTCTGCTGGCGGTTCTGTTGTGCCCGGCCTGCGGCGGTGACGGCGGCCAGACCGTGGACGTGGTGCTGGACCGGCCGCTGGTTTTGCTGGGCGAGTATCTCCCCGCACCGGCCGCGCCCCAGGGGCAGGATTCGCCCCAGGGCCTGCTGACCATCAATGATGAACTACGGCAGGTTGTTCAGGCCCACCCGCCACAGGTGTTCCGTTTCCGGGTGGTTCCCGGGCCGCGGACCCGTCTGCTTTTTGGCGCCGCACTGGATCCCGGAGCCTGGCCGGAAGGCCGCGGAGACGGTGTCCGTTTTTCCGTCTCGGTCAGCGGCGGGGCCGGCGGCTCGGCGGAACCGGTCTGGGACCGATTGGTGAACCCACAGCAAAACGTGGATGACCGCCGCTGGTTCGACGGCGACCTGGACCTTTCGGCCTGGGCCGACGAGCCGGTGATCATCGAACTGCGCACCGGTCCGGGCCCCGAGGGGAACACCGATTTCGACTGGGCCGTGTGGAGCGATCCGCGCCTGGTCTCCGGTCCGGCGGAGCGGGAAACCCATCCGGAAAACCTGATTCTGATCACCGCCGATACCCTTCGTGCCGATCACCTGGGCTGTTACGGCGCGGCCCTCCCCCGCACGCCGCACCTCGACCGGCTGGCCCGCAGCGGAGCCCAGTTCACCCGCGCCTGGAGCCAGTTCAATACCACTACCGCCTCCCACTGCTCGATCATGACGTCGCTCTACGGACTTTCCCACGGGGTGACCGACAATCTGATGACCCTGGATCAGAGCCGCTTGACCCTGGCCGAGCTGTTGTCCGCCGAGGGGTATTTCTGCGGCGCGGTGACCAGCGTGGCCCACCTGGGACCCCAACAGTCTGGTCTGGGCCAAGGGTTCCGCTCGTTCAGCACCGTGGAGGACGAGCAGCCGGCGGGCATGGCGGTGGAAACGGCTTCGCTCTGGCTGGAGCGGAACGGGGGCAGCCCGTTCTTTCTCTGGCTCCATCTCTTCGACCCTCACATTTTCTATGAGCCGGAGAGCGAATACCTTCTCCAGGAAGCGGCAGTGGACTGCGGGGACTGGCCGTCGATCATCCGGCTGCAGGCGCAGCGGCGGGCCGCGGATCTGGCCGCCGGAAGCAAGATCAAGGCCCATCAATGGGAGGGTCCCTTCTTCATGAACCAGCCGATGCGTGAACGGCTCCTCACCGAGGAACGGCGCGACCTCCCCGGCCGGGCCTATGCCGGCGAGGTGGCCTACCTCGATCACTGTATCGGCCGGCTGCTGGCGGTTCTCGGCGCCCGGGGTCTGGAGGAGAGCACGGCGGTTGTTTTTGTCGCCGATCACGGCGAGAGCCTGGGCGAGCACGAGATTTACTTCGACCACCGTGGGCTGTACGATGTGAGCCTGCAGGTACCCCTGCTGATGCGGCTGCCCAGAATTGTTGGCCGGGACCTGCTGGAGACGAACCTGGTGGAGACGGTGGACATTCTCCCCACCTGCTGCCAGACCCTGGGGCTGGCAGCGCCGGAAGGGATCCAGGGACAGAGCCTGCTGTCCCTCCTCGAGGGCGGGGCGCCGGGCGGGTTGCGTGGCGCGGTCTATGCCCAGCATGCTGACAGCCAGGCCTTTGCCGTCTCCGACGGTACATGGAAGCTGATCGTTCCGCAGAGCGACCAGCCGATGATCACCAGCAGCGGCGGCGACGAGTTGTACAACCTGGCCGAAGATCCGGGGGAGACACGCAACCTGCTGCGGGAGCATCCCGAGGAGGTGGCCCGGCTGACCCAGATGCTGCAGCGCTGGATGAGCCTCACCACCCGGGACGACCTGCCCGACGGGCCGGAACTCCTGATTGCGGAACTGGAAAAGCGAAAGGAAAAGCTGAAAGCGCTCGGATACCTCGAGTGAGAACGGCTGCTTGAGAGATGAAGAACGGAACCACGCCGGAACGGAATGGGAATGGAGCAGGCGTTTCGCCCGACCGCGGGCAGCGGGAGCATGTGGCCTGCAATCTCTGCGGAGCGGATCTGCCCGAAATCCTGTTCGAGAAACAGGGCTACCCCATTGTGCGCTGCACCCGCTGCGGACTGGTCTATGTCAACCCGCGGCCGACCAAGGAAGACCTGTTCTCCCGCTATTCGGACGAGTATTTCGAAAAGGAATACATCCCCTCCATGGAGTCGGTGCTCCATGAGCTGCTGGGATACCACGATCCGATCCTGAGCCGGATCAAGGAATTCAAACAGAACGGCCGGCTCTACGATGTGGGGTGCGGACCGGCCTTCTTCCTCCGCCGGGCCATCGATTTTGGCTGGGAGGTGGACGGCTGCGATATATCCGGTTTTGCCCAGCGCTATGCCCGCGAGCGGTTCGGTATCGACATCCACTGCGGCGAAATCGCCGGCCTCGACCTGCCCGATGAGCAATTTGACGCGGTGACCTATCTCGACGTGGTGGAGCACCTGCGGGACCCCAAGTCCGACCTGGCCCACGGCTATCGCATGGTGCGCGAGGGCGGGGTGATGGTGGTCTCCTCGCCCAACGTGGACGGCCCTTCGTTCCACGACCTGGGCCCGCGCTGGGATGCCATCGGGCCGGAGGAACACATCTACTACTTCGGCCCGGAAACCATCACCCGGATGATGATGGAGGTGGGTTTCCGCGATGTGGACGTGGACACCGACCGTGACGTCTTCATCCTCTACGCCTGGAAAAAGAAAGGTCAGACCCGCGGCGTGCGGGTGCTGCCGGAGGACGGTTTACCGCTGGTCTCG
>JAQAZP010000206.1:0-7509 GCA_032127265.1 Acidobacteriota bacterium
TGTTCCTCACCCGACTGGGATTCAACTCCAAAGCGGTGATCACCGGTGACATCACCCAGGTGGATCTGCCCCGGGGCAGGCGATCAGGCCTGGTGGAAGCGCGCGATCTGATGAGGGATATCGAAGGGATCGGCTTTATCCACTTTGACGAATCGGATGTGGTTCGGCATTCCCTGGTGCAGAAAATTATCCTGGCCTACGAAGCGGGCGCCGTGCACACCCTGGCTGCGGCCGCAGCGGGCCGTAAGCCGCGGTCCAGCCTTTTCGCTCGACGCAGGCGTTCCCGCCCCGCCGTCAACAGGTCGCCGCAGAATATCCACGATCCGGAGAACGGTTGATTAACCACATGGCCGACAAGAAAAAGAATCAATCGGGCGGACCGGACAAGGGGGCCAGACCCACGGAGCGGGCCAGATCCCGTAAACCCCAGACACTTTCGGGACGCATCTCCGGTTTCTTCAAGCAACTGGTGGAAAATACCGTGTCCATGGGGTCGGTCTGGATGATGGTCTTTCTCATTGTCAGTCTCGGGCTGTTCTACCTGCACTACCGGCCCGCCTACCCGGAATACACCATTGGCGAAGTGGCCCGGGATGATGTGAGGGCGCCGGTGGCTTTTTCCGTTCCGGACCCCGAGTTGACCGACGAGCGCCGTGAAGCGGCGCGGCGCGAAGTGCTCCCGGTCTACGACCTGGACAGCCGTGCTCTGGAGAGCGTCATCGCCAGCCTCGGGGGATTTTTTCAGTCGGCGCGGGGTGTCACCTCCGACCCGCTGACCATCACCGTGCCCGGCAGCGCCGGTGAAGTTCGCCCGGACACCGGGGGGGGGGATGCACGCAGCGGCGGCGGAAGAGTGCCGCTGAACGACGAACTGCTCAGCATCCTCGAAGAAATGTCCCCCATTGCCCTGGACGAACCGACGCTGACCCTGTTCTACGGGTTCGAGTTCGACCGGCGTTTGCTCGATGCGGTGGAACAGGCCGGGAGGTCGGCACTGGCCAAACCCTTCGTCGAAGACCTGGGTACCCTTCGGCGGCGCGGCGGCGACCGGGGATTGATCGCCATCGACGTGTTCACCGGCGGTGAGGCGATCTATACTGATATCGCCACCCTCGGTGACCGGTCAAGCATTTATGAGAGGCTCGAATCCGCCGACCTGCTGCTGGAGGGTTTCGAACCGCAGCAACGGGAGATCCTGCTCAGGTTTGTTGCTGACACCCTGCCGGCACCATTGACCTACAACCGCAACGAAACCCGTACGCGGCAGGAAATTGCGGCGGCCGCGATTTCGGAAGTGACCTACAGCATTCCGCAGAACAAGATCATCGTGCGCGAGGGCGACCTGATCACCGGGCGGGTTCTGGAGCAGCTCGTGGCCATGCGCCGGGTGCAGAAATTCCAGTGGGGCGGCCTGAACCTCCTGGGGATCTCGTTCATCCTGGTGCTGGTTCTCGCCGCTCTGCTGCGTTTCATTGACAGCCACCGTATATCGCTGTCCCATTTCCGTCATCTCCACTCCCTGCTCTTCATGGTCCTCACCCTGGCTCTGGTTCTCACCGGTTTGAGCATATTCATTTTTGACGCTGTGGGGGGGAGCCTCAGCCGATTCCCGTTCAACAACCTCTCCTCCTACTACTATATGATCCCCTTTTCTTTTGGCGGTCTGCTGCTCAGCCTGATAACCAACCGCCGCCTGGCCATGATGTTCGTCGTGGCCTACAGTCTGTTGGCCGCACTGCTGCTGGACGGCAGCTTCCCGCTTGCCGCCTTCTCCCTCGCCGGTAACTTTATGGCCATTTACGGACCCATTGCCTATACCAGCCGGACCGCGCTGATGCGTTCCGGCCTGGTGCTGGGCCTGGTCAACGCGCTGCTGGTGGGAACCCTGTCGCTGCTGCAGCCCGATTTCACCTTTTCCACCCAGCTGCCCTTTGAAATGGCCTGTGCCTTTGCCGGCGGGGCTCTCGCCATCCTGCTGGTCTTTGTTTTTCTGCCGCTCTTCGAAACGCTGTTCCACCTCGTCACCGATTTCAGGCTGCTCGAGCTCTCCAATCTCGATTCGCCGCTGCTTCGCGAACTGGCCCTGCGGGCTCCCGGGACCTATCACCACAGCGTGATCGTGGGCCACCTGGCTGAAGCGGCGGCCAAGGCCATCGGAGCCAACGCCCTGTTTGTCAGGGTGGCCTCCTACTACCATGACGTGGGAAAGATGCTCAAGCCGGAGTACTACATCGAGAATATCGGCTCGGCGGAAAACAGGCACGACCGGCTGGCCCCGCGGATGAGCGCCCTGATCCTGATCAGCCATGTCAAGGACGGGATGGAGATCGCCGCCCGGCACAATATCGTACCGGCGATAATCGACATCATCCCCCAGCACCACGGCACGAAGTTGATGACTTTCTTCTACAACAAGGCCCTGGATCAGGCCGGCGACGACCAGCAATCGGTCAACGAGATCAATTTCCGCTACCCCGGCCCCAAACCGCTGTCCAACGAGGCCGCGGTGATCATGCTCGCCGACGCGGTTGAAGCTGCCTCACGGACCCTTACCGACCCGTCCCCCAGCCGGCTCAAGGGGCTGGTGCAGAAAATTGTCAGCACCATCGCCTTTGACGGACAGTTGGACAGCTGCAAGCTGACGCTCAAGGACCTGGACGTGATCTCGTCCCAGTTCATGCGGATCCTTGGCGGCATCTTTCACCAGCGTCTCGACTACCCGGGGTTCAATTTCCAGCCGATCAGCGGGCGGAACGGCGAAGCGGCACCCGGGGGGGGGAAGCAGGGCCCATGATCGACGTGACGGTATGCGACCTGCAGTCAACGCACCCGGTGGAAGGCGATGCGGTCTCCGAATTTGTCAACCGCGTGGCCGGGGCGCTGGATTGTCCGGCCGACGAGGTGAGCGTGGCTTTTGTGGATCCCGAGGGGATGCGGGAGTACAACCGCACGCATCGCGGGATCGATCGGGTTACCGACGTGCTCTCCTTCGGCCTGGATGACGGCCCCGGACCGGATGGCATGGTGAATCTCGGTGACCTGGTGATCTGTCCCGCCCAGGCCGCGGAGCAGGCGGTGCGGGAAGGCCACTCGCTGTGGACCGAGCTGCGGATCCTGCTGCTGCACGGGTTTCTCCACCTCACGGGCCTGGACCACCCGGAGCAGGCGGGTGAGCTGCGGTCGGCCATGGAACTGGAAGAAGAACGCCTGAGAGACCTGCTGATCAGCGACTGAAGAACGAATCAGCGGCAGGCGGAGAAGGGGAGTAGCGTGATCATTCAATTCAGCCCGCTGCAGTGGGTCTTCCTCACGGCTCTGCTGCTGGCCTACCTGGCCTTCAGCACGGTCTGCGCGGCCTGGACCGGGGCCGGCTGGCGAATCCGCCAGCGCCGGCTCCTGGAAACACTGGCCGGCGGGAATCCGCGACTGGCCGCCATGGCGGCTGACGGATACCGGGTGCAACTGTCGCTCAGACTGGCCCGTCAGCTGTTGTTCCTGCTGGTGCTTACGCTGGTCCTCATCGGACACTCCGGGGGAACCTTGTCTCCGCTGAACGTGGCCGGGCTGCTGGCCGGGGCGGCGGCGCTGGTCTTCGTAGTGGAATTCCTGCTGGCCCGGGCCATCGCTTCGGCCCTGGCTGACAGGATCATTCAACACTCCCTGTCCATGGTCAGGCCCGTCTACCTGCTGTTCTACCCCCTGACCCTGGTGCCCTTGAAACTACAGGAACTCTTCTCCGCCGAGACCAGTGAAGACGACCAGCCCAGCGACGCTGAAGTCGAGGCCTTCATCGACGTTGGTGAAGAAGAAGGAATCCTGGAAGAGGGCGAAAGCCGGTTGCTCCGCAGTATCGTCGACTTTGGCGAGACAACGGTCAGCGAGGTGATGACACCCCGAACCGACATGATCTGCACTTCCGCGGATACCACCATCGCCGACCTCCGCGACCTGGTGACCCGGGAGAAGCATTCGCGGATACCGGTCTTCCTGGACACCATGGACCGGATCATCGGTGTGGCCTACACCCGGGATCTGCTTGAGGCCTGGCGTGACGGTCGGGAAGGGGATCTGGTGGGCGATCTGCTGCACCCGCCTCTCTTCGTCCCCGAGATGAAAAAGATCGAGGAGTTGATGAAGGAGTTCCAGGAGGACCGGGTGCAACTGGCGGTGGTGGTTGACGAGTATGGCGGCACCGCCGGGCTGGTGACCCTTGAGGATCTGCTGGAAGAGATCGTGGGGGAGATCCAGGACGAGTATGACGAGGAGGACCCGCTGCTGGTCCGTCAGGATGACGGCTCCTATCTCGCCGGCGCCATGCTGGACGTGGACGAGTTCACCGACCTCTTCGGGCTCATCGAGACCGATGGTGACTACGATACCCTGGGCGGTCTGGCCATCGCCGAACTGGGGCATTTCCCAGAGGCCGGGGAAACCTTCGATTTTCGGGGGGTGGCCATCGAAATCGTTGAAGCCGACGATCGGCGGATCCACCGGTTGCGGCTCACCGGACCGGTTGTGGAGGAGTCCTGATGACCGAGCAGTCCCGCTGCGGCGTGGTCAGTCTGGTGGGACGGCCCAATTCCGGAAAATCCACCTTGATCAACCGGCTGGTGGGCGAGAAAGTGGCCATCGTCACACCGGTCCCCCAGACCACCCGCAACCGCATCAGGGGCATCCGCAACGTGGGTCCGCACCAGATCGTGCTCCTCGACACACCTGGCGTCCACCGACCGCTGTATAAAATGAACAGGACCATGATGGCGTTGGCCCTGGACGCCCTTGAGCAGGTTGACCAGGTGCTGCTGCTGGTGGATGCCACCACGCGCTTTGGCAAGGGCGACCGCTATGTCATCGACATCCTGGAGCAGCGCTGCAAGGCCCCGGTGGTACTGGTGCTGAACAAGATCGATCTGCTGGAGAAGCAGCGCCTGCTCCCGCTCATCGAAACCTATCGCGAACTCTACCCCTGGAGTGCCGTCATCCCGCTTTCGGCGCTCACCGGTGAAAACGAGCAACTGCTGCTGGACACCGTCGTGGACAGCCTCCCCCCGGGCGACCCGCTCTACCCCAAGGACCATTACACCGACCAGCCCGAGCGGCTGCTGGTGGCCGAGATCGTCCGGGAAAAGGTGATCACCCTTTCCCGCGACGAGCTGCCCTATGTCACCGCGGTGATGGTGGAAACCTTCGAGGAGCCGGAGCACGAAGGCGGGGCCCTGCATATCGGAGCGGTGATCCTGGTGGAGCGAAAGTCACAGCGGGGGATCATCATCGGCAAGGGCGGCCAGCAGTTGAAGAGGATCGGTACCGCCGCCCGTCTGGATGTGGAGCGGATGCTGGGGACCAGGGTCTACCTCGAGCTGCTGGTCAAGGTAAAACCAGGCTGGCGCGAGGACGGCGGCCTGCTCTCCCGAATGGGTATCGACCGAAAATGATTCCCGGCCCTGCCGGGGCTGTTTTGCTTTGCCGCGCCCTTTTTTGCTATTATTTGCAGCCCGGCGTCATATCCGCAGTATATACAGAATCGGTGCTTTCATGCAGGGACGCAAACTTGAGGTGATGGTCGACTCGCTGAGGCGGCTGATCCGCCGCTCGGCCCATGGCCACATCCACAACATGCTGGTCAAGGGACAATGGCGGGCCGTGGACATCTTCGACCTGTTCAATCACCTCAGCACGTCGGAAAAGAATACAGTCTTCACCATCCTCATGGAGCGGGAAAAGTTGCTGGCCGCCGAAGTGCTCAGCGAGATGCCCCCGCCCATCGGTGTGGAGCTGCTGTCGACCTTCAAGGACGAACAGATTGCCGGGCTGCTCCAGGAGCTCTCCCCGGATGATGCCACTGAATACATCGCGGCCATGCCCGGGGAGAGTGCGTCCCGCATGCTCGAGCTGATGCGGGACGAGGAAGCCCAGGACGTTCAGGACCTGCTGCAGTACGACGAGGAGACCGCCGGCCGGATCATGACCACCGAGTTCTTCGCTCTGGACGAAGACACTCTGGTCAAGGACGCCATCTCCTCGCTGCGCGACGCGGCGGAAACGGAAATGGTCTTCTACCTCTACGTGGTGGACGACCGGAACCACCTGATCGGTGTCTGTTCGCTGCGGCAGCTGCTGCTTTGCAAACCCGAGCTGCCGCTGAAGCAGTTCATGCAGACCGACGTGATCAGCGCCACCACCGACACCGACCAGGAAGAGGTGGCCCGCATCGTCTCACGCTATAACCTGCTGGCCATCCCGGTGACCGATGAGAACAACCGCCTGATGGGCGTGGTGACCATCGACGACGTGGTGGATGTGATCAAGGAGGAGGCCACCGAGGATTTTTACAAGATGGCCGGAACCAGCGACGAGGAGATCCTGACCAAGTCGGTGATCAAGAGTGCGCGAATCCGGCTGCCCTGGCTGCTGGCCAGCTTTTTCGGCGGCATCGTGGCCACGGTGATTCTCTCGCAGTTCGAAGGCACCTTGTCCCGCTTTGTCATGCTGACCTATTTCATCCCGATCATCATGGGCATGGGGGGCAACATCGGCAACCAGTCGTCGACGATCATCGTCCGCGGTCTGGCCACCGGACGGATCGAGCTCTCCATGCTGGGCCGGGTGGCGGCGAAGGAGATCCGCATCGCCGTGGTGCTGGGCCTGGCCTACGGACTGCTGCTGGGAGTCATCGCCTTTATCCTCGGCCTGCGGGAGCCGATGGTAGCCAGCCCGATACTGTTTGGCGCCATTGTGGGTGTCGCCCTGTCGGCCTCGATGATCCTGGCCGGCACCATCGGTTCGATCATCCCCATGACCCTTCAGAAGGCGAACATCGATCCCGCGGTGGCGGCCACACCTTTCGTGGCCACCGCGGTGGACATCCTTGGCGTGCTCTTCTACCTCGGGATGGCCCGCTACCTGCTGCCCCTGGTAGTGCCCCTCAGTTGACCACCGTCCGCCGGGGCGTCGCGTTTCCAGGGTACAGATACGATGGCCCCGATCAGTGGAAAAAGTGAGGCCGTGGTCCTCAGGACCTTCGACCTGCGGGAAAGGGACCTCATCGTCGTACTGCTCACCCGCAGCGCCGGCAAACTGCGGGGCGTGGCCAACGGAGCCCGCGGCGGGCGAGTGCGGCGCTTCGGCGGCGTCTTTCTCCCGGGTACCATCGTCTCCCTGGACTGGTTTGACAACCGCCGGGGGGAACTGGTGCGGATCGATGAGTGCACCATCGTCCGCTCCTATTTCAGCGATATCTCTGCCAGCCTCGACCTTTCGCTGCTCCATTCCTACTTTCTTGAACTGACCGACGGGTTCACCGAAGCCAAGGATCCCAACGATGACATGTACCGGCTGCTGCGGCTCTGCCTTGAACAAGCCTGCGTGGAGGGCGTGGAGTTGGTCACCGTGAGGCGCTACTTCGAATTCTGGTTGCTGCGACTCTCCGGTCTCTTTCCCGAGCACGACAACTGCGAAAACTGCGAGACCGCCCTGCAGCCGGGCTGCGATGTCTGGCTGCACCCGGAG
>JAQAZP010000207.1:0-4384 GCA_032127265.1 Acidobacteriota bacterium
GTCACGTCAGCGCCAATCAGGGTGAAGACGTTGCTGCCCACCAGGGAACCGAGGGCCGGCAGGTTCTGGTTCCAAATGTTGCTGAATGTCTCGCCGGGGCTGAGATTGGTCCAGCCGGCACGCCAGTTGGTGTAGGGGGTACCGCTGCCGAGCACCATGTCGAGCCGGCCGGCGACCCTGCGGTTCTCACTGGTCAGGTTGGTCATCGACACCGCCATCTGGGTGGCGAAGGGCAGCACCCCGCTGTCCGGCGTGCAGGCCATGGTTACCTGCACGGTGTCCTGCGGCTGGGACGAGCCGTCGATACCCCAGATCTCCACGTCGTCGATATTCCACCCCGAGTACTGCCAGGCGCTGTCGGTGCTGCCCATGGTCCAGCGGAGATAGACCGCGGACTGGCCGTCGGCCACGGCCGAGATGTCGTATTCCGCCAGGCTCCAGGATGAGTCAGTGACCTCGGCCGTGTTCTGCCAGACCGTGGTCCAAGTGCTGCCGTCGTTGCTTACCCGCACATAGGCGTGGTCGTAGGTCGGCTGCTCCACGTTGAGGTAGCGCCGGAACTTGAGGATCACGCTGTTCAGCGTGGAGCAGTCGATGGCGGCGGAGGTGAGGTGCGTTTCGGAGAGGTAGTTCTCGTAGTCGCCGGAGAGGTTGTAGCCATAGACATTCGAACCGCTGTACCCGCTGGAGGGGTCGGGGTTGCCATACTGCCCGCCGCCCCCGGAAGGCTGGCCCCAGGCCCAGAGGCCCTGGGTGGTCCAGCCGGGATCGCTGTCCATGGCCCACTGCTGCTGCACCACCGGAACGCCCACGGTGAGCCGGGCGGTGCGGGTGGTGTCGCCGTCGTGGTTGGTGGTGTTGACGAAATCCACGGTGGCGTTGTACTCCCCGTCGGCCAGGCCGTTGGCCGCACTGTTGATCGAGAGCGTCACCGTCACCGTGCCCAGGGCGGGAATGGTGCCGCCGGCGGTGCTGGCATCGAGCCAGGCCGCACTCTCGCCCACCGTGTAGTCGATGGTGTAGTTCTCGTAGCTGGTCAGGGTGTAGTCGAACTGCTGCGGGGTGAAGGGGCCGCCTCCAGCTCCCTCGGAGAGGAAGTCATCGGCCGGGCTGACCCGCATCCCGCTGGGCGTGAAGGGTACCGCGGTGTCGGCCACCGCGGCCACCGCCGCTTTGGTGCAGGATGTGGCGTAGGCCAGGTCACAGTTGGCCACCAGGTCACTGGTGGTGTGGTAATACGGGCTGAAGTCGCTGCCCCAGGCCTCGTCCTCGGAAGCGACGATGGCCTGGTAGCCATGGGCCCAGAACGAACCGTGGTCGCTGGCGCTGAGGGACTCGTGGACCACCACCGGCTCGATCTCGGAAGAGACATAGTAGAGGGCGGCGTCACGCAGCTCGTAGGCCACCGCGGTGGAAGCAGGGTCGGTGTAGATGATGAAGTCGGGGGGCGCCGGGTCGCTTCCCGAGTAGCCGATCATGTCCAGATTGTAGCAGCCGATGACATCCATCCCGGCCGCGGCGATGTCGGCCACGTATGCCCCGGATCCCACCAGGCCCTGCTCCTCGCCGGCAAAGCAGGCGAACTTGATCGTCCGTTCGAAGGTGTAGCCGGCAATAACCCGGGCCGCCTCGATCACCGCCGCGGAGCCGCTGCCGTCGTCGTCAGCGCCAGGGGCTGAGTTGTAGGGGTCTTCGGAGGTGGAGTCGTAGTGGGCGGAGATGAAGACCACCTCGTCGGGATAGAGCAGCCCGGGGATGGTGGCGATGATGTTCTGACGGGTGTTGCCGCCGATGCTGAAGTAGTGGCGTTCGACGTCGAGGCCGAACCCGGCGAACTGATCGTAGATCCAGTCGGCGGCGGTGTCGCACTGTGAGGCGTAGGAATAGCGCGTGCCGAAGCTTTCCAGGGTCTGGATCTTCCCGGTGTAGTGCAGCTGGGTGATGGCGGCCACCATGTCGTCGATCTCGCCGCCATAGACCCTGGCCCCCGCCGGTGCGCTGCGCCGGGCAGGTCCAGCCATGGCCTTGTGTAGCGGCGTCACCAGCACCAGCTCATGGCCGCCCATGGAGAGCGGCTCAATACGCTCGGCACTGGCCTTGACCAGGGCCAGACCGCCCTGTCTAAGGAGCAGCTGCACACCTTCCGCCGCGGGGAAGGCGGCGTCCCGGCCGTCACGGATCATCACCCAGTAGTAGCTCTCCCCGTCGGCCCAGGGCGTGCGGTCCACCACCGTGGCCGCGCCGCCGAGACGGGCGATGGCTTCGTCGTCCGCGCCGACCAGCAGGCGATTGCCCGCCCGGTGGTACACCGGCAGCCCCAGTTTCTGCACCAGGCCCCCGGCCCCGGCGTTCTCTTCGTCCACCAGCACCAGGGATTGGGGACCGGTTGTCTGGGCCGCATCGACCGACACCGGGACCAGAAGGGCCAAAACCATAGCCGCGAGAATGATCCGTCCTGTGCCAAGCATGAATGCCGCCTCCATCGCGCCGCGCCCGGGTTGACACAGCGATTCATCGATTCTGTTCTGCTGCCCAAGGGATTGCCGCAGTCCCCGACGGGGACGTGTATCGGACGCCGGCCGGGATGTCCGGAGTGGTCCGGGGCAAAATACAACTGCTTCAACCAACCCTGCCCCTATCTATCTTGAGTAAATATAGGTGGTTTGGCCGGATGGCGCAAGGAGAACAGAAGAGGGACGTACTTGCGTTATTGCGTTCATGGTCAGGGTGGAGGGACGAACGCAAGAACGCAAGTACGTCCCTCGCCCCTAAGGCAGGACCAGGAAGCGGGAGGTCTGCGATCCTGTTTCAGCTCCGTCCGGGCCATACCCGGTGACCCGCACGCGGTATTCGCTGCCCGCGGGATGGCCGGCAAAGAGACCGGCCGGGAGGTCGATACGGTTGGCGCCGGCATCACCCTCCCAGAGCAGTGTCCCGTCCTGATCGGTCAACTCCACCCGGTAGGTGTGGGCTTTTTCAACGGCCGGCCAGCGCAGCTCGCCGGGGGCGGCAAGGAGGCGGCCGGAGGGCAGATCGATGGCCTCGGCCACGCCCGCGTCACGGTAGGCCAGCTCGCCCTGGCCCGGCATCAGGGGGATGAGCACCACCAGCAGGACCGCCGCCACGGCACCGCTGAAGACCAGGCTCCGCGGGGTGGAGGGAATAACCAGGAAGCGTTTCAGTTTGTCGAGAAACGACTCCGGCTCGGCGCCGCCGCGGAAAAAGACACTGAACCGGGGAGGCGGCTCGATCCGTTTGAACGATTCACCCTCGAAGGCTTCCTCGAGCATGGCGCCAACTTCATCCTCGGTAATCCGATTCTGTTTCATCGCTCCAACTCCTCACGGCGAGCCGGTCACCGCCTGTGGTGAGCGGCGAGCCACCCCGCCCCGGCGGCTTCCGGCGTCTGGTCAATTGCCTCCAGGTGCCGGCTTCTCTCGTCAAACGCGGGGCAGCCCACCCTCAGGTCGATCCAGCCCGATTCGGCTATTCATCCAGGGAACCTCCCTGTCCACCGAGATGACATTGTCCATGAAAATCATTCCGGGGCCGCCGCGCCCCTAAATCTGTCTTGTCGCCTCGATGGACACGTCCCGCCACCGCCAGCTGCGGAGCGAGGCGGGGACCAGGCGCTCGATAATTCTTCGCAAATCACTCATTTCCGGGTTCCGGGCCTCCCCGGACAGCCGGACATAGAAGTGCCAGATCACCGTCTGCTGCCGGTTGTAGAGGAACTGGTTGATGTAGCCGGTGGAAGACTCGTCAAACTTCTTCCGGATCAGCGGTTCATCGGTGATCGTGCCCAGTTTCTCGCCCCGCAGGGTGCTGAGCAGGATCAGCCGCTCGAATTCCGCCTCCTCCGGGTCTCCCCCCCCCTCCCAGCTTCCCCCCTCCGTGAAAAGCGGCAGCACCGCCGCCAGCTCGTCCCCGTCGAGAGGCAGGCTTTTCTTGATCGACTTGATCACCTTCTGCCGCTTCTCGCGCAGGCCGCTGCGGGCATAGACCACGCGAGTGCAGATGCCGTCGAGATAGCCGTAGAGCTGGGGCAGCCCCTGGTAACTGAACTTCTTCTTCTTGAACGTCCGGCAGAGCCCCACCAGCACCTCCTGGGCCAGCAGGTCCAGCCGCACCGGGTCGCGGGAGAGCAGCGGGTCCTTGCGGCAGAGCATCCGGGCCAGCAGCGAGCGGCCGCCGGGCTGGTGGAGCAGGGAATAGACCAGCCCGAAAGCAGGCTTCTGCCAGCGGATGAAGGCCCGGTGGCAGATCTCTTCGAAGAACGGTTTGCTCCGCTTCTTCTCGCGCAGTTCGGCCGACACCCCTTCCCAGAGCTGTTCGATGGTCAGCTTCCGGTGGTCCGCCTGCTCTGCGGTACTGCCGCCCATGT
>JAQAZP010000208.1:0-10715 GCA_032127265.1 Acidobacteriota bacterium
CCAGTCGTGGCGGCTGTTCCAGTGGATCACCGGGATCAGAAAACTCAGGCTGGACAGCAGGACCAGCCAGGCCCAGGGCCGGGCCAGGTGGCGGCGCAGCTCCCGGTCCCCGGCGAGGAAGAAGAGGGCCAGGAAGGGGAAGACGATCATCATCTGTTTGCTCAGCAGTCCCAGCCCAAGGGCCGGGACCAGCAGCAGGGCCCACCAGCCGCGGTGCGGGCCCGGGGTGCAGGCCCGCCAGAGGCAGAGCAGCGAGGCGCACCAGAAGAAGAGCAGCGGCGCGTCGATGGTGAAGATGATGTTCGACACCGCGTTTCCCGGGGTCAGGGCGATGGCCGCGACGGCCCAGAAGGCGGTTTCGTTGTCGTAAAGATCGCGGGCCAGGGTGCGGACGAGGATCAGGGTCCCGGTGCCCAGAATGAGGGCTGCGCTGCGGATGGCCAGGGTGCCCTCCCCGCCAATACGGGCGACAAGCGCCATGAGCCAGGCGATCAGCGGCGGTTTGCTGAAGTAGCCCCAGGCCGGATGCCGCCCCCAGTCCCAGTAGTAGGCCTCGTCACCAACCAGGTCGAGGGGCAGAAAAAGGAGGTAGAACAGGCGGGCAACCACCAGGACAGCCAGCGCCATCCAGAACCGGCGGTCTGCCGGAGGTCCCGGAGTGGGCTGGTGAGCGCTGGTGTGATCATCCATGGAGATACCCGCCGGTTGGTGTTGATGGGGACGGGATGATTCTACCCATCGCGGGCCTGGTTCACAACGTCGGGTCCCGCCCGGACCGGCGGCACGAACACCGCCGGTCCGGGACCGCTTGGCGAGTGGCGGCGAAGAGCCCGCCGAATCAGCCGGACGGGCTCCAGGGGCTTACTTCATGACGGCGATGTCCACCCGTTCAACCGTTTCTCCGGAGTCCGGGTTTACTTCCAGTGCCAGGCCGATGCCCGGGGCATAGAACTTGAACTCGAAGGCGTCGGGGGAGAGGGGAGTATACTCAAGGGTCTTCAGGCAATCGTCGAAAGTGCCGTATTCCACCTCCGCCGAATAGCCGAGTCCAACGACATCGGCCGCCCGGTCGCAAGGGCTTTGGTAATCCATTTCGGTCATCGCCGGGCCGGCGGAGAAGCTGGCCAGCAGGGCAACGATCAGCATAATGAGAGTTTATCTTTTCATTTTCCAGTCTCCTTTGTCCTATGTTTCCGATGTGTTCCTCGACTATGTAAAGAAGATAATCCGGGGAAGATGAAGCCTTGGTGAGAACGGCTAATTTTATGGTGCATGCTGTTTTGTGCGCCCCGGGACCGCTGCCGCGTTCAAACCATCTCGATACGAGTGGCGAAGCGTCGCCGAATTGTGCGAAGATCAGACGATCGTTTCATTTTGATTGGTGCGGTTCCCCTCCCGGGATGCCGACCGTCGAACGATGGCCGGGTGACGGCATGCGAATCCTGCACATCAGCACAAACCACGAGTGGGGCGGCGGTGAGAACCAGATTCTGGCCCTGGTTCGCTGGTTGAGGAAGGCCGGAGTGGACACACTGCTGGCCGCTCCGCCGGAGGGCGCTCTATACCGTGAAGCGGCAGTGCTGGGCGAGGGCCTCATCGCGCTGCTTTCCCCCCGAACCGGCCCGGTGTTGGCCCTGCTCAAGCAACTGAGGCCTGACCTGATTCACGTGCACGATTCCGCGGGGGCCCGGGCCGGTGGTAAAGCCGGCCGCAAACTGGGGATTCCGGTGGTGCTCTCCCGGCGGGTGGCGTCGCCGCTGCGACAGAACCTGTTCTCCCAGCGCAAATACCGCGACCGGAACTTTGCCGCCGTGCTGGCTGTCTCGGAGACCGTGGGCCGGGTGTTCCTTTCCTCTTCCCGCTACCCGGCGGAGCGGGTGCAGGTTGTCCCGGACGGCATCGATGTGGATGCGCTGGGTGCTTTGGAAGCCGATCCTGCGCTGCGCGAGGGGCTCGGACAGGGGTATCTGGCGGGCGGCATCGGCAAGTTGGCCCCGAAGAAGAACTGGTCCCTGCTACTGGAGACCGCTGCGGTGCTGAAGGGACGGGGCCTGCCGGTGCGCTGGGTCATCGCGGGTGACGGCCCGGACCGCGGCAAGCTCGAAGCTCGGATCGCGGAGCAGGGTCTGGAAGACACGGTTCGCCTGCTGGGGTTTCGCAGTGACGCCCTCCGAATCCTGAAAAGCCTGGATCTGCTTTTCTCCCCCTCCCTGGTGGAAGGGGCCTCGGTCAGCGTGCGCGAGGCGATGGTCATCGGGACCCCGGTGGTGATCGTTGACACACCGGGAACCATGGAATCACTGGACGGCCATGGCTGGGTGGTTCCCGCCGGAGACGCGCGGCAGACAGCCGATGCGGTCACCGAGGCGCTGACCAGGGACGACAAGCGCCGGGCGGTGGTCGCCGGTGCCCGGGCATCGGCGTTGAGCCGGTTCAGCCTCCATATCACCCTGGACAAGACCCTTCAGGCCTATCGTAACGTGCTTGGCCTTGCGGGGTAGCTCCAGCACAGTCGCTGATGCCCCAGCTATTGCCGTTCCCCCTGCCGCTGCTTCCCATGAACTGAGATCAGTGGCGGCCGTACAGTCTGAGATAGTCGTCCATCCGGCCGCCCAGCAGTCCGCTCACCAGGTGGTAGAGGGCGAAGAGTTCGAGGCCGAAGGGGAAGTATCCACCGTAGCCGAGCAGCGGCATTTCGAAGAGATGGGCGAAATCAAAAAAGGGTACTGAGTAGACCCAGCGGGGAAAGGCCCAGTAGTTCCAGAGTTCCCAGAAGAAGCCGCAGAGCAGCGCTGCGCAGGCCAGGGCGGCGTGAGGCGCCCGGTTACCCTCGGCGGCGTCCTTTTCCAGGGTACGGTGGCCCAGCAGACCATTGAGCCCCGCGGTAATCAGGTATGGCGCCACCCAGACAAAAGGGAAAAAGTAGCGGGGGAGGGAGAGGGTCAGGATGAGGAGGATCACTCCAGCCAGCATCATCAGCAGTCGGCGGCTGGTGGACTCAGGTGTGGGGCGGCCCCTGGAGAGCCGGCGGATAAAGGCGAATCCGGAAAGCCACTCGGCGGTGACGAAAACCGCCGGGATGACGGTGGAGAAACTGACCGTGGCGAGGATGAAGTATTCCATGTCGCTGAACAGCTCCCGCCCCTGATAGTGCCAGTTTTGGGTGCGCCAGTTGAGTATCTCGAAGAGCCACCAGGCCGGGGCGGAGACGAGGAACAGGCCGGTGAAGCGCAGCCGGCTGCGCAGCAGCAGGGAGTCACCGTGCCGCCGGGCGCTTAGGGCGTCCACCACCAGGATGTAGCCGAGCCAGAGCGGGAAAAAGAGAATGTGCGTGCGCGGCCCTGAAAGCCCCCAGTTGAGCGGCCAGCAGATAGCCGCCAGCAGCAGACCGGCCCAGAAGTGCCGGGGCCAGGGTCGGTGGCTCATCACTGATCCTCCTGCTTCACTCCCGGCGGTGCGGCTTCGGCCGGCAGTCCGTCCCGCTTGAGCCACTGGTCGAACCAGTCGAGAATCGAGGCAAACCAGAATTGCTGGTCCGCCGGCTTGAGAATCCAGTGACCTTCGGCCGGAAATCGTATCATCTTTGAGGGGACCCCCCGGCGCTGCAGGGCGCTGAACATTGCCTCTCCGCCGGAAATGTGGACCCGCCAATCGAGGTCGCCGTGGGTGATCAGGTGCGGGGTGGAGAACTTTTCGGCGTAGCGGATCGGTGACCAGCGGTCGGCCTGTTCCGGGTCGGCCCAGGGCGGGCCCCCCGACTCCCACTCGGGGAACCACAGTTCCTCGGTGCAGCCCCATGAGATCCACTGATCCGCCTCTCCGGCATGAGAGACCAGCACGCTGAACATCCCGTCATCGTTGTGCCCCTGGAACCAGTTGCAGATAAATCCGCCGAATGAACCGCCCCAGGCCCCGACCTTTTTCTGATCGATAGAGGGGTAGTGCTGAAGCACGTGGCGTACACCGAGGCGGATGTCCAGCACCACCCGGCCGTCCCAGTCGCCGCGTATCTGATCGGTGAACTCCATGCCATACCCGGTGGAGCCCCGGGGATTGCAGAAAAACACCGCGTATCCGGCGCCGGCGAAGATGGCGTATTCGTGGCGGAAGGCCAGGCCGAACATCTGCTGCGGCCCGCCGTGGATCCGGACCAGCAGCGGGTAGCGCTTGTCCGGATCGAAATTCATGGGCTTGACCAGGAACCCGTGAACCGGACGGCCGTCGGCCCCCGGGTAGTAAAAAGATTCGGCAACCGGAATGAACCGTGTCAGGTAGAGATCGGAATTGGTGCCGGTGAGCAAGATCGGGGACCCCTTCAGCTCCGGCAGGGCGTCCGTTTTTTTTGACCGACGGCAGTCGGCGCGGACCAGTTCGTAATAGTGGTCCATGGTCCGGTGGCGGTAAAGGAAAAAGGAACGGTCCGGGGCCTGCCGCACGTCAGTGTGGTACCCGTGGCCGGCCGCATCCTCGCCGCCCAGGACCGGAGCTACATCGCCGCCGTTGATCTCCACTCCAAAGAGGTTGATATCGCCGTGGTGCTCGGCCTCGAAAAAGAGCATCTCACCGGCGCGGTCCCAGAAGAGGCGGCCCACGCTGAAGTCGAAATCACCGGTGAGGGTACGCGTCTCCCGTGACTCCAGATCCATCACCAGCAGGTCGTATTGATCCGACTCGTATCCCGGACGGGTGGTGGCGCGCCAGGCCAGTAGTCGGCCGTCGGGGGAGAGGCGGGGCATGGTGTCGGCCGCCGGGTTGCGGGTGATTTGTTCCACGTCGCCGCCGGCCACCGGGACGCGGTAGATGTTCATGTCATAGGAGAGGGCGCGGTTGTCGTCCTGGTTGCCGGCGAAATAGAGCCAGGACCCGTCAGGGGAAAAATCGAATTCCCGGCCCGCGGAGGCCAGCCAGTGGGTCAGGGCGTCGCGGCGCAGGTCCGGGGTGAGGTCCACCGGTGTCCCGCCTTCGATCGAGATCAGAAAGAGATGGGCCGCCTTGTCGTCCTCGAAGCGGTTCCAGTGGCGGTAATACAGCGTGTGGTGGACCCTGGCCGTGACCTGCCGCTCCTTTTGCTCACGATCCCGCTCTTCGGTGCAGGGAAGGTCGGGGCAGTCGGGGTAGACCCGAGCGGTGAAGAGCAGCGAACGGCCGTTGGGCGCCCACCAGAGATTGTCCGCCCCGCCGTGGATATCGGTGATCCGCTTCGCTTCACCTCCGTCCAGCGGCAGGAGGTGCACCTGGGGTGTGCCGGCGTGGCGTGAGGAGAGGAAGGCCAGTGTCTTACCGTCCGGTGACCAGCGCGGCGAATTGTCCGACCCTTGGTGGTGGGTCAGCTGCCGTGCTTCGCCGCCGTTGGCGGGGACGAGCCAGAGGTCGCTGTTTTTGCGATTCTCTTCGATATCCGTGGCCGAGACCACGTAGGCCACCTGCGTCCCGTCAGGGGAAAGCCGGGGGTCGGAAACCGACTTGAGCTGGTGGATATCTGCTGGCGTGAAGGGCCGCCGCTCCACACCAGCGGGACCGGCCTGGCCGGAGCTGAGTCCGGCGGCCAGAACCAGGGGAAGGAGTGCCATGGTGTGCCTGAAGATCGTCACGCTGTGCCTCCTGGCGGGGCGGGCCCGCACATTGTTGTCCGTCTGGATATCATCAATGTTTCCATTGTTATACGCATGCTGTTTCCGGAATCCATATTATTCCCGCTCATCTGGCTGGTCAAGAAATGTCTGCCTCGGGGGCCGGCGGTGCGGAAGGCGGTTGGGCCGGACGGTCCGTCAGGGTATAATCCCGAGCTACCATGTGGAAACGAAGAAAAAAGAGAGACAAGGCTGCGGCCAACCTGCTCGACCTGACCCCGGTGCGGATGCTGGAGTCGGAAGACGGTGCGGACGGTCGGGTGACACTGCTAAAACCCCGTTTTACCAATCGGCTGCTGGTCAAATATCTCCAGCCCCGATTCTCCCGTCCGCATTTCCGGGTCACCCTCGACCGGTTTGGCAGTCACGTCTGGAACCGGATCGACGGCTCATCCACCGTGCGTGAGATCGGGGCCAGCCTCCGCGAGGCCTTTGGCGAGGATGTGGAACCGGTGTATCAGCGGCTAGGGCTCTTCTGCCGACAGTTGACGGCCAACAAGTTCATCCGTCTCACCGGCTGGCCCGCTGATCAAGGCCCGCCCGCGGAATGATTCACCGCCGGAACTTGTTTTTTTTGCCGTTGAAACCAATATTTAATAGCACTGGCTGATTCCCCCTTATGGATGACCGGGCCCGGCCCTGGGCCTGCCCGGCGGCGTAGACAAAGGAGGCCGCGATGCACACCTATTTCCTGGCGACGAAGCTGTCCCCCGAGAGTGCCGTGGACGCCGAGGCGATCAAAGTCAACGGCAAGAAGTGGCTCGATTCGGTGAAAAGGAACTGCCCCGGGGTGAAGTGGATCGATCACTACGCGCTGTTCGGTCAATACGACTTCATCAGTATTTACCAGGCGCCGGACGTGGAAACCGCGGCCAAGGTCTCGGTGATCAGCATGTCCCTCGGCGCCCAGAAGGCCGAGAGCTGGCCGGCTTTCCCTTACGCCGACTTCATCCGGATGCTTGATGGCATCGAGTGACGTGGGTGGAGAGCCGGACACCGGCCGGTGCTGCGACTCGAGGAATACCGCGTTCAGTGCCGGATCGGTGACTCGCTGCGGGCCAGCCGGAGGAGCGCCTCCCAGCAAATATCCTCCACATCCCTCCCGTCGGAGAGGCGCGTTTCCGTGTGTTCGGCGACGGCTGCGGTGTAGGCTTCCCGGGCCTGGCTGTGGATACCAATCTGCTCCAGCGCTTGTCCCTGGACAAAGTGGGCCACCGCCCGGGTCGCCGCCTGGTCTTCCTCCGCCTGGTCTCCACTGCTCTTGATCACCAGTTCCGCCAGTTCCAGTATCAACGACGGTTTTTGGCCGGTTTCGGCCAGGGTTGCCAGCAGCAGGACTCGTGTGATTTCCCTGCGTTCTTTCGGGTAGTCGCGCAGCAGCCACTGCAGGTGGGCCAGTGATGCCTCCGCATCCCCCTCGCTCTGCTTCAATGCGGCCAGGGCCCACAGCGCTTCCACCGCCTCGGGGCTTTCCGGATAGCGGGCCAGAAGCTGCTGCTCCACCAGGCGCTCCGCTTCGGCGCGATACCCCAGGTCGCTGAGGGCGCCACCGAGGGCCAGGAGGGCCCGGGCCGGTTCGCCTTTTTGCGGCAGGACGGCATAGGCCTGGTCCAGGACGCCGGCCGCTTCGCCGGAGCGCTGGAGCGCGTTGAGCGAGGCGTAGGAGACGGCGGCCAGACGGCCGGACCTTTCGCCGTCCAGGGTGGTGCGGTCCAGGGAGGAACAGCCGGCCAGTGCAGCTTCGGGGCGGCCCTGCCGCAGGTGGTCCTCAGCGGCCTGCAGGGTGCCGGTCATGGTGAGGCCGCCGCAGAAAATCACCCGGCCGGTGCCGGGGTCGAGCACCTGCACCGCACCCTCACCGCTGACCCAGGCCAGCCGGCCGCCGGCGGGGGAGGCCACGGCCAGGCGGTCCTGCTGGTCCCGCGACACCACTCGGGTGCCGCTGCCGTCCAGTGCCACGCTGATCACGGTGCCGGTGTTGTCGTCATCCGGCAGACCCAGATAGTAGGACAGCGTGGTGCTCTCGGCGCTCCAGGCCAGGGGCAGAGCCAGGCCGGGGAGGCTGACATCCGTATCATCGGCGAGTCCGGTCAGGACTCGAGTTTCCAGCAACAGGTCGCCGTCCCCGCCGCGAATACCAGAACTGGCTGCATAGGCCAGGTGCTTGCCGTCCGGGCTGTAGACCGGTGGAAGGCCGAACAGATCGTGAGCGATGGGGGCTGCCCTACCGCTGTCCGGCCACATGAGGATCAGGGTTGCAAAATCGTCCCCCTCCTCTTCCTCGAGCGCATTGGGCGTTGCATGGACCGACCATCTCGAACCGGGGGGCGGGGCGTCTTCAACGATGATAGCCAGGGAGTCGGCCACGGGCGACCAGGTGAGGGTGGGCTGCACTCCAGCGCTGTCACCGGAGGGCCAGAGTTCCAGGGGTTTCGGCAGTGGCCCGCCGTTGTGGTCGAAGACGGTGATCCTCGTTCCGGCATTGTCACTCCCCGGCACGGCCACGGCAAGCCGTCGACCATCGCGGGAGCCGCTGATCACCATCCACTGGCCTTCGGTGGAGGTGAATTTCGATTGCGCGCCGGAGGACGGATCGATGCGGACCAGGCGGTGGATGTTGTCCTGGCCCAGGTCCTGGGCGGCCAGGGTCCCGTCGGCCAGCGGCGTGAAGGCTTCGGTGGTGGCGAAGTATTCCCCCCGGGAACCGGTGTAGTGGATCATTCCCGCGTCGGTTGCCGTGCCGGAACCGATATCGATGCCGACGATGGTCGCCGGGCGACGTTCATCCTTCTCCCCTTCGATGGTGCGGGCGCAGTAGAGTGTCTTGCCGTCGGGAGCCCAGCGCGGCGCCAGCAGGTGGGGCAGGCCGGACGACTGCCCACTTGAGAGCAGCATTCTCGTTTCGCCGTTTTCCGGCTCGACCAGCCAGAGTTCACCGCTGTCGCTGTCCTCGTCAACGATGCACACCGCCAGCCGGCTTCCGTCGGGCGACCAGGCGGCAAGACTGCTGCTCCGGTTGAGCAGGCTGTAGTGACAGCCGGTAAGGATCAGCAGCGCGACGGCTGACAGCAGGATGACGGCCAGGGGCCGGCATGGGTATCGTTTGCTATTCATGCTCTGCGGGCTCCTTGGCAAACTGGTCGACGAGAAAACACGCTTCGTCGGCCAGGGGGTGGTTCGGATGGGTCAGGATGAATTCGCGCACATCTGAAAGTGGATCGATGCGGCTGCCGGTGCAGATCGCCATGCGAATCCTGGCCAGTCGGATGGTGGCTTCCGGGGCCAGGGCGGAGTCCGGATAGAGATGCGCCACCCGCTTGAAAATCTCGGCCGCTTCAACCGGCCGATCCAGCGGGCCCTCCAGGAGCAGGCCAAGGTCGAACAGCAGGCCTGGTGTCGTTTCGTGTCCCGGGTGAGCCTGGATGGCGTCCAGCAAGGCGTCGCCTGCCGCGGTGTCGTTCCCCAGCAACTGCTCCAGTTCCACCAGGCGCCGGCGAGCTTCCAGGGCGCTGTCCGGGCTGATTCCATCATCAATGATCGTGCTCAGCAGGTCCCGCGCCTGTTCGGCCGCGGCTTCTCCATCCCGAACTCGGTGCAGAAGGGTATTCACTTTCTCAAGCGCGGCCTCCGGCTGCCGGTGAATCTCCAGGGGGTCGAGACCACTGGTGGAACTGGTGTCGGAGCGAAAGAAGAGCAGGGTGGCCAGGGCGGCGACGAGCAGGATCAGCAGGAGGATTGCGATTCGGTTCATGGGATTCTCCTCACAGGCCCAGCGAGCGCTGGGCCTCGCCGCGGCGCCACTGTTGTCTGAGTTGGCGGAGGTCGTCGGGTATATTCCGTTGGCGGTCAAAGAGCGTGCCCTGGAGAAGTGACGATGCGGGCCGGTCCCCCTGGCCGACCAGAGTCGTCCAGTTCACGGCAGCCGCGGCGGGGGAGGGGGCGGGGCCCTGGCGCCAGGACTCCAGCGCGGTCTGCAGCCCCATTACGATCAGTGCCGTGGCCGCCGCCGTGAGCAGCGTCTGGGTCAGCAGGCCCACCCGGCGTCGCGGCAGAGGCATGGGCGTGATGATTTCAGTGGCGGATCCCGCCGCCCGGGCCATCACCGTGTGGTGAAACCCCTCTCCTGGTTCAACCTCGCCATGGGCCCGGAGCAGGTGCATCGATTCGAAGAGTTCGTCTTCCTCCTCCAGGCAACGGTCGCAGCCGGCGAGGTGGATGTGCACCGCGCGCTGCGTGTCGCGGTCCAGGTCGCCGAGTACCGCGGCGGCCAGAAGTTCGCTTGCCTCGTTGCAGTTCATAGTGTCACTCCTCGGTTGTGCTGTTGAGCAACCCGGCCTTTTTCAGCCGGCGGCGAAGCAGGGCCAGCCCCTTGTGCATCCTCACCCGGGCCGCGCCTTCGCTGCATCCCACTACGTCGGCGATCTCCGCGTAGGTCAACTCCTTCTGCGAGCGGAGGATCAGCACCGGTCGAAACTGTTCGGGCAGGGCGTCGATTTCCTGCTGGACACGCCGGGAAAGGTCGCTTTCGATGGCTGCCGCTTCCGGTGTGACCGCCATACGGTCCTCGACCTGTCCCTCATACAATCCGGTGGTCCGACTGCTGCTCCAGGCACGCTGGGTGTCGATGTAGAGCCTGTAGGCAATGGTGTAGATCCAGGTGCTGAAGCGGCCCACCGGCCGGTAGCGGCGGCACGACTGGAAGACCCGAAGAAACGTTTCCTGTGCCAGGTCTTCAGCCGTGTCCCGGTTCCCGCTGAGCCGGGTGAGGAACCCCACCAGCCCCCGCTGGTGCCGCAGGACGATGGCCGACAGCGCCTCCATGTCCCCGCCGCTCATCCGGCTCATCAACTGGTTATCGGAAACGGTCATTGATCACCTTCATGCTCACGTTCTCATGGTACACGGCTGGCATGACCAATATGTTACCAGAATCGTTAACTTCTTTATCAGGGGGCAGGTTAATAAGGGGACACCCATTAGAGTGCCCCTTGTCAAGCGCGCAGCTCTCCTTCTTCCGCCTCGCAGAGGCGGTCTGTCTTCTCCGGATCGTTGTTGCCTGCTACGGCCATGTTTTCGGTTCTGCGT
>JAQAZP010000209.1:0-9607 GCA_032127265.1 Acidobacteriota bacterium
CCCAGTCCGGTTTTCACCAGGGGGGGATTGCCGTATCCGGGGCCCGGCGCCACCACGATCCGGTCCAGATAATTGAGGTATATTGGATTGGTGATGCGAAACGTGCGCCGGACCGGGCTGGGGTCGATGTCCCCCTGGGGATCGCGAGCCCGGACTTCGAAATGGATGTCCGAGCCCTCGTCCAGGCCGCGGATGGTGGCCCAGGTGCTCGGTGACCAGCTTGACCAGGGTTCATCATCGATACGCCAGGAATAGGTGAGGCTGGATGCCGGGTAATCCTCATCAGTGCCGGTGAAGGAGAAGGAGACCACCGGGCTGGTGGTGTATTCGTAGTCGGGGTAGGCTCCGGGGCCGCTGAGAATCAGTGTGTCGGTCAGGTGATCGTGGTCCGGATTGCGGTAATGGTAGCCCAGGTCCACCACTCCTGCGTCCTGAACCAGGTCGGTGCGGGTGGTGACGAAAACCATCAGGCTCTCCGGGTTGCCGGCATCGACACAGGGGCTGTCCACGCCCTGACCGGCTGCTGTCTGGCTGAGATAGCGGTCTCCCGATGGCCCGCTGACGAACCGGGGATTCTCATCCAGCATCCCTTCACCCAGTTCGAGACAGTCGGGATCGGCGTAGGTCTCCCCCACCACATCGGTATGGCTGATGGTGTAGAAACTCGGCAGGTACTCCCAGGAGTAGAGCGCATACTGGTCAGCCGTCTGGGCGTAGTTCCTGGTAATGATGCAGTTTTCCATGGAGAGGGTGGAACTGTTGTCACTGCAATAGAGGCCGCCGCCGCTACTCTCGGCATAGTTGCCGAGAATAGTACAGTTTGAGATATCCAGAGACCCCTCGCAGTTGATCCCGCCACCGTTGGTGGCCGAGGCGTTCTCGGCGATGAAGCAATTATCGACGGTGGCACCGCTGCGGACGTGGATGGAAACTCCACCCTCGCCGTAAAATGAGAACCCGTTCCCCCGGATCTCAGAATTCGTTATCAGCGCATGCCCCTTTTCATTGATCTGGATTCCATCGCCCCCATTGCTGAAGATTCGCGTACGATCGATATGGGGTTCGGTAAGGGGGTACTCCGCCACGATCCTGACCCCATGGGACCCCTCTTGCAGCACACAATTTCGAATGGTGGGGGACGAGCTCTCGACGTAAATTGCCGTGCCGGCGCCGGTGATGGTCAGCCCCTGGATGACGGTGTTTCTTCCTTCACCGCGGTCCAGCTTAAAAGCGTACGCCCATCCGTAGGCGCAGAGTTCACAGTTCTCGGGTCCGTTCTCCGAACGGACCGTGATCGCCTTGCCGTACACGCGGATGTTCGCATTTCCCTCGTAGCCATATGAGCCGTCGGCCAGCAGCACCGTGTCGCCATCCGCGGCAACATCGATCGCGGCCTGGATGGTGGGCCGGTCCTGGGGGACGCGGATGGTGGCGGCGCCGGCGCAGAGGGAGGAGAGGGCCAGGGCCAGGAGAATCGGCAGCAGCTTCTGCATCTAGTTACCCCCACGGAGGTTGAAGGCGCACGACGCCCGTTGTGGCCATGCTACTGGAAATGATTGTCCATGAAAAGAGAAAGCGGCCGGCTGCCGCTACCGTGCCGGCGCTATCCCGTTCACCGTGCAGCTGTCGCTGCCGGTGCCCCCGGCCGGGGGGTTGGGCGGCAGGTTGAAGGGCGGGGGAGTCACGTCCTCGGCCCAGAGCTGGAAGAGGTTCTCCCCCACCAGGAACCCCGCCGCCGGGATGGTCTGGACCCAGCTCTCCGTGTGGGTTTCAGCGGCGGAGACGTTGGTGTAGCCGGCCCGCCAGCTGGAGAAGAACAGCCCGCCGGCCAGGGTCACGTCGATATGTGCGGCAAAGCGGCGCCGGTCCGCGGCGAGGTTGGTCAGCTCTATGCGCATGGCGGTCTGAAATGGCAGCACACCCGAATCGGGCTGGCAACGGAACGAGGCATCCAGGGTCTCGACCTCAGTGCCGGCCAGGGAAAAGTCGGTGGCTGAATCGGCGGTGGTGCTGCCGGACGTGGTGGTGATGATCACCCGGATACGGCAGGTGAAAGACGGGCCGGGTGCGCTGACTGACCACTGGTAACGGCCGCTGTTCGGCAGCCCCGAGGCGATGGATGTCCAGGGGCCGTCCGGGCCGGAGCGCGAGAGCTGGATCTCCGCCACGCCGGGGCTGTCGGCCGGCGGGACGGCGGCCAGCCAGCGGATCCAGCGGACTGAGCCCAGGAGCAGGGTCTCGCCGCCCGCCGGCGAAACCACCCGCGCGGAGAGTGCTGCCGGCTCCTGCCACGGGGAATAGACCCGCAGCTGGTTGCGGTTAAA
This sequence comes from Acidobacteriota bacterium, assembly GCA_032127265.1. Lineage (GTDB taxonomy): Bacteria > Acidobacteriota > JAQAZP01 > JAQAZP01 > JAQAZP01 > JAQAZP01. The sequence goes on from JAQAZP010000209.1 coordinate 2,325, forward strand.
GGGGAACCCGCTCATCGAGGCGACGATGACGATGTCCTCCCGGCCGTCATGGTCCACATCGCCGTCCACCCGCAGTGCCGAAACGCTTCCGGGTGAGGGCATGGTCCAGGAGGCGTCCGCGGTCCAGGTCCCGGCGCCGTCTCCGAGAAAAACCTGACCGTCCGGGCCGTCGAAGCCGACCATGTCCAGATGCCCGTCGCCGTCCAGATCACCGAGCTGGGCCCGGCTGTAGCCCCCCGAGACGGGCAGCCCCGCGGAGGCGGACACCCAGGATGATGACAGATCGTCAAAGGTGTAGCAGCCGATGCCGCCGGCGCTGGTGCAGAATGCCAGGTCGTCCCGGCCGTCGCTGTTGATGTCCCCCAGGTCGACGCCGGCAATGGCTTCAGCAGGCAGACCGTTCACCGCCGCGGTGAATCCAAAGGCGCCATCGCCCAGAAAGACCGCCGTCCCGCTGCGGGTGCAGGCAATATCGGGATAGCCGTCGGCGTTGATGTCACCGGTTTTCAGGGTGTAGCCAACCGAACCGCCGGTGGCGGCCCAGGCCTGGCTCCAGGTGCCGTCACCGTGGTTCTCGTAGAGCCGCAAGCCGTTACTGCCGCCAAAGGATTGGGAAACCAGATCGAGGCGGCCGTTGACATCGAAATCGGCCAGGTCGGTGGCGAACATGCCCCAGTCCTCGCCGCTGGCGGCCAGACCGGTGCCCCAGGGTGTCCAGGCCCCGCTGCCGCCATTCCCCAGCGCCGCACCGAGCAGGGTGTCGCCGAACCCGGGGTCTCCCCAGTTGTGGTGAATCCCCCAGACCAGGTCCGGGAAGCCGTCCAGGTCGAGGTCGCCCGCCGCGCATCCGCCATACCCGAAATTGCCTGACTGATACGGGGTCCAGGTGCCGGCGCCGTCACCGAGCCAGACCATGATCCCGTGTTGCTGGCTGTTGACGAATGGTGAACCGTGGTCGCCCACCGAGATGATGTCCAGGTGGCCGTCGAGATTGATGTCGGCCAGCTCGTATTCGGTCTTCCCCTCCTCCTTGTTCGGTGAGTCGAGGCCGGTGGACCTGGAGACCAGGGTGACGCCGGCGGCCGGGACGGCCAGCGCCATGGCGATGAAGACCGGGAGTAGCGAACGGACGGCAGTACGCATCAGGGCAAGAACGCCGGTTCGGGACGTGTGTGCCGGGCAGGCCAAGAACATATTGGACATGATTCACTCCGGGAGATCGGTTGCTGCTGCATCGGGGAGGCTACCCCTGAACATGCTGTCATGAGTTAAGTATAGGGTCTGGCTGCCGGATCTGCCATAAGGGCGGTTCGCGTGCTACTCGATATATCCCAGCGCCCGGAGTTCTTCCCGGGTGGCCTGGTCCAGCGCCACCTCGTCCCGCTCCAGTGACCGGCGGCTGCGGATCGCTTCGCCGGCCCCGGTCATCCGTCCCACCAGCTCCGGGTGCTCGGCGGCGATGTTTTGCGTCTCGCCGGGGTCGCTGAGCAGGTCGTAGAGTTCGGTCCCCGCTTCCGGTTTCAGCCGGCGGATCAGCTTGTAGCGGCCGCGCTCCACGGAGAAGAGCTGGTGTTCGGCCTTGTTCTCCTCGCTGAAGATCAGGCGCTCGGCAGGCCTGCCCAATCCGCCGTCCCCCGCGGTGAGGAACGACCGCCCCTCCAGCTCGCTGAGCTGGTCTTTGTCCGAGGGCACTCCGAGGAAGTCGAGCACCGAGGGGTAGATGTCCACCAGCTGGGCCGGCTGGTGGATCACGCTGCCTGCGGGGTGAGTCTGCCGGGCGCTCTCCGGCAGCCGCCCGGCCAGCGGCACCTGCAGCTGTTCGTTGAACAGCGTCTTGGCGTGGTCCCAGCCGCCGTGGTCGAGGAACTCCTCGCCATGGTCGCCGGTGACCAGGATCAGCGTCTTTTCCAGCAGGCCGAGGCGTTGCAGCTCGGCCACCAGCATCCCCAGGTGCAGGTCGCTCCAGGCGATCTCGCCGTCGTAGAGACCAATGAGCTGGGCCAGGTCGTCCTCGCTCACCCGGTCCAACGGGCGGCCGCGGAAATCGTGCGGTTCGTAGCTCCCGTCGATGGTCCCCTGGTAGCCGGCGGGAGTGAAGAGCGTGTCATAGGGCGGGGGCGGCGTGTAGGGCCCGTGGGGGTCGACGCTGTGGACATAGAGGTAGAACGGTTTGTCGACATTCTGTTCCAGCATCGGGCGCAGACGCTCGATGATCTGGGACGCGTCGGCGTGGGGCGGGTCGCCGCGGCCGCGGAGGAAGGCGTAGCGGTCAAATCCCTGGTCGAAATTCATCAGTGACTTGACGTGGCCGTTGGCCACCAGGCCCATGGTGTAGATGCCGGCCCCTTCCAGACGTTCGGCCAGGGTGACGCAGTCGGGGAGCAGCCGCTGCTTCTCCCGCTCGGCGCCGTGGCGCGAGGGGTAGAGGGAGGTGAAGATCGAGCCGGTGGAGGCGGCGGTCCAGGAGGCCTGGGCCAGGGGCCTGGTAAAGATCAGCCCCTCGCGCACCAGGCGGTCGAGGCACGGTAAAGTGCGCCGTGCCGCACCATAGGCCGAAAGCCGGTCGGCGCGCAGGGCGTCCACCAGCCAGACGATGACGTTGCGCCGCTGTTCCAGGGTGTGCGAGCCGTCCACCACGAGCGCCGGGGGGCTCCAGGCCGCGAAGTTGTCCAGCGGTCCGGGGGCCGGTCCTTCCCCATCCCCCTCCCCGCTTTCCGGCAGCAGGGTGGAGAAACGGAGGGTCACCTGTTGTCCGGCCAGCCCCTCGAGGTCCAGCTGTTCGTCCTGCCACCGGCGCGAACCGATCCAGTCCCCGGGGTCGAGGAATGTTTCCAGGAGCCGTCGGCTCTCCCCTCCGCCCTCCGTGAGCGCTTCCACGCGGAAGATCACGCCCCGGCGCTGCTTGCGCCAGACATCGGGGAAGTAGCCGAAGCCGGTGTGCAGCCGCGCATTCTCGGGAACCGTCAGCCCGGCTTCGTACACCGTGCCGGCCGGGGCATTGAACGCCGGGCGGCTCTCTTCCGCCAGCACCAGCCTTGGCGCCGGGGTCTCGTCCCGGCTCCGCCGCATGGCCTGGCGTACCTCCGGTCCGGCCTGGAGAAAACGGACGGCATGGATCACCGCCGGCTGGTCCAGTTCCACCACGCGGATACCGAACCAGCGGGCCTTGCCGATCCAGTTGGGCATTTCATGCACCGGCACCAGGTATTCACGGGTGCCCGGCCGGCCGTCGAGACCGAACAGGTGGCTCCGTTCCAGCTCACCCAGCGGAAGGGCCTCGTTGTCCCAGACAAACTCCAGTAGTCCCGGGGTCTCGCACTGCACCTCCAGGGCCACCAGGTCCACCTCGGCCATGTTGATGTGGCCGGTCATCAGGAAGGTCCGGCCCAGGTCTTCCTTCTCCAGCCGGATCATCCCCGGCGCCCCGGCGGGGTGGGTCGCGGCCCGCGGCCCGTTCTCCAGGTCATAGCCATACCACTCCCTACGGATAACCCGGCCGGTGAGGATGGTTTCATCGCCGCGGCGTTCGGCAGAGTGGAGCAGGCGGGGCTTGAGCGTCTGGCCGGGGGCTATGTCGAGCAGCGGGCCGGCGGTCATCTCCATCAGCGGGGCGAGGGGGATATAGTCGTCCGTCACCGGTTTGCCGGAAGCGGCCGGGCCACCGGAGCCAGGCGCCGCTGCCTCACGGCAGCCGGGAAGGATGAGGCTGAGCAGGATCAGCAGCGCGGCGAGGGGGATGCTCCCGCGAGCAGCCCCCGCACGTGATTGCCATGTTGCGTCGTCCCTCACCAGCCCCTCACCATTGGACGTGGTCTCACAACCTCAGCTTGCGGCCCGATTGCTTTGTTATCGGCTTCCTCGAAATGCTCACATACAGCAGAGTATACGGCGCTTTTTCGTCAGCCGTGGCCTCGCTCTCGAACCACGGCTGAGGTTGTGAAACCACGTCCCGGCAGGCGTGCCGCCGCCTACTCCAGCATGGCCACCGCCGTGGTGGCGCCCCCGTGGTAATCGGTGCCCTCGAAGGCGATGAAGTTGAGCGAGGGGATGGCGCTGAGCGTCTGCCCGTCGTAGTTCCAGCCGCGGATGTGCGCGGCAAAGGCCAGGCCCGGGCCCGGCGAGGTGATGATCTCGTCCCTGCCGTCGCCGTCCACGTCTCCGGCCGAGACCCTTACGCCCCACTGGTTGGTGCCGTAGGCGAAGAAACTGACCCCCGGGATGGCGGTCAGCGTGGAGCCGTCATAATTCCAGGCGCGCACGTGGGGACCGAAGACCTCCCCGGGTCCGGCGCCGGTGACGATTTCGTCGATGCCGTCGCCGTCGATATCGGCCCCGGTCACCTCCACACCCCACTTCAGGGTGCCGTAGGCGAAGAAGCTGACCCCGGCTATCGGGGCCAGGGTTGCACCGTCGTAGTTCCAGCCGCGCACGTGGGGCCCGAAGACCGCGCCGGGCCCGGCACCGGTGAGGATCTCGTCGGTGCCGTCGCCGTCGATGTCGGCGCAGGCCACGTTCACACCCCAGCGCGGGGTGCCGTAGGCCAGGAAGTTGACACCCGGCATGGCCGTCACCGTGCCGCCGGCCACCTCCCAGCCGCGCACGTGGGGCCCGAAGACCTCACCCGGTCCGGCGCCGGTGAGGATCTCGTCGGTGCCGTCGCCGTTGATGTCGCCGCAGCAGACGTTGACCCCGTTGGCCTGGACCCCGTAGGCCAGGAACTCGACCCCGGTGATCGCGCTGCCGTCAGCGGCAAAGGCGCGCACCAGGGGCGGATGGTCCGGCCCGGGCCCCGGGCCGGTGACGATGGCCTGGATTCCGCCGCCTTCGATGTTCCCGGCGGCGATCCGCGTGCCGTAGCCCTGCAGGGCCGGGTAGGCTTCAAAATCGATGGCCGGATTGGCCTCGCCGCCGGCGGTGTACCCGCGGACCGCGGTGGGGTTGGTCGGCTTGGGGCCCGCACCGACCACGATGGTGGGTACGCCGAAACCGCCGATCTGCACCGAGCCGGAGACCACCAGTGCGTAGTCCGCGTCCAGCTCCGGGGTCTCCGGGTGGCTGTCCTCGATGATCTCGTCGGCCAGCACTTCCACCAGCCAGCTGCCGGCGGACGCGCTCTCGATGAACACGTTCTCCACGGTGTCGAAGTCGTTGGGGTAGTCACCGACGTCCTGGGACCAGTTGGAGGTGCGCAGGCCGCGGTTGCCGAAAAACTCGCCGTCCGGCCCGGTCACCCTGAGGGAGAGGTCATTGATCCGGGCCAGCCCCCCGCCGGGGTTGCCCATGGGGTCGGCGTAGACCAGGGTCACCTTGAACCAGGTCCCGGGTTCGCTGACCGTCATGTTGTAGCTGTGAATCCCGAAGGGTTCGATCACCTCGGTTTCGTCGATCACCAGCGGCAGCCGCCAGTTGCCGTCCTCGGCCTGGTCGTAGAGGTTGCCCACGTGGGCCAGGCCCCAGCCCTGGTGGATCCGGGTGAGGTCGTGGGTATCGCCGCTGAAATCGTAGGGGCTGGCGGTGTTGATCATCAGCGCCTTGGCCGTGGTCATGTGCGGCCGGGCGTCGAAGACGTCGGCACCGGACCCCGGGCTGCCGGCGAAGACACCGTCGGCCCACATCTGGAACAGCAGGCCGAAGTGGCCGGCGGTGATCGGGGTGGCGCCGCTGGTGCCGCCGAAGCCGCTGTCATACGAGGTGTCGCCGCTGTACCCGGTGGTCAGGGTGTCGTCGTAGAAGTGGCAGAGGTCGGGCTTGATCCGCCCGTCGGTCGCCGGCCCGATGCTGGCCCCGTTGGCCCACTGGTCGTCGGTGCGGGTCAGGGTGTTGTGGTGGTAGACCCCGCCCACCGAGACGATGTTCTTGGCCCAGGCCTGGGGCCGCGAGCTGCGGTTGCCGTTGTTGCTCTGCGACTGGGTGATCAGGATGTCGTTGAGGAAGAGGATGTCGTCCATCTCCGCCGAATACGTGTCGTAGTTGGTGGTCGGGCTGTTGCCCCAGCTGTTGCTCTGGTACACTGCCCGGTAGTCGTCGTCAGGGTCCACCAGCTCCGCGGTGTGGGTGTAGCGGTTGGTGACCCGGTTGTAGCTGGCGAAGATCCCCTGGCCGTCGGGCAGCATGCCCCGGGCATTGGCGTTGCCGGTGCCGTCGCCGAAGTTGATGCCGTAGGTCTGGGTGCCGTGGTAGAAATCGGACCAGCTGGCGCCATGGTAGATCGGCGGGGTTCCCTGGAAGTCCTGGTGCGTGGTGCGCAGCCCGTTGTCCATCACCTCGGCGCGAACCCCCTGGCCGGTGTATCCGGCCACGGTCTCGATATGGTTGGCGCCGCCGATCTCACGGGCGATGTTCATGTCCGGTTCGGGCGGGCTCCAGCGGTTGATGAACAGCACGTCGTCCGACCGGGCCAGGTGGAGCAGCTGGTTCGGGTTGAGCGTGGCTTCCATGCGGTAGCCTTGGGGGATGGTGAGATCCACCGAGCCGCCGGACCGCTCGATCCGCGCGGCCAGCGACTGCTGCATCGCCGGCCCCCGCTCGAGAGCCATGATCGAGTAGCGCCGGGGCGCCGGGTCCGCTTTTTCGTCGGAGAGCATCTGCACCAGCGCGGTTTCCAGCCGGAACGCCGGGTGCCAGGGGCCGGCCCAGCTGACAAAGGGTAGGGCCAGGAGCTGGTCCAGCTGTCCGGGGTCGATGCGCACCAGCAGCGCCTGGTAGGGAACATACTGGTGGGTGGTGCCGCCCAGCTTCCGGATCGCCTCACGGTAGGCCGGCAGCGGATGGGTGACGAACTGGACGATGAACGTCCGGCTGTCTGCCGCGGCCCGCAGGGCCTCGAGGATGTCCGGGCTGCGTCTGCCGGCATCCGCGGAGAGCGGGTCAAAGGAGCCGCCGTGCAATGAGATCGTGTTCTGCCGGGCCAGGGTGCGGCTGAACCGCTGCCCATGGTCGAGGCTCACCTGGTAGGCCGCCCCGCCGGGCAGCAGTTTGACCAGCGTGTCGGAACCCTCCACGGGGATGATCTGCGGTGCCGGGCTGTTTGCGGCGGCCGCGGGGATGGAGGCCGCCAGGGCCAGGACAAGAAACAGGGCCACCAGGGCGGAACGGGCGTATACGGTACTCATGGTTGTGCGACTCCTTATCGTAAATTGGCAAGACGGAGTAATTATAGGGGATGGGTACGGAGACGGCCAAAGAATTGTTAGCGTGAGGGAAAGTAGGGACAGTCACTACTTTCAATACATCCGCATATGTCTCTCTAACGGAAAGTAGTGACTGTCCCTACTTTCCCTCAC